>JAYVKL010000235.1:0-3638 GCA_043768465.1 Pyrinomonadaceae bacterium
GCGGGTTTTCTGAGACGGTTGACCCGCCCGCTGACGCAGGCGGTTCCGACATTTCGAGTTGTTCGCGTTTGTTTTTCCCCCAAAATTCGCGGTAATGAACTTGCGCTTTTTCGCCGCGCTCTGCCTTGCGAACCAGCAGACCGATTGCCGTGCCGACACGGATTCCGGCTTTGTTATATTCGGTTGAAAAAATGCTCGGATCGGGTTTGCCGTCGGGCGTGGTTTTGCCGGTTTCGCGGCTGTCGCCGTTCAAATTGTCAAACCACAATTCGTCGAACTCGCCGAGCAGCCTTTCGCGCATCACGACGAACGACGGATCGCTCAAATAAGAAAAATTCGAGACGAAACAGACGATTCCCTGACCGGGCTGTTTCCCGGCGATGCGCCTTTCCGCCAAACGGAAAAATCTCACGTAAAGCTCGTCGAGATTAAACTTTTTAATTCCCCAGCCGCCTTCCGATTCGGGCTTGTTCAGATTCTTTTTATAAACGTCAACCAAACCCTGTTCTTCTTTGGGCGAAGTTCCGGCGAAAGCGTTATACGGCGGATTGCCCAAAATAACCAGAATCGGTTTGTCGCGTTTGACGGCTTCGGCGCGGTCGCGTTCTCCTTCCATTTCAGGAAACAGCAAATGCGTTTTCGGCTCCTTCGCCGGATTCCAGCCGGTTAAAGCATTTGTCAGATAAACGCCGACGCGCTCGTCCCGGTCGTCGTCGAGCGGCGAGCCGAGATTCTGCAAAATCAAACCCAACTGCAAATGCGCGACGACGAACGGCGCGGGCAAAATCTCGAACCCGAAAATGCGTTCGCAGGCGGCGCGTTTCAAATCGCCGCCGCTCAAAGCATCCGCGCCTTTCTGTTTCAAAGTTTTATCAATTCGCCGCAAAACCTCGACCAGATACGCGCCCGTTCCACAGCACGGATCAAGCACGAAAACATTTTCGTTCGCCAAACCGTCGGCGATATGCAGCTCTTCGCGCAAAGTTCGGTCAACGCGCTCGACCATATAACGGACAATTTCTTCGGGCGTATACCAAACGCCGAGTTCCTTGCGAAGTTCCGGGTCGAAGGCTTGCAGAAACGGCTCGTAAAAATACTGGACGGCGTGTTCCTGCTCGAACTTTCGGAAAAATTCGGCTTTGTTAACGCGATTCAAAACCGCGCTCGCCCAATCTAAAACTTCGGTTAAGCCGAGCGGTTTTAATTTGGAAGGCGTGGCGATCTGCTCGAAAAGAGCGCGAATCATCGGCACGCGCAGCTCCCACGCCGCCGTGTGCCAATCGAATTTTTGCTTGTTTTGATGTTTGCGGCTATGCAGAACCCACGCCGAAAAAATGCCGTAAAAAAGCGTTTGGACAAGCGTCGAACGAAAAAACTTTTCGCCCTTTTCATCCGTGAACCGGATGCCGAGAGCTTCCGCCAAAGCGTTTTTCAAATTTTCGAGCGCGGGAAAATCCTTGTTCGCCTCGATTCGCGCTTTGGCATCGCGGGCGTAGGAGGCGAGAAAAAAAGCGACCTCTTCGGGCGCGGCAATCGGCGCGGCGTGTAGAAAAACCCGTTTCAAATATTCGGCAAAGCGCGTTTCCCGTTCGCCCGCAAAATCGTCCAAACCGAGCCGTAGCATTTCCCGAAACTCGTTTTCGCTGTCCGCCAAAGTAAATCGTTCGAGCCGAATCGTCGCGCCGTTTTCGTCTTTAGCGAGCAGCAGAAAATCGCGCAGATTCGTTACCAGAACCTGCCCGTATTTTCGCAGGTATTTTTCGCTTTGCCCGCTTTGCGCGATTTTCTCAACGTCTTCCCGCGCCGATTTGACTTCTAAAACGCCGCGTTTGGGCGGCAGTGTCGCCAGCGGATTTTCCTCGTCTTTCTTCAATTGCGAAGCAGTGAAAAAACCGCCGTCGGGAATGCCCGCGCCCTGATTTTTGATATTGACGACGCATTTAATTCTCGGCTTGAGCGAATCGCCGACGCGATTGAAAAGATTGGCGAGCGGCGTGTAAAAAGAAGTTTCTTTGGTCGCCGCGCCGGTCGAGTAAATTTGCCATACATCGGATAGGTAAGTTTGCAGAAGATTGTTCATAAGTTTTTAGCAGGATAAATAATTGCGCGTTACAAGTTCGCCTTTGCCGCGTGTTTCTCGTTTTCGTTCAGAGTCCACGCTCGCGGCGTGTTTCCGCCGCACTTCGCTGGCGGAAGGGACAAACTGAGGTTTGGACTCTGAACGAAGTCGGAGCAAACTGAAGTTTGGGCTTTCGAGTAATTTTTTGCGATGGCTTATTTTATCTTAAAATTGTTGTTTCAGGCGCGGCTTTTGCCGGTTGTTTCTTTTTTTTCGAGTCCGTCAGGGAAATTTCAAAAAAATCATTTTAACATTAGCAAATTCGCTGAAATTCGGTATATTCTAATTATTTAGTGCGCGTTGCGAGTTGCCTTCCCGGAAGCCGAAAACTCAGATTCCCCTTTTGAGAAAACTTTGGGAGCATTTTTCCCAACCCGCCGAACTTTGTATCTATTTAATAAAAACGGAATTTAATAAAATGGCTTTTAAATCTTTATTCAGTTTATTTTCGAGCGATTTGGCGATTGACCTCGGCACGGCGAACACGCTCGTTTACGCCAAAGGGCGCGGCATTGTCGTCTCCGAACCGTCAATTGTGGCGATTAACAAAATTACCAATCGGGTCGAAGCCGTCGGGCGCGACGCGAAGGAGATGCTCGGCAGAACGCCCGGCAACATCGTGGCGATTCGCCCGATGAAGGACGGCGTGATCGCCAATTTTGAAGTTACGGAAAAAATGCTCCAGCATTTTATCCGTAAAGCGCACAACGGCAAAAGCTGGGTGCGCCCGCGCGTCGTCATCGGCATCCCAAGCGAGATTACGCAGGTCGAACGCCGCGCCGTCGAAGATTCGGCGTATCGGGCGAAGGCTTCGGAAGTTTACCTGGTCGAAGAAGCGATGGCGGCAGCAATCGGCGCGGGACTGCCGATTACCGAACCGCACGGAAATATGGTCGTGGACATCGGCGGCGGCACCACGGACATCGCGGTTATTTCACTTTCGGGAATCGTTTACAGCCGCGCCGTCCGCGTCGCCGGCAACGAGATGGACGAAGCGATCACGCAATTTATCAAACGGAAATATAATCTTTTAATCGGCGAACGCACCGCCGAAGCGATTAAAATCGCGCTGGGGAGCGCGTTTCCGCTCGAAGAACCGCTTTCGATGGAGGTGCGCGGACGCAACCTAATCGAAGGAATTCCGAAAACCATCTCGATTTCGGACGAAGAAATCCGCGAAGCCCTGTCGGACGCGGTGGCGATCATCATCAACGCCGTCCGCGTCGCGCTCGAACGCACTCCGCCGGAACTTTCCGCCGATATTGTCGAACGCGGCATCGTGCTGACCGGCGGCGGCGCACTGCTGAAAAATCTCGATAAACGTCTGATGATCGAAACCGGCTTGCCGGTCGTCATCTCCGACGATCCGCTGTCATCGGTGGTTTTGGGAACCGGCAAAATGCTCTCGGATTTTGAACTGCTCAAGCGCGTCAAATGGGACAATACGATGATGATGGGCGGCTAATGAGTCGAGAGTCGAGAGTCGAGAGTCGAGAGTAAAAATCATCTCCGACTCTCG
>JAYVKL010000236.1:0-29989 GCA_043768465.1 Pyrinomonadaceae bacterium
GAGGCGAGCCATCTTACCTACGAGCAAGCCGAAGGGAAACTGCGCGAACTTCGCGCTCAAAAGGTTTCGGGATTGTGCATCGTGACCGATGATGCGGCGAGGAGAATAGAAAGCTGAGAATATCAATCGAGAGTAGAGCAAGTTCGGATTGAATGTATGGCAGACTAAAGTCTGCCACCGCCGTCGAGAGTCGGGTCTGAGCGAGGCGGCAGACTGAAGTCTGCCATGCACTGATTAGCAATCTGCTCTAAAATTTGATTGATAAACAAAGCAACCGCTGAAGGTTTTTTGATTCGTAACCATTAACTTAAAGAGATTGTTGCTTTGTTTGTCAAAAACTGTCCGAACCATTGAATAAAACTTACAGCAGATTCACCGGATCAATCTCGACGTTGACAATCTTCAAATCGCAAAAATTTTCCTCCGCCTCGTGAAGCGCGAAATCAAGCGTTTCGCGCAGTTTCGTGCGGTTTCGCGCTTTCACCAAAATCTGCAAACGGTGTTCGTTTTTCAACCGGGCGAGCGGCGCGGGCGCGGGACCGAGAATTATGCAGTTCTTTTCGGCGTTCGTTCTCTGGAGACAGTCGCGCAAAATCTGCGCGTTGTCGAAGGCGTAATTGTAGTTGGCGTGTTTGACTAAAATCGAAGCTAGCGCGACGAACGGCGGATAATTCAGCTTTTGGCGAAAGCGGATTTCTTCGGCGTAAAAATTGTCGTAATTCTGCGTTCGGGCGTGTTTCAAAGCGTAGTGTTCCGGGTAAAAAGTTTGAATTAAAACTCGTCCCGCCAAACGCCCGCGACCGGCGCGACCGGCGACTTGGGTTAAAAGTTGAAAAGTTCGTTCGGCGGCGCGAAAATCCGGCAGTGCCAGTCCCGCGTCAACCGAAATCACGCCGACTAAAGTGACGTTCGGAAAATCGTGTCCTTTGGCGAGCATCTGCGTTCCGACGAGCATATCAATTTCGCCGCGACTGAAAGACATCAAAGTTTCCTCGAACACTTTGCGCCGCCCGGTCGTGTCGCGGTCAATTCTCGCAATTCTCAATGCTGAAAATTTGCGCTTCAGAATATCCTCGATCTGCTCGGTTCCTTCGCCCATAAAATACAAAAATTTGCCTTCGCACGAAGGACATTGGCGCGGCGTTTTTTCGCGGTGATTGCAGTAATGGCAAACTAATTTGCCTTCGCGCCGGTGAAAAGTCAAAGTGATGTCGCAGTTGTTGCAGCGAATCGTCTCGCCGCACGAACGACACAGAACGAACTGTGAAAAGCCGCGCCGATTTAATAAAATAATTGACTGCTCGCCTTTGGAATGCGTCGTTTCGATGGCTTCGAGCAGAGCGGGCGAAAAAATCGTATCTTTGCCGTCAACCTTGAAAACCTCGCGCATATCAACTAATTCCGCCGTCGCCAAAGGGCGATTGCCGATGCGATTCGGTAAAGTTAGATAGTGATATTTGCCGTTGTGCGCGTTGTGAAAAGATTCGAGCGCGGGCGTTGCCGAACCGAGAACGACGACGGCGTTCGCGTAATTGGCGCGGACGATTGCCGCGTCGCGCCCGTGATAAAACGGCGATTCGTGCTGGCGATAGGACGAATCGTGTTCTTCGTCAACGACGATTAAACCAACATTCTGCAAAGGCGCAAACACCGCCGAGCGCGTTCCGATGACGATCTGCGCCGCGCCGCTTTTGATTCTGCGCCATTCGTCGAAGCGTTCGCCGGTCGAGAGATTCGAGTGCAGAATCGCCACCGAATCGCCGAAGACGGCGCGCAGTCGGCGCGAAAAAACCGGCGTGAGCGCGATTTCCGGCACGAGCATCAGGGAAGATTTTCCTTTGTCCAACGCCGTTTGCATCGCCCGGATATAAATTTCGGTTTTGCCGCTGCCGGTGACACCGTGCAGTAAAAAAGCTTGATATTTTGCCGTGTCCAACGCCGCGTTTATTTCCGCCAGCATCGCGGTTTGCGCGGCGGTCAAAGTCAAATTGAGCAGCGCGGGCAGAGCGACTTTGGCGAGCGGATCGCGGCGGACTTCCTGCACGAAAGTTTCCAAAACGCCGCGCTTTTCCAAAGTATTGATCGCTGACGCGCTTGTTTCCGTCGCTTCGATTAGCTCCGTAAACAGCATCTCGCCGTCGGACTGCACAAGTGTTTCGATGATTTTCGACTGCGCTTCGGTGAACGGCTTTTGATTGGCTTGATGAAATTCCGGCGCGGATAATCGGACGGCTTTGCGGCGTTTCGGCTTGACCTGCGAGGTCAGCGTGCGGTGAAAAACGCTCGCCCAGCCTGCTTTGGTCAACTCACGAAGAGCGCGTTTCGCCGCCGATTCGCCGAAGCGCACGGTTAATTCGCGGCTCGCCGTCTCGCCGTGTTCGGCGAGAAAACGCAGAATCTGGGTTTTCAGAGTTTTCGCCGACTCGATTTTCAAAAGCTCGTCGCGCCCGCGTGCCGTGATCGCGTAAATCTGCTCGACGCTGGCGTTGATGCCGGCGGGCAACGACGCTTTCAGCATTTCGCCCCACGAAGCCGCGTAATAATCCGCCGACCACTGCGTTAAACGCAGAATTTCCTCGGTCAAAAGCGGTTCGGCATCGAGTAATTCGAGCGCGTCTTTAATCGTTTCCGGTTCGATTCCGAGTTCGGGATTGAGTTTGAAATGCAGGGCGACGGCGTAACCCGTCAACTGCCGTTTGCCGAAGGGAACGAGCAGCCGCGCACCGAGTTTGACGTTCTCCCGCAAACCGACGGGCAAACTGTAAGTAAAAGTCCGGCGCAGCGGCAAGGGCAGCGCGACCTCGACGAATTCGGGCGCGGGCGCATCTTTGATGTAATTCGGGGCGGCGTTCGGCATTCTTATGTTTTCGGTTTCTGATCTCGGATTGCAGATTTATGATTGCAGATTTTGGACTTCGGCGGTTTGTAATCTGGAATCTGAAACTTGTAATAATCAGTTGATTATTAAATTTAACAAGCGACATTTTGATAGTTTATATCAAATGTCAACCGAACCTCGTGGACAAATCAACAAATGAGCGGCTTCAGCCGAATCTGTTTTGGAAAATTTTCGCCTGGCTTCCGCTTAACCGGCAAAAAGGAAAATTGCTATTTATTCGAGTTCGGCTAAAGCCGCTTGCTTTTTATTCACTCAACCACTAGCTCAGGCTGGTGGTAATTATCAAGTGTCAACCGAATTTAGTCAGTCGGAACCGGAAGCGACAGCGACCGGATGATGTGCTGAACCACCCTTCGCTACCGCTTCCGGTTCCGACTGTAGTAAAATCAGACAAAGTTGAAAGAGGCTTTCGCATCGAATGCGAATAAATCATTCGGCGGAAACGTGAATTTTCAGAGCGGAGAAAAACGATGGCGGATTATAAAGAACGATTTGAGAAATGGCAGCACGAAGCAAAAGAACGCTTTGACGATTTTGACAAAGAACACGATTTGAAGGGAAAGTTTGAAGAAAGCGTTAAAATTGCGGCGGACGCGGCGAGGAAGGGCGCGGAAACTCTGCGCGACGGAGCGCAGAAAATGAAGGCGGAAGCCGAAAAATCCGAAGTCGGCAAACAAGCCTTCAAGGTCGCCGAAGGCACGGTGAAAACCGCTGAAGAATCGGCGAAAAAGGCTTGGTCGGCGAGCGAGCCGCTTCGCAGCGCGGCGGAAGATGCGAGTGGGAAAGCCGCCGAGGTGGTCGCCGCCTCCGCCGTCGAAGCCGAAAAAGTTATCAAGCAAGTCGGCAGACAGGCGGGCGCAATTTTCAACGTCGCCGCCGACCGAGCCGGCGAAGTTTACGAGGACGCAAAAGGTTCTTTCGACACGACCGCCAGCCGGATTTCCAAAGCGTTTAATTTCGGCGCGAGCTGGACGCGGACGATTGATTCGGCGATCAAAACCGTGCAGAACGCTTCGGAATGGGTGGCGGAAAATCCGCTGCAAGCCGCGACGACCGGCGTTTCGATGGCGGTCGGCGCGGGTTTGGGCGTGGTTTTCACCGGCATCAGTTCGCATTGGTTATTTAATTCGGCACTGCCCGCGTGGTCGGTCGAGAAGGCGGGCGAACAGTTTCACAAACACCTCAAAACGCAGGACGAATTAGTCGAAAAAGGCGAATTGTCCGCCGTCGAACGCGAGCGTTTGCAGTTCGAGCGCGAGATCGCCAAATACATCGGCGCACCGCTTTTGGGCGCATTTTCGTTCGCGTCCGGCGCGGTGCTGATGACGAACATTTTTAATCCGAAAACCGTTACCGGCGCACCGATTAGCTGGCTTTTGAACGGCAGTCCGCTGCTCGAAGGCGTGTGGTTTTTCGGCAACGGCGTAGTTTGTTTCAAGACGAGCTACGACTTTTTTATGTTCGCGCTCGAAGACCACGAAGAAATTCAAAAAATCGTCAGGGAAATAAAAGGCTTGCTCCCGGCGTAAATTGTGGTAGAGTCTCTTTGAATTTAAGTTTTAGCAATTCGTTTGAAAGGCTGTGAAGTTTCGAGTTCTTCGTATTTTACAACCTTTTTCCATTATCACTTTAAAAAATCAAGGAGAATGACAAATATATGTTGAACGACTTCAAAGCGTTTATCGCTCGCGGGAACATTCTGGATTTGGCGATCGCCGTTATTATGGGCGCAGCTTTCAGCGCGATTGTCAAAACCTTTACCGACGGAATTGTTATGCCGGTCGTCGGTTTTATCACCGGCGGGATTGATTTCAAAGCGCAGGCTTACGACCTGAAAACAAAGTCGTTTTTGAGTTCGGCGGAGTTCGCCAAAGCCTTGACGGAAAAAGACCCGCTGATAATGTATGGGCAGTTTCTCAACGATGTCATTACGTTTTTGATCGTGGCGGTCGTTATGTTTTTTCTGGCGCGTTACGCGGTTAGTTTGTTCAATAAATTTGCCGCCGCCGCCACTCCGCCGACCGGTCAGGAAGTTTTACTGGCGGAAATCCGCGACCTTTTGAAAAACCAGCCGCGAGTTTGAGACTGAAATCGTCAATCGTGAACGAGAAACGGGCTTCGTTCACGATTGACAATTTATAATCGCCTCCGGCGTGACACAAAAATTTAGCCGCACATCGAAACTTTGCGCGTCCGAAATCTCCGTCGCCGCGAAATACGACAAACCGATTTTCAAACAATCCTTCCGGCATTCGCTTAAAAATCTATCGTAAAAACCCTTGCCGTAACCGACGCGAAAACCGTTCGCATCGAAACACAAAAGCGGAACTAAAACCGCGTCAATTGTTTCGGTTTCGATAAATTCGCCGCCCGGCGGCTCGGAAATATGCCATCTGTTTTTGACGAGTTTCGTCTCCGGCGTAAATCGCAGATTTTCCAGCGTCATCGTCATAAAGTTAATACGCGGAACAACGACTGTAATTTCGGGAAAATCCTTCCAGAGACGTTGAAAAATGAAGGCGGTTTCAATCTCTCCGTGTTTTTCGATTGGTAAAAAAACGTGCAAAAATCGGATGTTTTCCAAATCGAGACGCTCGAAAAAGTTGCCGGCGATGCGTGAACTTCGCCCGGTTCTTGCAACGCCGGAGAGAGACTTTTGTTTGTCGAAATAAATTTTGCGAAGTTCGGATTTCGTCATCAAACTCTCCGGCACACGGTTTTCATCGCACCTGAATTTGTGCAATTATTATCTAACTGTGAAAAACTGCGACGTTTGCCAAAACAAAAACGGCAACAAAATTTTTCGAGCGCGGGAAATGATGTTCGGCTGGCGCGACGAATTTGATTATCTGGAATGCGCCGCCTGCGGCACACTACAAATCGTTGAAATACCGGAGCTTTCGCGCTTTTATCCGCCGGATTATTATTCTTTCGGACGACTTTCGGAAATGCGCCCGGAACAGCTTAAATCACGAATCGTCAGAAAACTAGTCGCCGATTATTTCGGCAGCCGCCGGGCGTTCGGAAAAATTTTCTCGAACCGCCGCGACTGGACGCGAGGCTTATTTCCGAGGCTGTTCGAGCCGGTCAATCTTCATATTACGACTCGTTCGAGAATTTTGGATTTCGGCAGCGGCAACGGTTTGTTTCTGCTTGATTTACGCTGGTTCGGTTTTCAGGACTTAACCGGCGTTGACGCTTTTATCGAAAAAGACCTTATTTATTCCGAAAACGTCCGCGTTCTTAAACGTAATTTGCCGGACATCGAACCGGCGTTCGATCTGATCACCGCGCATCATTCGATTGAACATTTGACCGATCCGAAAGTTGTTTTGCGCGAATTTCACCGCCTGCTCCGGCGCGGAAAGTTCGCCGTCATTCGGATCCCGGTAGTCGCCCACGCCTGGCGGCATTACGGCGCAAACTGGGTGCAGCTCGACGCGCCGCGCCATATTTTCCTTTTTACCGAACACTCCTTTCGCCGTCTGGCGGAAACAGCCGGTTTTACGGTTGAAAAAGTCGTTTACGATTCGACCGCCTTTCAGTTTCTGGGCAGCGAATTATACCTGAAAGACATTCCGCTGTCGGACAAAACCGCTTTTAACGGCGACATCAATAACAGCATTTTTCCGCCCGCGCAATTTGCCGAATGGGAAAGTCGAGCCGCCGCCCTCAACCACAAACAAGACGGCGATCAAGCGTGTTTTTACCTGCGAAAAAATTGAGTTTTAAGGCGCGTTAAATTCGGTCTGCCATTCAAAATCGGGACGGATAAAACCTTGCAGCGTGCCTTGATAATCGCCGCGCGTCGTCTCGCCGATTAAATTGTCAACCACCTCAAAACCGAGAACTTCGCGCTCGTGAATGTGAACGCGCGTCGCCGGAAAATGCGAACTAATCGCCACGTCCGCGACCAAACCGCCTTCGTTGAAAAAATTTTCCGGCATCCAAACCGTGCTGACGTAAACGCCGGTTTCGCGCGTCCGCCGCCGCCAATCGCTCATCACATCCTGCAAACCGAACAGATACTGCCGGTCTTGTCCGTAAAGGTGAAAAGCCAAAATCAGAATTTGTCCGGCTTGCAGAACTTCGTAAGTCGCCTGTAAACCGATACGTTTGGTAATATCGAAACTTCGCGTCGTGTTTCCGTTTTCGTCAACGACGCGGACGCTTTTCAAACGGGCGATTTCATTCTGCGGAGCTTCCTTTTCGTTTTCCCAAACTTTTTCGGCGGAGATACCCCAATCCGCGCCCAGATACTGGTTGACGACCGTCTGCGCCGTGCCTTCCAAAACGATTTCCCCCTTTTTCAGAACGACGGCGCGCGAGCAGAGCCGTGTAATCGCCGACATATTGTGCGAGACGAAAAGAATCGTCCGCCCTTCGCGCATAATCGCCTGCATTTTGTCCAGGCATTTATGCTGAAAATCTACGTCGCCGACCGCCAGAACTTCGTCGAGAATCAGGATTTCCGGCTGAAGATGCGCGGCAATCGAAAAAGCGAGACGCATATACATTCCGCTCGAATAGTATTTAACGGGCGTGTCGAGGAACTTTTCGATTTCGGCGAAAGCAACGATTTCGTCGAACTTTTTTTCGATTTCGACGCGGCTCATTCCCAAAATCGCGCCGTTCAGAAAAATGTTTTCGCGCCCCGAAAGCTCGTTGTGAAAACCCGTCCCGACTTCCAGAAGCGAGCCGACGCGCCCGCGCAGTTCCGCCGTCCCGGAAGTCGGTTTGGTGATGCGCGAAAGAATTTTCAGAAGCGTGGATTTGCCCGCGCCGTTGTTCCCGATAATGCCAAGCGTTTCGCCTTCGTCAACCGTAAAACTGACATCGTGCAGCGCGAGCAATTTGTTTTTTTCAGCTTTCAACGACGGCTGGCGAATAAAGCCGGCGAGCGCGTCGCGCAGCGAATTGTATTTGGCACTGCCGAGCTGGTAAATCTTCGATAAATTTTCTACTTTGACAACTTTCGTCATTTTTATTTGCGGGACGGCAGCCTATGATTTACCGGTTGCGCGAATCAGTCGCTAAAGCAACTTTGTTTCTCTCGGCGTTCTCTGCGCCTCTGCGTGAGAAAATAATTTCACGCAGAGGCGCAGAGAACGCCGAGAGAACATTCTAGCAACAAGAAAATTTTTACTGCCGATTCGCGTCAATATCAAATCAAATCCGCGAAATCGTCTTCCATCCGCTTGAACACGAAAAACGAAACGACGGCTAGAGCGAAAGTCGAAATCATCGAGATGCCGATGGCGAACCAATCGAAATCGCCGCCGAAAAGCGATGCGCGAAAACCCTGCAAAATGCCGGTCAGCGGATTCAGTGCAAAGAGTCCGCGCCATTTTTCCGGCAGTGATTCCGACGGGTAGAAAATCGGCGACAGGAACATCCAGATTTGCAGGAAGAAAGGCAGCGCGAATTTTACATCGCGGAAACGCACGTTGAGCGCGGAGAAAAGCGTCCCGAAACCAATTGTCAGCGCAATCGCCAGCGCGACGAAAAGCGGCGCGAACAAAATCCGCCAGGTCGGATTTACGCCGTAATAAATCATCAAACCGACGAGCAGGACAAAGCCCAGCACCAGATCAATTAAGCCGGAGAGTGTCGCCGCCGTCGGCACGATCAAGCGCGGAAAATAAATTTTCGTCACCAGATTCGTATTGTTGATCAAACTGCCGCTCGCCGAAGCAATGGAATTGTTGACGAACAGCCAAACGAGCAAACCGCTCAAGGCAAAAAGCGGATAAGGGAAATTTATCGAGTCGAGCCGGGCGAAACGGCTGAAAATAACCGTGAAAATCGCGGTCGTCAAAACCGGCTGCAAAATCGCCCACAAAATACCGATTGCCGTTTGTTTGTATCGAACTTTGACATCGCGCCAGGTCAAAAAATAAAGCAGTTCACGGTGATTCCAAAACTCGCGCCACGCGAAAATACCGCGCCACCGCGCCGGTTCGATCTTCGTAACTTCGTCGTGACGCGGAGGATTTCCGGCGGCGGTTGGTTGGTTGACGCTCAATTTTTATTCTGATTCGAGACGGTAAATTCGCCCGCCGCCGATTGCTGAAGTTTCGCTGAGCTGATTTTTCGCAAAGCCTTTTGAATTTGTTTTTCCACGATTTCCGGCGAGAAATTTCCTTTGATAAAATCGAAACCGTTATCGGAAAGCCGCTGCCACAAATTTTCGTTTTGATAAACGCGGCAGATTTCGTCGGCAAACACCTCGGGCGCGTCGGCGATCAAAACCTCTCGCTCGTTCGTCAAATTCATTCCTTCGGCTCCGACGCTCGTCGTCACCGTCGGCAGCCCGAACGACAACGCCTGCCCGATTTTCCCCTTCATTCCCGCGCCGTAGCGCAGCGGCGCGACGAACACGCGGCACGTCTCAAAAATCGGCGTGACGTTCGGGACGAAACCTTCGACACGGACGTTTTCCGAATTAAGCTCGAAAAGCTCCGGCGCGGCGTTGCTGCCGACGATGCGAAACCGCACGTCCGGCATTCTTTTCAGAACGAGCGGGAAAATTTCCTTCAGAAAATAATAAACCGCGTCGGCGTTCGGGCGGTGATTGAAATTGCCGATAAACAGCAAATCCTGCCGGCTGCCGAACGGTTCGCCGCGCCCGTTGAGGGCGTGAATGTTCGGCACGATTTCGATTTTCGCATTCGGCGCGACGGCTTGCAAATTTTTTTTATCGGTTTCGGTGACGCACCAAACCTGATCGGCGGCATTCGCCAGAGCAGTCTCAATTTTTTTGTGCCGCGCCGCATATCCGGCGATTCGGACATCGCCGGTCAATTCGTATTCCCGTTCAAAACGGACGAAATGAACGTCAACCGTGTCGAAAATTATTTTGGCGGCGGGAAACAAACGCTTGAATGTCGGGCGGAGATAATAAGCGACGTGCGGAAAACAGAGCATCACGAACTCGAAATCGGCGCGTTTGAATCTCCGGTAAAAATCAACGATCCAAACGGTTTCCACGCCGAGATTGCCGATCTGCCGTTCATATTCGTCATCATTGGCGCGTTGGTGGAGAAACGTCAGCACGACGCGATAATCTTTAATCAGCGTTTTTAAGATCGCCGTCATTCGGACGTTGCCCGAGTCGGTGTTCGACTTGGGAATTTCATTGAACGCGACGAGCATCAGCGGTTTACGCGAGCGGTTCGATGCCGCTTCGATACGGGCTTTGTCCGGCGGCAGATGATCTTTCTCCAAAACCTTTTTCCACTTGTGGAAAAACTTTTCGTGGTTGATTTCCTGGTATCGCTTGAAACCCGAATTCAAATCGCGCCCAGCGGTGATGCCTTCAAAATGAATCACTTTGGAAAGCGGCTGAAATACGACTTTGCGGTTGGCGGCGCGGACGTTCATACATAAATCCGTGTCTTCGTAATACGCCGGAGCGTAGCGCATATCGAAGCCGCCGAACGAATCGAACAGGTTTTTGCTGACGAACAAAGATGCGCCCGAACAATAATCAACTTCGCGCCGGAAATTAAACGGCGCGTCTTCCGGGCGTTCGCCGTAGCCGTAGAGATGCGCCGATCCGTCGTTCCAGACGATGCCGCCCGCTTCCTGCATTTTGCCGTCGGGAAAAATCAGCATCGAACCGACCGCGCCGACGGTTTCGTCCGACTCGATGGTTTCAACCAGCGAACTCAGCCAATCGGGTTGCACAATCGTATCGTTATTGAGAAAAACGAGGAATTTCCCGTGCGCCGCGCTCGCGCCCGAATTACACGCTTCGACAAAGCCTTTGTTTTCGGAGTGGCGAATGACGCGAACGCGGTTTCCCAATCGCGCCAACATTTGTCCCGTCTCGTCGGTCGAAGCGTTGTCCACGACGATAATTTCGTTGCGCGTCAAATCAATTTCACGAAAAAGCGCGCGCAGGCATTGAAAAGTAAAATCCGCTTTGTTAAAAACCGGGATGATAATCGAAGATTCAATCGGCTCCGTCCGAGCGACGTTTTGCCCGGTCAAAAGCAGAAAATCACTCGTGCCGAACGGGTTTAGAACGGCAGACGATTTCGAGGCTCTCGACAGATTGGCGAGCGCGGGCGGCAGTTCGCGTTCGAGGTCAAAACCGTGCCGCTGGCTGTATTTGAGGACTTTGGCGGAGAATTGGAAAACCGTGCGCGTCGTCCGCGAAAGCGTTCGCAAAACCGCGACGCTCAATTTTCCCGCCTGCCGTTTGACGGCAAACGGCAGTTTGTCCTTTAACATTTTCTTGATCATTGCTTTCGTGATTTCCGCGCCGTTCAAAGCGAAATTACAGGTTAAAAGTTAGCCGGTTAAAGGTCAAACCGCGAGATTCATTCGGAGCGCGGCAGTTTGGCGAAAGAAGAGAATTTGCAGAGCGGTTAAAAGTTGATAAAGCCGTCGAACGCCCAGCCGGATTCCCCGTTGTAATTGACGCGACACCAGCGACCGGAAATTTTCCCGACGTTGGAAGGTTTCGGACAATCGAAAACGGTCAATGCCGCGCCGTGCGGGATTTTGGCGATGCGATAGCCCGATTCGGAATTCGGTTCGCTCCGCAGTGCCAGAAAACCGTCGCCCGGCGAGTTGGCGTAAGCCGTTTTACCGGGATTGCTCGGCGGCGCGGCAGGTCGCATCGGCTGAACCGGCGAATCCGGCTTTTGATTTTTTTGAGCTTCCAACTGCTTTTTCAGATTTGCCATTTCTTCTCTGAGCCGTGCCGTTTCGTCGTTCGGCAGCGCAGTTGACGAAGCATCGGGGGAAATTTTCGGCACGGCGGTCGGTGTCGGCGACGCGGCGGCAACATTCGGCTGATTATCCTGCGGGCGAAGCAGAAGATAGGCGGCGACCAAGGCGACGACTAAAAGCAGGGCAACGCCGAAAAGTCCGGCGACGATCAATCCCAAACCTTTTTTCGGCGGCTGATCCTGCGAAACCGACTGATTGTTCAAAACCGGCGCGGGCGCAAACACGGTCGGCACGGAATCGGACGGAATGTTGACGCGCAACGGTTTATCGCCGCCGAAGCTCATCTGCACGGTTTTTTCGTCGTTCGACAGCGGCAGCAGAGGCGTTCCGTCAGACAAACAAAACTGCAAAGAATCATCGGTGTAGTTGGTTTTGCAATTCGGACATTGTTTCATAAATTCAACCTCGCACGGCTGATATAAACCTTTGATTCAAAGGTTTATATCAGCCGGTTTTAAGCCCTTTTGTTCGATTCGATGACGCGGCGTTTGACCGGCGACGACAGCACAATCGAAGTCGTCGTAATGCCGTATGGCGTAAGTTTATCAATTAGATTCTGTAAATGTTCGACATCCGAAACGGCGACTTTCAGAATAAACGAATCGCCGCCCGTGCCGCGATGACATTCCAAAACCTCGTTTGATTTCTCCGCGACTCTGATGATGCGCGAATAATCAACGCCGGAAATGCTCATCCGAATAAACGCCGCAATCGGCAGCCCGACTTTTGCCGCGTCAATTTCGGCGCGATAACCCGTGATAATCTGCGCGTCTTCGAGTTTGCGAACTCTTTCGATGACGGCAGGCGTGGTCAAACCGATGCGCCGTCCGAGTTCGGCGTAACTCGTGCGGGCGTTTTCCTGTAATTCCTTGAGAATTTTCCAGTCAATTTCGTCAATCATTTTACATTGTCAAGCGAAGCGGCAAACTTAACTTACAATATAAAGCAGATAACCCGAATAAACAAAAGTTGCTTATTCCACGAAAATCCCGGTTCGACTAAAATTGATTGGAGAAAATAACTTTTTTCTCGACCTAAACATCAAAATTCAAAGAGGTGAAAAATTATGCCGACCGAGATGACCAAACCTGTATTTAACTTAACAAACTACGAAGTCAAAGACGAAGATTTGCCCGAATTTCGGGATATAAAATTTGAGAATATCAATCAGTTGGAACTCGATCATCCGGGCGCGAGCGACGCGGAATATCGAACGCGCCGCGACAGCATCGCCGGTTTAGCGAAAAACTTCCGCGAAACGCACGTTATCACCGATGTCGAATATACCGCCGAAGAACAGGAAGTCTGGCGCATCGTCGCCACGAAATTAGAAGAGATTCAGGCGAAACGGGCGAGCGAGTTTTACCTCGACGCGAAACGGAAACTCGGCATCACGACGACGTGCATTCCGCAGTTGTCGGAGATGAATAAACGGCTCAAAGAACTTTCAAATTGGCGGCTCGCGCCGATTGAAGGCTTGGTTGAAACCCGCGCTTTTCTCAGTTGGCTGTCGTATCGCACGATGCTCTGCACCCAATATATTCGCCACACTTCGCGCCCCGAATACACGCCCGAACCCGACATCGTTCACGAAGCCATCGGGCATATTCCGAATTTCACCAACAAGGATTTCGCCGATTTTTCCCAATTCATCGGACACGGCGCGCGCATCGCATCGGACGACCAACTCGAAGAACTAGGACGACTTTACTGGTTCACCGTCGAATACGGTTTGATCGAAGAAAACGGCGCAAATAAAGCGTTCGGCGCGGGACTTTTATCATCGTTCGGCGAATTGGAAAACGCCTTTACCGATAACGTCGAACGCCGCCCGTTTGATTTGGAGCGCGTTATCAAAACCGATTATTCATACTCCGATATGCAGCCGATTTTATATGTCATTCCGTCATATCAATTTCTGAAGGACACGACGCGCCGGTATATCGAAAGTTTCGGCGGAAAGTAGTATTTTGGAGTTATGGAAAATTTAATCGAATCGAACCCGAAAATTATGTTCGGCAAACCCGTAATTAAAGGAACGCGCATCACCGTTGAATTGATTTTAGGCAAAATTGCTGATGGCGAAACGGTTGACGCGATTTTGTCTTCGTATCCGCATCTGACGCGCGAGCAGGTTTTGGCGTGTGTTGATTACGCCCGCCAATCATTGAGTTTGGAAACGGTTTATCCTATGGCGACCGTATGAAAGTCCTGGCGGATGAAAATATCGAACGCGAATTTGTCGAGGCATTGCGGGAAGCGAATTTTGATGTTTTGTCCGTTCGGGAAAGTTATATTGGTTCGGCGGACGACGAAATTTTACAAATCGCCGTTGATGAGAAAGCGGTTATTCTGACTTATGACATTGTTTTCGGTGAATTGGTTTTTTGGTTTAACTTGAAATCTCACGGCGTAGTTCTTTTGCGTTTGAGCGATCTGAGTTTGGCGGAGAAAATTGACAAAGCAATTTTAACTATTTGTGAACACCAACCCGAACTCGAAAACGCTTTTACGGTCGTTTCGGAAAATTCAGTGCGAATCAGAAAGAGTTTTTAGAAAATTTATGTTTTATCTTTTGCGTTCAATTTCGCTTTTGATTTGTCCAACGTTATTTTTGCTTCAATTTTAATTTGATATGCACATCATAACTCGAAAGCGTTTGAACGAATTTGCGGAAAAGTTTCCCGAAGTAAATAACGCTTTGGCTGATTGGTTTCGGATGATGAAGCAGAACGATTTCGATTCGATTGCCGAAGTCAGAGAAGTATTTCCGAGCGCGGATAAAGTCAGCAAATTAACGGTTTTCAACATCGGCGGCAACAAAGTTCGTTTGGTTACGGCGATACATTACAATCGAAAAAAGATTTACATTCGCGCTGTTTTGACGCACAAAGAATACGACGAAGGAAAGTGGAGAGAATAAAGTATGCAGACAATTGATGTGAACTCCTGGAAAAATTTGTCCGACACGGTTTTTGTGCCGCATAACGAAACGGAATACAAACGTCTGGTGGCGATGCTCGATAATCTCATTGATGAAGTCGGCGAAGACGAGACGCATTCGTTAGCTTCGCTGATGGATGTTTTGTCAGCGTTAATCGAAAATTACGAAAACGCCAATGTGCCGGAATTGGCTTTGAGATAAAAATTTATGTTCTACCTTTCGCGTTCAATTTCGCTTCTGATTTGTCTGACGGTTTTGTCTTCAGCGTCTTTTGTCGCGGCTCAAAATGAGTCGGTCAAGTTATTTGAAATCAAAGTAAATAATCAATACGGTTTCATAGACAAAACCGGTAAGATTGTTATTGAACCGCAGTTCCAAGGCGTTTATGAGTTTTCGGACGGATTGGCAAGAATTTACACGAGCGGAGAATTTAATACGGGTTATATTGATGAAACCGGAAAAATTGTGATTGAACCGAGATTTGATATTGGCGGTAATTTTTCAGAAGGTTTCGTTTGGGTTGGGTTCGATCCGCAAAAAACTTTCAGTTCAGTTAAAGTTGGAAACATAACGCTTAATTCTTATTCGTCGCAGTCAAGTCATTCTTTTAATTACAACATCGGCTTTATTGATAAAAGCGGTAAATTTATCACTGAACCGATTTACAAACTAGCGGGAAATTTCTCCGAAGGCTTGGCGTTTGCCAAAACGAAAGAAGGTAAATTCGGCTTTATTGATAAAAGTGGAAAGTTTGCCATCGCGCCAAAATTTGATTGGGCAAGCGAGTTTTCGGAAGGTTTAGCACTGGTTTTCGTCAAAGGAAAATACGGTTTCATAGACAAAATGGGAAAATTTGTCATTAAACCACAATTCACGAAAGCGGAAAGTTTCTCCGAAGGTTTGGCGGTCGTAAAAATCGGCGGCGCGGTTCGTAAGCCGAGTTTCGGAATGCAGATTATCACAACGACGATTGCTGATACCGATTACGCATACCTTGATAAAACCGGGAAAATCGTTTTTAAGATAAAAGCCGGAGAAGCGCATTCATTTTCCGAAGGCTTGGCAAGATATGAGCCGTTTGGAGATTACAGACACGGATTTGTTGATAAAACCGGAAAGATTGTTATCCAACCTCAATTTAGCGGTTCTAGCGATTTTTCTGACGGATTGGCGAGTGTAATTCTCGAAGAAGGCGGTTTTGGCTGGCTTGATAAAAAAGGAAGCGTCGTTCTAAAAAGTCAATTTCCATTTGCCAGAGATTTTGAGAACGGATTATCGCAAGTTTCCGACAGTCTAACGCTTTATGATGCTGGTAGTGGTTACATAGACAAAACAGGCAAAGTGATTTGGCAACCGACAAAATAAAAATCTTATAAAAACGAAATGACTTTAACAATTGAAATCGCGCCCGAAATCGAATACAGGTTGGAAGCCGAAGCGAAACGCAGCGGTGTGAGCAAAAGCGATTTGGCGAAAAATGTGATCGAAGAAAGATTCGGCGCGAAAGAAGATAAACGCAAAAATTATATGCCCGAAGGTTTTACGCCGCGCTATATCGGCAAAGCGGAAACGCGCGATTTTTCAGGTGATGATGAATGGCTCCGGGAAAACAGCGAAAATTATCGGGGGAAATATATAGCAACACACGGCAACCGGCTGATTGCGTGCGGCGACGGCTTTAAAGAAGTAGCGACAAAAGCGCGTGAAGCCGGTTTCCCGGATGCGCTTTTGCGCTATATCGAACCGCTCGATACGCCGCCATACGTCGGAGGCGTTTGGTGATGAATCATCAATTAAACTTCGTCGTTAAGTATATTTACAAATCGCTCGACATCGGTATCACGCTGAAAACGACTTTGCACAGCGGAGGTTCTTCAACGATTTGCGATGCGAAAATTGATACCGGCTCGGAATTTTGTCTGTTTGCCCGTGAATTAGGCGAATTATTAGACCTCGAAATCGAAACGGGTTTTGAGAAGAAACTCATTACGTTGTCGGGCGGTTTGAAAGCATTTGGGCATTATGTCGAACTCGAAACGCTTGGGTTGAAGTTCGATTCGTTTGTCTATTTCGCACAAGATTATTCGCTCAATCGAAATCTTCTCGGCAGACAAGGCTGGCTGCAATTAATCAAATTCGGTTTGGACGATTACGCAAGCGAAATTTATATCAGTCCGAATCAGGAAAATTTTTAGTTTTTTACAGAGAGGCAATTATGACAGAAGAAAAAAATCCATTAGGTCTGAAAAAAATACATCATCTCGAATTCTTTGTCGGCAACGCCAAACAAGCCGAGTTTTATTATCGGAAAGCGTTCGGGTTCACACGGGCGGGCTACACCGGATTGGAGACGGGCAACCGCGAGACGACTTCGTATCTGATGCGGCAGAATCGCGTTAATCTCGTTTTCACGACACCGCTTTCGCCGGATCATTTCGGGAGCGAGCATATCAAAACGCACGGCGACGGCGTTTACGACATCGCGTTTCAGGTCGAAGATGCCGATCACGCTTACACCGAAGCGATCAGGCGCGGCGCACAATCGGCGATTGAGCCGCACGATATGACGGACGAAAACGGCACGGTTCGCCGCGCCGCGATTCACACTTACGGCGACACTATTCACTCGTTTATTTCCTACAACAACGGCAACGGACACAATTACGACGGCACTTTTCTGCCCGGATTTCAGGCAACGGATGTCAAAGGCGAAGATGTCGGCGTGGTTCTGGTTGACCATATGGTCGGCAACGTCGAACTCGGCAAGATGAATCACTGGTGCGATTTTTACCGCGATGTTTTGGGGTTTTATCGCTACATCACGTTTGACGACGAAGACATTTCGACTGAATACTCCGCCCTGATGTCAATCGTGATGTCGGACGGCGGACACAATATCAAAATGCCGATCAACGAACCGGCGGAAGGCAAAAAGAAAAGCCAGATCGAAGAATACCTCGATTACTACAAAACGCCGGGCGTTCAGCACATCGCGCTGCTGTGCAAAGACATCGTTTCGACGGTTGAAAAATTACAGGCGAACGGCATCGAATTTCTGCGCGTTCCCGATTCTTACTACGCCGAAATCCCGGAGCGCGTCGGCGAAATTGACGAGAACATCGCAGATTTGAAACGCTTGGGAATTCTGGTTGACTGCGACGAAGAAGGTTATCTGTTACAGATCTTCACCAAACCCGTCGAAGATCGCCCGACCGTCTTCTTTGAGATTTTGCAGAGAAAAGGCTGTAAAGGTTTCGGCAAAGGAAACTTTAAGGCTCTGTTCGTTTCGATTGAAGAGGAACAGGCAAAGCGTGGTAATTTATAATCGAGTAAGAGATTATGTATAACTGTGAAATTGAATTTGCAAATTTGAGTGTTGGTTGGAAATTTTCATCTATGGCTTCGCAACTGCCCGCTCCAGGCAGCGAAGCCTTTGGTGTATTGGTCAAAGGACTTCGACCGTTTGAAATAACCGCTCGCTCTATAAACATTGAATCGCTAAGTTCAAACTTGGACGATGTGGCAATCACAATCAATTTACTAAAACCGCGAATTAATTTGCGAATCGCCTACAGCGGAGTTGATATTGAAGCTATAAATGTAGAGGACGAAGAAGTTGAACAAATCCTACAAATCTTGAATTTAACTTTTCAAAGTTTAGAAAAAATTGATTCAGACTTCAGAGACGGAAATGGATTCGTTAAAATAAGCCTTCATACAAAACTTGTGGATAAGATTGCTTCCGAGTATATTTCTGAAAAAATTTCGATAAAACTTAATAACTCAGATATTACGCCAGAAGCAACGGTTTTTTCTTTGAATGTTGACGAGATAACAAAACAATATCCAACTAAAGTAACAATTGCCGAATCTCTTGCCGTTAAAAATGGCTTGTTTTTAGAAATCAACTATCAAAGCAAGAATTCTGCGAAAGATGGCGAAAATAAAGAACCCATAGAGTTTTTTCAAAAACTTGGTGAGCATTATCAAACAATTTTTTCTTTACTAGAATTAAATCCGATTATTGAGGAGGAAAAGCATAATGCAACAATTAGTAATAAATAATCAGTTTCCCTCTTTTGTTCCGAAAAAGAGGAATTATAATCAAGCAAGCAAGAAAAACGATTTTGAAGCGGTGATTCCATCACAACAAAAAGTGCAGGAATATAGAGATTCAGACTATTACTTAGATTCAATTTCCGAACTTGCAACAAATCAATCCCTCACACCTGAACAGATTGCCAAAGGTCAAACAAAAACAACAACTGAAGAAATAGATGCTTTACCTTTAAAATATGAAATCTCTAATTTTGAAGAAGTTAAAAATTTCCTTTCAAGAAATCGTTTCCTGATTTTACTACTTGAAGAAATTCCGAGCAAAATTTATCAATACTTCGGCAGTAATCAAAGATTAACAATACAAGTTCTTTACGAGCCGGATTTCCCTAATTCTTCCGAGATATGGATTTTAGTTCTGACAGAATTACCAGCAAAAGAGGCACGTTCAGTTATGAACAGATTCGACAGAGATTGGTGGCTGAAAAACTTACACAAAGCTGGTTGTAAATTAAACATCGGAATTGAATATGTTTGATTGGAATGAATTCAAAATACTTGCCGAAAAATTAAAAGACGAAAAAGATGAAGCCTCACAGCGCACAGCAATCAGCCGTCTTTACTACGCTATTTATTGGAAAGCGCGGGTTCAAATAGTCAACAAAGGCTATATTTATGACCGCTATAAATCCTCGCATATACAAATCTGGAATGAATACTTAAGCAAAAGCGATTTGAAGAATCAAGATATCGGAAAGAAGGGCAAAGAACTCCATAAAAAGCGAATTAAGGCTGATTATTTTGACGAAATAATAAGGCTTCGTGATTTAGTAGAAGATTCGTTTCTTGTTGCAGATGAAATTCTTGAAACTCTAAAGAAAGTATAGGTTAACAAAAATGAAACCGACGACTAGCAAAGAACAATTAAAATATCAAACGGGTTTCGGCAATGAATTTGCGACCGAAGCGGTGAAAGGCGCGCTACCAATCGGGCGTAATTCGCCGCAGAAAGCACCGCTCGGACTTTACGCCGAACAGTTTTCGGGAACGGCTTTCACCGCGCCGCGCCGGGAAAATAGACGAACTTGGACGTATCGGATTCGACCGTCGGTGACGCATCAGCCGTTTGCGCGAATTGATAATAATCGGCTCGTTTCAAAATTTGACGAAATCGAAACTACGCCGAATCAACTGCGCTGGAATCCTTTACCGATGCCGAAAAATGCAACTGATTTTATTGACGGTTTGACGACGTTTGCCGGCAACGGCGATTCGTTTTCGCAAGTCGGAATCGCAGTTCATTTGTTTGCCTGCAATAAAAATATGACGGACAGATTTTTCTATAACGCAGATGGCGAGATGCTCGTCGTGGCGGAGAAAAATCGGCTGCGTTTTTTGACGGAACTCGGAATTATCGAAATCGGTTCGGGCGAGATTTGCGTCATTCCGCGTGGTTTGAAGTTCCGCGTCGAACTGCCCGACGGCGAAGCTCGCGGCTACATTTGCGAAAACTACGGACAGCAGTTTCGGCTGCCTGATTTGGGTCCGATTGGCGCGAACGGATTGGCGAACACAAGAGATTTTGAAATGCCGATTGCGTGGTTTGAAGATTTAGACGGCGAGTTTGAACTGACGGCGAAATTCGGCGGCAATTTGTGGAGCTGCCGTGTTGACCATTCGCCGCTCGATGTCGTCGCGTGGCACGGAAACTACGCGCCTTATCGTTACGATTTGCGGCGATTCAACACGATTGGCTCGATTTCATTCGATCACCCAGACCCAAGTATTTTCACGGTTTTAACTTCCGCGTCATCGGAAGTCGGTGTTGCGAATTGCGATTTCGTGATTTTCCCGGATCGCTGGCTCGTGCAGGAAAATACGTTTCGCCCGCCGTGGTTTCACCGCAACATTATGTCGGAATTTATGGGTTTATGTTTCGGGCAATACGACGCGAAGGAAGCGGGTTTCGTTGCGGGCGGCGCGTCTCTGCACAATCAAATGTCGGCGCACGGACCTGACTTGGAAGCGTTTGAAAAAGCCTCGAACGCCGAATTAAAACCCGTCAAACTCTCCGGCACGATGGCGTTTATGTTCGAGTCGCGCTACGTCATTCGCCCGACCAAATACGCGATGGAAACCTCGGAGTTACAGCGCGAATACTTTGAAGTCTGGCAGCAACTGAAAAAGAATTTTAAGGCGTGAAAGTTTCATAGATTTTTCGCCGCCGCTTCGACCGCGATGCTGAAACGGCGCAGACGATTTTTGACGAAGCGAAACTGCGCCGTATAAACTCCGTAATTTATTCCTTTGTTTTTTGCTGCCGGCGTTTCGATTTCCGGCACTTTGTCGAGCCGGTAACGCAGAACCCGCACTTTTTGGGCGGTCTTTTCGTCGGCTTCCGGCGTACCCAGTTTTTTGATGATTTCCTTGGCACTGGTGACGTTCGGAATGGCGAAAATCAAAGATTTCGCCGACGGTTTTTCGCCGATATAAAAGCCGGATGCGCTGACGAACGAGTTAACGCTTTTCATTTGATAATGTTTGTTTTGATAAGATTCGCCGACGGCGAAAACTTCGACACCGACCACTAAAAAAGGACGTTCTCTGGAGAAACAGGTGATGGTCATCACCTGCGTTCCGTATTCGTTGTAGAAAAAGTATTTCGGCTGGCTGCGTTCGTTGTCGTAACGCGGCGAGTAGCCTTGCAGCATCTTTTTTGCCGTTTCCTCGTCGCCGAGCTTGAATCCGGCAACGCTCAATTCCGGCGTGGCAGCGGGCGTTTGCGACCAAATCGAAACGGTAGAAACGCTCAGAACAAAAGCCGCCGCCGAAAAAAAAGCGAGCTTCAGCAAATAGTTTTTCATAAATTTTAGACCTCGGGAAAAATGAGAATTCAAACGCGAGAATTTGGCGTTCTCAAACATTATACTGATTCAAATCAAATGGTGCGTAAAGTTCTGAGTTCAAACGCGGAACGCACTTTGCCGCCGCCGCGCACAGCTTTCGGCAACACGCTGAAGCGTGAACTCAGAACTTTATGCACCTCTTAAGCTGAATTGGTATTATAACAAAATAAAAAACAAAGCTGCTGCTTTAAACCGAATAAATCAGCGAAAATTCGTTACGGGATCGTCGAAATTTTTCAGAGGTTTCGACGACGCTTGGTTGGCTGCCGGTCGGTTTTAACCGTTGATTTTCCACTTCAAAATTCCGTCAATCGTCGCCTGCGTGATCGGATGATAGCCGGAACGCGCTTTGGCGTAAATGGCGGCGGCGCGGGTTTTTCCGGCGGGCGTTTTGGCGAGTTCCTCGTAAAGCGGTTTGACGAATTTGCGTCGCCCGACGGTGGTCAAAAATTCTTCGAGCCGCAAGTCAGCCGCCGTATAATTACTTTTAATCGCCATCGAAAGCCACTGAAACGCGATTTCGGAATTGCCGCTTTTGGTCAGGTTAAACGCTTTATCGAGTTCCGTCATTCTGTCCGCGCCGATGTTGTCGGGCAGATGCGTTAAGAAATGCAGCCATTCCTGCGTCGTCCAATCTTTCGCCGTAATGCCGCTCGCGGTGATGTTGTTTTTGAGCCATTTGCTCGCCTGGGTTTCAACTTTAAGAAAAGCGTCCGACTGCGGGTTCGGCGCGTTTTTCGGCAAACCAGCTTGATAAATCCATTCGTCAGCGTCTTGGCGATTTAATAAATTCGGGTTTTTATCAATCAAATTCGCCTGCAAATAATTGACGAAAGTCGTCGTCGTGATGCTTTGAAAAGCGTGACTGTCGAAATAGCCGCGCAAAAAGTTATCGAACTTTTCGCGCCCGACGACCTCCTCCAAATGCCGCAAAAACAGCGAGCCTTTTTCATACGGAACTTCGGTAAAACCGTCGTCTGGGTCGCGTCCTTTCAAGTCAACGTGCAGAATTTCGTCGCGCGTCTCGAACGACGCGAGTTCGCCGTCGAGAACCTTGCGCCCCAGCATCGTCTCCATCTCGCGGCGCGGTTTGCCGTAGAGGGCTTCGATAATGCGGCGTTCGATATAAGTCGTCGTGCCTTCGTTGAGCCAGAAATCGCTCCACGTCGCATTAGTAATCAGATTGCCCGACCACGAATGCGCGAGTTCGTGCGCGACCAAAGAGACCAGCGATTTATCGCCCGCCAAAATCGTCGGCGTGGCAAAGGTGAGCATCGGATTTTCCATTCCGCCGAACGGGAAACTCGGCGGCAGAACCAGCAAATCGTAGCGTCCCCAGCGATACGCGCCGTAAAGATTTTCCGCCGTCTCGACCATTTTTTCCGTGTCGCCGAGTTCAAACGCCGCCGCTTTCAACGTCGCCGGTTCGGTATAAACGCCCGTTCGCCTTCCCAAAGTTTGAAAGCGCAAATCGCCGACGGCAATCGCAATTAAATACGACGGAATCGGATGCGTCATTTTGAATCGGTAATCGCCCGTTCGCGTCGCGTTGTTTTGCGAATTGCCTTCGGCACTCATCACAGCGAGCAAGCCCGGCGGCGTTTTGACGTGCGCCGCATAAGTTACGCGCACCTGCGGCGAATCCTGGAGCGGAATGAAACTGCGGGCGTGAATCGCCTGCGCCTGCGAGAACATATAAGGTTGCTGTTTTCCGGCGGTTTGCGACGGCGCGAGCCACTGTAAACCCGAAGCCTTCGGACTCGTCGAATAAGCGATGCGAACGAATTTAGCATCCGGCGGCAGTTGAACGGTCAGCGGAGAGCCGAGGTATTTATCCGCCGCGCCGAGTTTGAAACTCGTTTTTTTGAAAGTCTTCCCGTCAGCGGAAGTTTCGATTTTGGCGATCTTCAAATCGCGCGTGTCCAGGATCAGCGGCGCGGTTTGGTCGCCGGAACTTCGCACGACGTTCAGCGTCGCCGTGCCTTGCAGAATTTTTTTATCGAACAGAACATTCCAGTCGAGGTTCACATTGGTCACTCGAACCGCCTGCGGATTCGAGAAGGAATGCCCGTCTTCGACAAACGTCGGAGCGTTTTTGGCTGCTTGCGCGACGGCGATAATCGGTGCCGTCGCGCCGATTATCAGCGCGATTGAAAATGAAGTGATTAAGGTTGTAAGTTTCATTGGTGTTTTTACTCTCAGTTTGATCGCCGAACCGTTTCCAGACTCAAATTTAACTTTCGAGATGCTCTTTATTTCAGGTTCGCTTTTTCTTTTTTTTGTCTTTGGCAAAAACGGCAAACGGACTTTTCGGTTTGAGGCTGGCGGCTTTTTTGCCTTTGGATGAACTTTTCGGCTTTCTGCTCACCGGCTTTGCGCTTTTGATTCGACTTTCGGGTTTGTCGCTTCCGAACGATTTTTTCGGCTTGAATGTTTTTTCACCTTCAAACTCGCGCTCGCGCGGCGTTTCGCGGCTGAATTCGCGCTCGCGGCGCGGGGCGGCATCTTGGTTGGACTCGCGTTCACGGCGCAGCGGTGATTCTCTTTTGAATTCGCGTTCACGTTCGGGCGGCTTTTCCCTTTTAAGTTCGCGTTTGGGCGCGGATTCTCTCTTATATTCGCGTTCGCGGCGCGGCGCGGCTTCTTTGACCGTTTCGGTTTCGACGTTTGAGGCGACGCGGATATTGGCGTTTTGTTTGCCGATGCGGCTGCGGCTCATCCGTTCGAGAATCTGCGGGACGAACTGCGCCGGGACATCAACCAATGTAAAACGGTCGTTGACATCAATCGCACCGATGGCTTTGCCGGGAACGTCGGCTTCGTTGGCGATGGCTCCGACGACGTGCGCCGGGCTGATTTGGTGGCGGCGACCGACATCTATAAACAGGCGCGTCATTCCTTCTTCGGAAAAAGAAAATCGCTGCGGTTCCGGCTCGACTTTGACTTGCAAAGGCTTTTCGCCGACTGCCAGAAACGTCGCGGCGGCGGCAATTTCCGTCGCGTCGCGTCCGGTTTCTTCAGTTAAATCTTCGATTAAGGAAAGATAAAGTTCTAAATCCTGTTCCGCCAAAGTCGAAACGATGCGCTCCTTCAAAATTGAAACGCGCCGGGCGGCGACATCGGCTTGCGTCGGCAGTTTGAGCGGCTCGATTTTCTGTTTCGTATATTTCTCGATGTCGCGCAGCATTCGCTGCTGGCGCGGTGTCACGAAAAGCACGGCTTTCCCGGCGCGTCCGGCGCGTCCGGTGCGCCCGATGCGGTGAACGTAGTTTTCGGTGTCGGACGGCATATCGAAATTGATGACCGTCGCAATCCGTTCGACATCCAAGCCGCGCGCCGCGACATCGGTGGCGACGACGATTTCAACCGCGCCGCTGCGTAATTTTTTGATGACGATTTCCCTTTGCGCCTGGCTCATATCGCCGTGCATCGCTTCGGCGGCGTAACCGCGAGCCTGTAATTTGTCGGTCAAACTCGCCGCGCCGAGTTTAGTGCGGTGAAAAATCAAAACGGCTTCGCCCGCAGCGGTTTCGGTTTCCAGTAATCTGGTCAGCGCGTCGGTTTTCTGGCTGTCCGAGACGTTCAAATAAAATTGCTGAACCGTTGGCACGGTCATCGTTTTCTGCTGGATTTCGACGTTGACGGCGTTTTGCAGATATTTTTCGGCGATGCGTTTGACCTGGCGCGGCATCGTCGCCGAAAAGAGCGCGGTCTGGCGCGTGTCGGGCGTGTGCGACAAAATCCACTCGACATCTTCCTGAAAACCCATATTGAGCATTTCGTCGGCTTCGTCCAAAACAACGACTTTCAAGTTGGAAATATCAATCGTTTCGCGCCGGATGTGATCCATCACGCGACCGGGCGTGCCGACGACGATTTGGACACCGCTTCGCAGATGGCGAATTTGCTGCGAAATTGACTGTCCGCCGTAAACCGGCAGAACGCGAACGCGGTTCAAATGTTTGGCGTAGGAATGAAACGCTTCGGCGACCTGAATCGCCAACTCGCGCGTCGGGGTCAAAACGAGAGCCTGAATTTTAGAAGTCGTCGTGTCAATTTTCTGCAAAGTCGGCAGGGCGAACGCCGCCGTTTTGCCGGTTCCCGTCTGCGCCTGCCCGATAATATCTTTGCCTTCGAGCAGTAACGGAATGGTTTTCTGTTGAATCGGCGACGGTATTTCGTAGCCTAAATCGCTGATTGCCTTGTTTAATTCGTCGCTCAAACCGAACTGCGCGAACGTGATTTCGATAGATTCTTCTGTTGGTATATTCATTGTGTAACTCGTGTAATTCAAATTTTGTCGAAAACGGTTAGTTTAACTTAAATCACCCGCAATGTAACGGAGCGAGATAAGTTCCGAAGTCATCATCCGGCGCGGAAAATCGTTTTTCGGAAACGTCGAATCAACCGTCGGCGAAACTTTTATCCGCCTTCTTCTGTGTTAATCTGTGAATGATTTCCTTATAAAAATTATGCAGAATAGAATCGAAGTTTTCAAGCAAATGCTCGCGTCGGACGATGGCAACACGATGGTTTTGTTCGGATTGGCGAACGAGTATCAAAAAATCGGCGATTGGCAAAACACGATTGCAACGCTCGAAACTTATCTTTCAAAAGCCGATGACGAAGGCAACGCTTATGGAATGCTGGCGAAGGCTTACGAGCAAACCGGGATGCGCGAAAAAGCCAAAGCGATTTACCAAAAAGGCATTGAAGTTTCCGACGCGCACGGACATCCTTCGATGGCGAACGATTACCGGATGACGCTTGATTTAGATTATTCGGATTAACGAACTTTTACCGGCAAATTGCCCGTTTTTCTTAACTTTGATATTTTATATCTTTACTAAATTTATAAAAAATCAATATCTGAAACGGAAATAATTTTAAGTATGGCAACAGCAACCAAAAAAGCCGACAACGCGGCGAAGACGGGCAGAAATAATAAAAAAGAAATTAGAGGCACGTCGCCAACGAAAAAGACGAGTTCGGCAAAAGACGACGAAGCGAAAGTTCTCGTCAAACCCGAAGGTTCAATCGGCGACGGAATGCTCGACCACGACACGCGGCAGAAAACCGCTAAGTCAATCGAGTTGAAACAGCCGAAACACGCGGTTGAAAAATCGGCGGCGATGGCGGCAACGGCGAAAGATTACAGCGGTCTGAACGCGGAGACGCTGGTTAAAATGTATCGCACGATGTATCAATCGCGGCGCGTTGACGATAAAGAAATTCAGCTTAAAGGTCAGAATAAAATCTTTTTTCAAATCTCCGGCGCGGGACACGAAGCGGTTTTAGTCGCGGCGGCGCAGGCGATGAAGCCCGCTTACGATTGGTTTTTTCCGTATTATCGTGACCGCGCTCTGATGCTCGGACTCGGAATGACGGCGCAGGAAATGCTTTTTTCGGCGGTCGGCGCGGAACTTGACCCAAACTCGCACGGGCGGCAGATGCCTTCGCATTGGGGACACAAAGATTTAAATGTGCCGTCGCAAAGTTCCTGCACCGGAACGCAGGCACTGCACGCTGTCGGCGCGGCGGAAGCGTCGTATCGCGCTTCTTTATTGACCGAATTGCAGGACAAAATCACGGGTTTCAAAGGCGATGAAGTCGTTTATATGTCAATCGGCGACGGCACGACTTCGGAAGGCGAGATTTGGGAAGCGTTAAATACGGCTTGCAATCTGAAACTGCCGGTGATTTTCGTCGTCGAAGATAACGGCTACGCGATTTCCACGCCGGTCGAAGTCGGCACGGCGGGCGGCGATATTTCAAAGCTCGTTTCCGGTTTTCCGAATCTTTATATCCAGAAATGCGACGGCACGAATCCGATTGAAAGTTATGAAACATTCGTTCGCGCCGTCGAGTTCTGCCGGGCGAGAAAAGGCGCGGCGTTCGTTCACGCGAAAGTCGTGCGACCGTATTCGCATTCGCTGTCGGACGACGAAAAACTTTATCGCCCGGCGGAAGAACTCCAAAAAGACGCGGCGATTGATCCGATCAAAACCTTCGCCGAATTTATAATGACGGAAGGAATCGCGTCGTCAGAGGAATTGGAAAAACTGCGGAAGGAAGTTGATTTGGAAATCAACAAAGCGGCGGACATCGCTTTGCTAACGCCGCAGCCCGCGCCCGAAACCGCTTTTAGAAACGTCTTTTCCCCGGACGTTGATCCGACATCGAAAGATTTCGACACCGAAGACGGCGCGGAATTGTCCGGCAACGCGGGAACGATGGTTGACCTGATAAACCGTTGTATGCACGAGGAAATGGAGCGCGATGTTCGCATCGTCGTGTTCGGCGAAGATGTCGCCGATGTTTCGCGTGAAGAATATCTGGAAACCGTCAAAGGCAAAGGCGGCGTGTTTAAAGTAACGGCGAATTTGCAAAGGAAATTCGGCTCGGCGCGGGTTTTTAACTCGCCGCTCGCCGAAGCCAACATCATCGGTCGCGCCGTCGGATTATCTTTGCGCGGCATCAAGCCGGTGGTCGAGATTCAGTTTTTCGATTATATTTTCCCAGCGTTTCACCAGATCAGAAACGAAGTCGCGGTAACTCGTTGGAGAAGTGACGGCGACACGAAATGCCCGATGGTGATTCGCGTTCCGGTCGGCGGCTATTTAAAAGGCGGCGCGGTTTATCACTCGCAATCGGGAACGACTCTGTTCGCGCACACGCCCGGTTTAATGATCGTTTATCCTTCGAACGCACTCGACGCAAACGGACTGCTGCGAACTTCGATTCGCTGCGATGATCCGGTTTTGTTTCTTGAACACAAACATCTTTATCGCCAGGTTTACAACAAATCGCAATATCCGTCACCGGAATTTCTTATTCCGTTCGGCAAAGCCAAAGTTGTCCGCGAAGGAACCGATTTAACCATCGTAACCTACGGCGCACTCGTCCAAAGAAGTTTTGAAGCGGCGAAAAGACTGGAAAAACAGGGGATTTCGGTGGAATTGATAGATTTGCGAACGCTTGTTCCCTACGATTGGGAGCGTGTCGCCGAATCGGTGAAAAAAACGAACCGCGTGATCGTCGCGCACGAAGACCCGATTTCCTACGGCTACGGCGCGGAAATCGCGGCGCGAATCTCCGACGAGCTTTTTGAATATCTCGACGCGCCCGTCCGCCGCGTCGGGGCGATTGACACGTTCGTCGCCTACGCCCCGCAAGTTGAAGACTTCATTTTGCCACAAATCGAAGATGTCGAAAAAGCGGCGGCGAAATTGATGAAGTATTAGAACAAAACTATGCCGTATGTTTCGATGTTCTTTGGAATCATCATCCGAATGTTTCATAATGACCACAATCCGCCGCACTTTCACGCGGAATATCAAGGGCAGCGCGGAGCTTTCGACTTCGACGGCACTATGATGCGCGGCTCGGTCAAATCAAAAACGGCAAAGAAACTTATCAAAGAATGGACGACTCTGCATCGTCAGGAATTAATCGAAAATTGGGAAAAAGCGGCGGGCGGCAGTGTGATTGATAAAATAGCTCCGCTCGATTAAGACAAGTTAAAATTATGGACTATATGCCGATTGTGATAGATGCAAAATACGTTTCGGATTACAAAATCAGAATTACCTTCGACAACGGCGAACAGAAAATCGCCGATTTTTCCAAATGGCTGAAAGGCGAAGTTTTTGAACCTCTAAAGGATCAAAACTACTTTCGGAAATTTTTTGTTGACGGCTGGACAATCTCCTGGAGCAACGGCGCGGACATTGCGCCCGAAACTCTCTATCTTGAAAGTGAGACTATTTAATGAAACTCTCACCCGAAGAAAAGAAATTTCTCATCGAGCGCATCGCGGCGGGCGAAGCCTTGCCCGACGATTTTCAGGAGAAACTCTTCCCCGACCGAGCAGAAAGAATACGAATTGCGCTACGGCGGCAAGATGCGGCGCGAAGATGTTTTGGCTGACCAGGACGGATCGTTTGCCGTGCCGCTGCAAATCGAACGCACGTTTAACGGCGAACGTGAATTGTTCGACGACGGCTGGCGCAATCTGATTGTGTTCGGCGACAATCTGCATTTTCTGAAAACCTGCTACGCCGACAAAGACGAACTCGTCAAAGGCAAAGTTAAAGGCAAAGTCAAATTGATCTATATTGATCCGCCGTTTGGCACAGGCGACCAATACGATGGAAACAAAGGACAAAACGCATATCAAGCAAAACGTAAAAGCGCGGATTTTGTCGAATTATTAAGACGTCGTTTAATAGTAGCTCGTGAATTATTGGCTCTTGATGGTTTGATTTTTGTTCGCCAAGATTATCATTTCGGGCAATATATCAAACTTGTAATTGACGAAGTTTTAGGAAAGGAAAACTTCAGAAATGAAATTATTGTCAATCGTATAAAGAAAAATACTGTTCTTGCTCAGAAACAAAAATCATATCCAGCCGCAACAGATACAATTTATTTTTATGCACG
>JAYVKL010000237.1:0-4806 GCA_043768465.1 Pyrinomonadaceae bacterium
ATGGCAGACTAAAGTCTGCCACCGCCGTCGAGAGTCGGGTCTGAGCGAGGCGGCAGACTGAAGTCTGCCATACACTGATTAGCAATCTGCTCTAGTTGATAATTAATAAACGCGCCTTTTCTGATGTCAGTCGGCTGGGGCGTGATGATTTTGAAATTTAGTTCCGGCGGCGTAATTTCTCCAGATTGCCGGCATCGGCGAAAAACTCGAAAACTTCGTCGAGCGGGCGTTCGATGATTTGTCTGCGCTCTAAAATATGTTCTGCCATATATTTTCCTGTTCAAGCAGATCGGCAAACCGTCGCGCAAAAATCAATCGCGTCGTAAATTAGCGGACGTAATTCAGCTCGCCTGTTTTCTTCCTGCATATAAAAATCGCAGAATCGAGTAGAGCAGCCAGCCAATCGGTCCGAGCATTAAAGTGAAAAACAGACACGGCACGACGAACCAGTGGGAAATACCTCTTTTTTGCGCGTCTTTGACTTCCCAGATGCCGACCAACAAGTCGAACGCCAAATAATGAATCCACGCCGCGACGACCGTCCATTCGTTGGTGAAAAGTTTCATCACGCCGGCAAGCGTTCCGAAATCGCCGTCGCCCTGACCGAAAAAAATGACGATTAGAATCAAATAGGCGACTGCCAAAAGAATCGGCAGTGCGCCGGAAAGCACGATTTTTTCGGTGAACTTCCGGCGCGGCGCGACCGCCAGCAGAATCCAGCCGATGATCGCCGTCAGATTCGCCGCCGCAAAAACCTGTTCCGCTTTCATAAACTTCGCGCCTATTTTCCGATTTTCCCGAAACCGCACCACGAGTTGCGGTTGTGCCAGATTATTTTCACGTCGCTGGCACCGATTTCCCGCCACCAGCTTTCAAACTCACCTTTTGAAATGTAAAAAGCCGTCGGTGCAACCAGGTGATCGAAAACGATATTGTGCTGTTCGCGCCAGCCGAACGTGCCGAGGTGATTGAGGTAATCGTTGTAAAAAAGTTTCCCGGCGAGCGGTTTGGAAGTTTTGTTGAGCGGTTTGTAAATCAGCTTCGATGCCAGATAAACGCCGAGCGTCGGCAGTTTCGAGAGTTGATAAAGCGTCGGCTGACCGATTTTCGACGTAAACTTTTCGCGCACCGGATTGATATAGCTCGTAATCCACCGGTTATTTTCCGCGCCGTAAATCCACGCCGAAATCGCGCCGTTCTTTTTCACCTTCGAGGCTAAAGAAGCAAACGCTTTTTGCGGGTCGGGCGTGTGGTGCAGAACGCCGACGCTGAACGCATAATCGAACGCCTTTTTGAAGGGCAATTTGAAAATATCGGCTTGGACGATATGCGCGTTCGGCAGATGTTTCGTCGCCTGAAACGCCGATTCGACCGCCGCGCTCAAATCAATCCCGACGACTTCTTTGGCTCCCCATTCCGCCGCCAGACTCGTGTGCCGACCTTTGCCGCAGCCGCCTTCGAGAACGAGTTTGTCTTTAAAAAATTCCGGTTTAACGGGTTGCAGCCAGCCTAAAAACTGCTCGTTATATTTTTCGTCTGCCTGAATAAAACGCATCCATTGCCAGCCGAAATTTTCGGCGGTGGCGGCTTTGTCCCGCTCGATTTTGTCGAGGTCGGCAAAGCGCGGAACGCCGCGAATAACCTTATATTCGCGCTCGCATTTTCGGCACGACAGGACGGCTTCGATAATCTGCTTTTCTTCATATTTGCTGGCGTAAGCCAGTAAAATATCGCCGCCGCAGCTCGGACAGGCTAATAGCTCTAAAAGTTTTTCTCTCATTATTTTTTTCGCCGCGAACGGCTCGAATTTCAGAACGAAATTCGACTGCCGGCAGCATTATTATGGCAGCAATCGGCGGCTGAATTTTTGAAATTCTTCAAAAGGAAACGGCTGTCGCCAATTGAACTCGAACTCGTCGGTGTGGCGGTCTTCGTAAAGTTGTCGGAAGGTTTCGGCGAATGCCGCGCAAACGTCTCTGATCGTTCCTTCGTGCCGGTAAACCGTTTCGCGGTCGCGGTCAGCGCGTTCGTCGGTCGGGAATTGATATATCTCCAGCGTCACCGCCGCGCTGTTTTTGATAAATTGAAAATCGAATTCTTCCGGGTTGCGATTCCAATGCAGAACGTATTTTTTTTCGGCGGAATTTTCATCGAGCAAATCCGTCAGAATTTGCAGCAGTTCGGGCAGGGCTTTTTCGTGCGGAGCGTGTGCCGTCGTCGTGTGAAACTCGTTTTCGCCGTCGGCAAAACCGATTGACATCCAACCGCACTGCGGCGAATTGAAACTGACTTCTAATTTGTTAACGACCATAAAGCTTTAATTCTACCGGTTCAAATTGCAAATCTGAAATCGCAAATCTAAAATCTAAAATCAAATGCGACAATATCAGGAATTGCTCAGACATATTTTAGAGAACGGCATCCGCCACGAAGACCGCACGAGCGTTGGCACGATTTCGGTTTTCGGTTATCAAACCAGATTCGATTTGCGGCGCGGATTTCCGATGGTGACCACGAAAAAAATTCCGTTTCGCTGGATATTTGAAGAATTGGCGTGGTTTCTGAGCGGCGATACGAACGAGAAAAATCTGCGTGAAAAAGGCGTTGATATTTGGGCGGAATGGGCGACGAGCGAGCAAACGGCGCGGTTTAATCGGGAAGCGGGCGATTTAGGCGAAGTTTACGGTTATTTGTGGCGCAGTTTCGGCGGCGATTACCCGGCGAGAAACGGCGTTGATCAAATAGCGAGATTGATATTTGAGATCGAAAAGAATCCGAACTCGCGCCGCTTGCTTGTCACCGGCTGGAATCCCGAAACCTGCGATAACGTCGCTCTGCCGCCGTGTCACACTCTTTTCCAATTCAAAGTCGAGAACGAAAAAACTCTGCACTGCCAGCTCTATCAAAGAAGCGCGGATGCCTTTCTCGGCGTTCCGTTCAACATCGCCTCCTACGCCCTTTTGACGCATCTGCTCGCGCACGTCTGCCAATTGGAAGCCGGCGAATTCGTTCACACTTTCGGCGATTTACATATTTACTCGAATCACCTGAATCAAGTCAAAGAATTGCTGGAACGCGAGCCGTTCGAGCCGCCCGAACTGCGTTTAATCAACGCCGAAAACCTCGCCGGCTTGAACGGTTTGCTCGACTTCCGCTACGAAAATCTGAAGCTCGAAAATTATCGTTCGCACCCGCGAATCACCGCTCCGGTGGCGGTTTAGCGCGAGTTAAATTGAGCAGCCTGAAAAATGAAACCCGATTCAAATGCCGTTTACACCATCGGACGCGAACGACATGTCTGGCAGGATTTTCTCGCGCTGTTGCGAAAATACGAAATCGCTTTTCTGGGCGTGATCTCTCTCAAAAGATTGCCGCTTTCGGAAGCATCAGTTTTCCACTCTTGAAACCGGAGCGCGTTAGGAACTTTTAGGTAATATGCGAATCAGTAGTTGGAATTTCGCTAATCGCTTAAACTCCCTCTCTGCGCTCTTTGCGTCTCTGCGTGAAATGATTTCTCACGCAGAGACGCAAAGAGCGCAGAGAAAATCCAAGTTATTTCAACATTTATTTCAATTACTGATTTGCATTAGATGATAACTTCGAATTGTGAGGCGAAAATCATATCCGAGCGATGTTACTGATGAAGAATGGGCGTTGGTCGCTCCATATTTGACCTTAATGAACGCAGATGCACCGCCGCGAGAACATAGTTGTCGGAACACTTCAATCGAAAAACACCTCCAGTCAATTACTGTTTTCGCAAAAGTTGATTGTTCATTTTCATGCCGCGTCAGGGCACCATGACAGCGCAGGTTGTTTTGAAACAGTTCAAAAGCCATTGGTTTTAGATTGTTCGATTCAAATTTTGAGTCGGTCAAGTGTATAATTACCCGAAATTATGAAATACGAAACAGTTAAAAATTATTATAACGGCGAATTTGTCGAAAGCGTTTCGACGGAGAGCTTGGAGGTCGTTTCGCCGATTGACGGTAATCTGCTTTCAAAAATTCCGATGTCAACGATTGACGAACTTAATCAAGCCGTCGAATCTGCCGAAAACGCTTTTGAAAGTTGGAGCAAAACGCCGATTAAAGAGCGCGTGCAGGTGTTTTTTCGCTACCGCTATTTGCTCGAAAAGAATTTGGACGAACTGGCGAAACTGGTTTCCGAAGAAAACGGCAAAACTTACGATGAAGCAAAAGCCGAAGTTGAAAAATCTATCGAATTGACCGAGTTCGCGTGTTCGATGCCGCAACTTGTTTCCGGGGAAATTCTGGAAGTTTCACGCGGTGTCGAATGCCGCACGGAGCATTTCCCGATTGGTGTCGTCGCGTCAATCGCGCCGTTTAATTTTCCGCTGATGGTTCCCAATTGGACGATGCCGAACGCGCTCGTGCTGGGCAATACGATGGTGATGAAGCCTTCGGAACTCGTGCCGCTTTCGGTCGTCAAAATGGCGGAATTGTTGAAGGAAGCGGGTTTGCCTGACGGCGTTTTTAACATTATCAACGGCGGCAGGGAAATCGTCGAAGGCATCTGCGCTCACAAAGATATTGAAGCCGTCAGTTTTGTCGGTTCGACCGTCGTTGCGAAGCTCGTTTATCAGCAATCTACGCATCATTTGAAACGCTGTGTCGCGCTCGGCGGCGCGAAAAATCATTTGTTCGTGTTGCCCGACGCAAATCCGCAGATGACGGCGGTGAACGTCACCGCGTCAATGTCGGGTTGCGCCGGACAGCGTTGTATGGCGGCTTCGGCGATGATCGCGGTCGGCGATGTCAATCCGATTATCAACCAGGTTTGCGT
>JAYVKL010000238.1:0-5278 GCA_043768465.1 Pyrinomonadaceae bacterium
ACATCAACAAAACGGTTGCTTTGACATAATCCCGTTTGTTGTTTTGGTGTTGAATTTCACGCAACACTTTTCGTTCATTTTCGGCTAACTCAAATCTCATATCTTGATTAAACTCTTATTACTGCCTTTTTTTCGCAAACCTTTTACTTTTGGGTATAGCTCAAAAACACATCCGCTTTCTATTTTCAAATATCTTTCAACATTGTTTTTGTCCCGTGCAGAATAAAAGATTAGGAGTTACGCCGTTGAACGTCAAACAGGCGGTCAGTCTGTTCTGCTGACTTCAACCGGCGCGGCAACCGTCAAATAGGCTGACCGCCTGTTTGACGGTTGCCGCTTTTTTCAACTGCTTAACTCCGAAGGGTTATCCCATTGCTGATTTTTTCGTTTAACTGCGTTTCTCCCAAACTTTTTAGTTGCGACTTTTGCCGTCAATTGCCGCTGATTGGAGTGTGAAATAAAAATTTCAAAAAAAATGACCATTTTCTTCGAGATTTCCGGCATATCATATCGAGAAGAAAAATTACAAATTATTTTTAAGGATATTTTAAGGATTAAAGAAATATCTAAAATCGCCGGTTGAGTATTTGTCGAATTATGACCGGTCGGCACTTCGCATCGCGGTTGACAGGTTCGAGGTTTTGAAGTTATGATTCAAGACTTCTCAAAGACAAAATGACCCGGCATCCGGGAACGGTCGGCAACAACTTGGTGCCGGTTCAAAGCGAAGGTAAGGCGGTCAAAAACCAATCTCAGCCGCGGCGCTGGCAATTTTTAAATTTTTTCGCGTCGGTGTTTATTAAACCTCATCATTGCGGTCAAAAATTCCGGAAAATAATTTGACCTTTTTTTCCGACTTTTAACGCATTAGACAAGTGAGAGAAAAAATTCGTCCGGCGATAATTTCGCTGACCGGCTCGACAATATCCCCAAGAGTTTTGTCAAAACTCCGCCGGTAAACCATTCGCGCCCGGTTCGCGGTTAATTCCTTCCAAAGGTTCAAATGATTTAGACGTTTATTTACATAGAAAAAGCAAATGTCCGTCAGGCAACGGTGTCTTTGGAAAGTTAAAAATAATTCTGAAAAAGGAGCAAACAATGAAAAAGTTAATTTACGGTCTGATTCTTTCGGGAATCGTAGCGGCAGCGTTTTTTGTGTTCAACCGGTCGTCAGGCGCGCAAAACAAAGAAACTGTCAAAGAGAGCATTCAGGAGCGAATCAGCCCGGAAGCGGCTCGCCAGATGGGAGCGTTGGCGCAGGAAAAGTTAGCGCGGACGGCGGCGCAGAAAAAAATTGATTCCAATCTGCTTTACAAAATCAAGATGGAGCGCGGCGAGCGCATTGCCGTCGGCGTTGACACTTTGGAAACGGGTTTGACGGTTGATGATAAAGGCTACATCGAAGTTGACATCGTTGCCGATGTGACGAAAAGACTGCTCAGAAAGTTAACCGCCGTCAAAGCGAAAATCATCGTTTCGCTGCCGGAATACCGCAGTCTCAGGGCGAGCGTTCCGATCACGGCTATCGAATCGCTGGCGGGACTGCGAGAAGTTTATTTTATCAATCCCAAACAGACGGCGATTACTTCGAGGGCGAGCGAAAAACAGGTTGGCGACAGTGCGGCTGCCGGTTTCGTCAGCGGTTTGAAGGAAAATTCAAACTTTAATTTCGCCGACCGCGCTGCCGATAAGCGCGGTTTCGGTGCGGCAAATCCTTTCGACAACCTAATTCCTGACACCGGCAGCGTCAATTCGCAGGGCGATGTCACGCATCAGTCGCTCAACTTTCGGGCGGCGACCGGTTTTAACGGCGCGGGTATCAAAATCGGCGTTATCTCCGACGGCGTAAATACGCTGGCGGCGCGGCAGGCGACGGGCGATTTGCCGCCGATTGTAACCGTTTTGGCGGGTCAGGCGGGAATGGGCGACGAAGGGACGGCGATGCTGGAACTCGTCTATGACGTGGCTCCCGGAGCGCAGCTTTATTTTGCCACCGGCTTTTCCGGTCCCGCCGGGTTTGCCCAGAATATCCGCAATTTACGCGCCGCCGGCTGCACCATCATCATTGACGACGTAAGTTATCTTAACGAAACGGCGTTTCAGAACGGTCAGGCGGCGAACGTCATTTCCAACACGATGGGTGGAGTCGTCGTGCAGGCGGTGAACGATGTGACGGTCGGTTCTCAGGCAGGCGCGCTTTATTTTTCGTCAGCGGCGAATTCCGGCAATAAAAATGACGGCACTGCCGGGGCGTGGGAAGGCGATTTCGTTGACGGCGGCGTGGCGGGCGGCGTTTTAAACGGCGCGGGAAATTTGCACAACTTCGGCGGGCAGGTTTTCACCGCTTTTACGGCGGGCGGCGGTTCCGCCACTACTTTGAAATGGTCAGACCCTTTGGGCGGCTCCGCCAACGATTACGATTTATTCGTTCTCAACAGCACCGGAACGCAGGTTCTGGCGGCGGGAACCAATATGCAAAGCGGAACGCAAGACCCATATGAATCCGTTTCCAATGTCAATGCGACCGGCAACAACGTCGTCATTACGAAATTTTCGGGCGCGGCTCGTTTTCTTCATTTAAACACCAATCGCGCCAAGTTGAGCGTTTCGACATCGGGAACGATTTACGGGCATAACGGCGGTTTGAATACGATTAGTATGGGAGCCACGCCGTCCGGTCCGGCGGTCAACGGACCGAACGGAACCATCGGTCCGTTCCCGAATCCGCACAGTTCCGTCAACAAAGTCGAAACTTTTAGCTCCGATGGTCCGCGCAGGATTTTTTATAACGCCGACGGCACCCCGATTACGCCCGGCAATGTTTCTTCGACCGGCGGACAATTACTGCAAAAACCCGACCTCACGGCGGCGGACGGCAGTTCGACCTCAACTCCCGGCTTCGAGAACTTCTTTGGCACGTCGGCGGCGGCACCGCACGCGGGCGCACTCGCCGCGCTCGTCAAATCGGCTTGCCCGTCGGCGACCAACGAGCAAATTTATAACGCTTTTTTCTCGACGGCGATTGACATTGAAGCTCCGGGCATTGACCGCGATTCGGGCGCGGGCATTATGATGCCGATTCCGGCGCAGGCGGCACTCTGCACCGGCGGAACGCCTTCGAGCGTTCAGTTCAGCACCGCCAATTACAGCGTCAACGAAAACGGCGGAGCCGCCGTCATCACCGTCACGCGAACGGGCGGCTCCGCAGCGGTCAGCGTCAACTACGCCACGAGCAACGGCACGGCAACCGCCGGAGCCGATTATCAGCCTGCCAGCGGCACCCTCAATTTCGCCGCCGGCGAAACTACCAAAACTTTCAGTGTCACGATTATTGACGATACTTTAGTCGAAGGAAACGAAACCGTCAATTTGACTCTCAGCAGTCCGGTCGGGGCGACGCTCGGCACACCGGCGACGGCGGTTCTGACGATTATTGACGACGATGCCAACTGCAATTTCCAATTAAATCCGAACAGCAGCAATTTTGCGGCGGCGGGCGGCGGCGGTTCGTTCCAGGTGATTACGCCCGCCGGATGCGCCTGGGCAGCGACGGTCAGCGCCCCTTTCGCCGCAAACCGTGACGGCGACGCGCCGGTCGCGCCCGCAACCGTTTTCAACAATCCGGCACCGATCACCATCAACGACCGCCCCCCCGGCAACACCGCCCCGCCCGGATTGGCATCGCTCTACCCTTCAAATATCACGGTTTCCGGGATGAGCGGAACGATTACCCAGGTTCGGGCGACCTTAAACGGCTTGAGCCATTCGTTCCCCGACGATATTGATATTCTGCTGGTCGCGCCCGGCGGTCAGCGCACGATTTTAATGTCGGACGCAGGCGGCGGTTCAACTGTGTCCGGCGTTAATCTGACTTTCGACCAAAACGCGACGGGAGTTTTACCGGATGCGGCACAAATCGTTTCGGGCAGTTACCGCCCGTCCAACTATGTCGGAAATACGACTATCGAACCCGGCGGAGTTGATAATTTTCCCGCGCCTGCGCCCGGACAAGCCAACTACACCGCCGATATGAGCGTGTTCAACGGCACGCCCCCGAACGGCACCTGGCAGCTTTACATCGTGGACGACGAAAATGTTGACGCGGGCAGCATCAGCGGCGGCTGGTCTCTGGAGGTGTTGACCGGCGGCACGAGCGGCGGCTGGATCACGGTTACTTCCGGTTCGACCGGCAGCGGCAGCGGAGCCGTCGGTATCAACGTCGCCGCCAACGCCGGAGCCAATTCGCGGGTCGGCACGATCACCGTCGGCGGGCAAATTCACACCGTTTCGCAAGCCGGAACGACGACGACGACACCGCGCCGGGCGTTCGATTTCGACGGCGACGGCAAAGCCGATATTTCCGTGTTTCGCCCGTCCAGCGGAGCCTGGTATCTGCTGCAATCGCAGAACGGGTTTACCGGCGCGGCTTTCGGGATGAACGGCGATTTGATTACGCCTGCCGACTATGACGGCGACGGTAAAACCGATATTGCCGTTTTTCGCGGCGGTATCTGGTATCTGCTGCGCTCGCAACTCGGCTTTACCGGCATCTCGTTCGGTTCGCCGGGCGATATTCCGATGCCCGCCGATTACGACGGCGACGGGAAAGCCGACATCGCGGTTTTCCGCCCGTCAACCGGCGTTTGGTATATTTTGCAATCGCAAAACGGCTTTACCGGCATCGGTTTCGGCACCAGCGGCGACCAGCCGGCGGCGGCGGATTATGACGGCGACGGGAAAGCCGATGTCGCGGTTTTTCGCCCGTCGTCGGGAACGTGGTATCTGCTGCGCTCGCAACTCGGCTTTACCGGCATCGGTTTCGGCACCAGCGGCGATTTGCCGGTTCCCGCCGATTACGACGGCGACGGGAAAGCCGACATCGCGGTTTTCCGCCCGTCGTCGGGAACGTGGTATTTGCTGCGCTCGCAACTCGGCTTTACCGGCATTGGTTTCGGTGCCAGCGGCGACCGTCCGGCGGCGGCGGATTACGACGGCGACGGGAAAGCCGATGTCGCGGTTTTTCGCCCGTCGTCGGGAACGTGGTATCTGCTGCGCTCAACGGCGGGCTTTACCGGAGTCGCGTTCGGCACCAATGGCGATAAACCGATTCCAAATGCCTTTGTGCAGTAGAGTGCGTTTCAAATCGGGTAGCTTCGGAACTTTGTTTTTCTGAAATGAAATTCGCTTTGCTCGACAAAAAAAGAGTTCGCCGACTTGTTGAAGTCGGCGAACTCTTTTTTTATACCGATTCAAATCAATTTAGGCGTATCAAAGGGTC
>JAYVKL010000239.1:0-10458 GCA_043768465.1 Pyrinomonadaceae bacterium
GAAACCGTTTGAGCCGTTTATATTTCGATTCCGGCTTGGCTTTCAAGTCTAAAACATTTGCCAATCTTGCCAGATTTGAAGTGTTTTGTTGGATCATCGTAATCAAAAAACTCGCCAACAACTCGACTCGCCGCTTGTCTAATGATAAGTTGGCTCGTCATGCGGCAAAGCATTCGGATGTGTTTTTTTCATATGCAAGAGCTATGCTAGCTCAAAAACACATCCGCTATCTCCTTTCAAATATCTTTCAACATTGTTTTTGTCCCGTGCAGAAATCGGATTGATATGATTTCAGTCTTCAGTCGTATAATCTCCGACGCGCCCGAAATTATGTGCGTTGAAGTCGTCATAAAATGATTGCACCGCTTGGCGAACTTGATTCTCTTCGCTTGAAGTCTGGGCAAGCGGGTCAGTTTGTTTTGCGTCTTGGCACGACACCAAACCAATAACAACAGTAACTGCAATTATGAGTAGAAGCGATTTCATTATTTTTTCCTTTGCATTGTTCGCAACTTAATCACACGGCGAAGCGGCATAACGGCTGAGTTGACGCGGGGCGAAACCGCCGACAAAAGCCTTTAATTTTAACGAGCAACTTTGATAACAAAGTCGCTGTTTCGCCCTCACGTCCATTGAATTGTTCGCTTCCGCCGTTATTTTCAAAGGGATTTTTCCAAGAACTCTCTCGGCGTGATTATTTCGACTCCGCGAAACGGATTCAAAACCAGCAAATCTTTGTCGCCCGTTACCAGAAAATCAGCATTGCCGCTCACCGCCAACTCCAACAATTTATCGTCCTTTGGGTCGCGGCAAACTTTGATTGTTTCTCGAACTTCAATCATCTCGGCGACTTTCAAAAAACTCACCATAAAACGCATTCGCTCGTCGTGCGTGACATACTTGTTAAATTTCGGACGGTTGAGAACGTCGGCTAATTCGAGCAGCACCGGAATAGAAACCAAAACTATGCCGTTATCCAGAAGTTTGTCAAACGCTTTTCGCGGAGCACCCGTCAACAAAGCCGCACTGACCAGCACGTTATTGTCAAAGACACCGCGTAACTGTTCCTTATTCATCGGCTAGAAGCGACTCCAGAATTTCCGGCGTTAAGCCTCTGCTTTCAGCGTTGCGGCTTAATTCGTCCATCGTCCGTTTCAAAGAATCAACATCGGCTTCGGCGTAGTATTTCAGCCAGCTTCCAAACAAGGCTTGTAATTTCTGTTTGTCAGTCTGCGGCGCGTCGTTGTAAAAACGAGCAACGTCAGATTCAACCTGCAATGTAATGGCTTCCGTCAACATATAAAATCCCCTCAACAATCGATGTAATCTTATCACATCGTTGTTGGAAACCGAGAGAAGGCGAACGGCTGAGATGACGTGGGGCGAAACCGAATACGCGCAACGTGAGAGAAAAGAAGAACCGTTAAAACAAAGTCGCTGTTTCGCCCTCACGTCCATTGAATTGTTATATCGCCCGTTAATCTTTAGGACGCAGAAAAAGTTTGGATGTGAAATTATAAATCCCCATTACAAAAATCCCTAACAGTCCAAATGGCGCAAGTTGCCACCCAGATTTTGCAAGATAAAATACAGTAAGTATTATTGCAACAAAAACTACTGTAATGAGGTAAATCGCAGATAGGTTATCGTTTTTCAGAGAGAAGATCAAAATTGTGGAAACAATTAGCACCGACTGGATGGTAAAACCCTTTAAGAACGTATCTCTCCAATTCCAGTGAAGCCTAAAGTGCGTTGCCATTGCAATCATTCCTGGAATAAAAGAACAGAAGATTGCTGATAAGAACGACTGCCCCAATATTGTTCCGAGAGGGAGTTTGAAATTGATATAGTTGTAAATTGAAAGTAATACAAATGTCGCAACGAAACAAAATAATATAATTAAAGTCTTTCTTCTATTTGCCTGATATTCATTTAGAAGAGATTCATTTAAATTTTGGTCAAGAATACTCATAGCTGTAAAGATTAAACGAAACGTAATTCACAAGAAGAGATATAACGGCTGAGATGACGTGGGGCGAAACCGATAACACGCAAGTCAAGGGTAAAAAGACCCGTTGATAACAACGTAGCTGTTTCGCCCTCACGTCCATTGATTTGTTCGGTTGCGCTGCTATTTTACACGACGCTTTCCTTTTAGCACTTTAATAATTTCTTCAACGCACTTGGTTATTCCTTCGCCGTATTTTTGTTCTCTGAAATAAGGACGCATCAAAGCACCAAGTTCTCCTACTTCGCCATCAGATAGAACCTTTTCCAAAACGCGAGTGATTTGTATGTGCCACTTTCTATCTTCGACGGCGATTAACAAAAGGATTCCTGCTTTGTCTGGATTCTTTGCGCCGACTTCCCAGTCGTTTGCCACCGCAAGCGAATAATCGAAAGCAGATTTGTCGCCCGTTGTTTTAGCCGTTGCGACAACAAAGTCAATTTTAGCCTGTGCCTTAAAGTTTGTTAGAGTTTGCTCAAGTTCTTCTTTTGTTTTTGAGTCAAGAATATCCGCAAAGTCATTGACAAAGCCCTTTGGTGCTGGAAGCAAGCAATCATCACTAACGGAAGAATTCTTTGTTTCTGAAGTAACTTTCTCTTTTTTAGCTTGAGCGAAACCCGTAGAACTACAAACCGTAATTATCGAAACGGTTAGGACAAAGAGAATTATTGATAAAGAGATTCGTTTCATAAGGTGCTTTCCGATATTACCACGAGCAACCGAACGGTTGAGATGACGTGGGGCGAAACCGCCTACGAAAAAGTTGAGGGAAACAAGACACCTCGATAACAAAGTCGCTGTTTCGCACTCACGTCCATTGAATTGTTCGGCTTTCCTTCCATCTTTAGGACGTTTTCGCTTCGCCGCAAAACTGGTAATTAGTATAAATATTTTCTGCGAAAGACATCCTGCACCAAATAAAAAACTGTAAGAACAAAAACAACTCCAGCCAAAACAACTTGAACTTCCCAAACTAAAAATATGTTCTCTTGCTTTAGAATGAATTGCCAGAGTTCAAACAAGCCGAAATTTGCGACCGCTCTTACTATGTAAAATAAACCAATAAACAGAACAAAACCACTTAAAACACCTGCCGCTAAATAACTCCATCGTCTGCTTATCAAGAGAAATATTGAAGCCGCAAGAATAATTAGCACGTTGTTGAAATCCGAAGTTTCATACCAAGGACAAACTACGCAAAATGAAATTGATGTGCCTGTTCTAACTGGTATTTGAGATTGTATGTAAAAGAAATTGAACAATGCCAGTCCAAAAACAATCAACTTAGGCAGATGAAAAAGTATTGATTTTGTTCTTTGTTTCATATCTTTCACATCAGACCCAAAAATCTCTCACGCGATTTCGGTTAGCCACACGCAGAAGCCGAACGGCTGAGATGACGTGGGGTAAAACACCGCGAAAGTTGGCAAACGAAACAGCGTCCGTGTTTTGCCCTCACGTCCATTGAATTGTTGGGCGGCGCACTACCAAGCGAGCCGCTGTTCCTGAATGCTCTCCGCGAACAAGTCGATTCGCAAATCTACTATGGCTCGCGCTTCACCTTTGGCATAACGATAATGAAAGCTAAAATAACCCCAGCAATTACGCCACTCGCAAACAAACCAACAACATTGATTGTTCTCACGTCTTGGGAAAAGCGCAATAAACCTAAAAGAGAAAAAATAACTAAAAGCACAGGCACAAAAGGTTTTTTACGGTTCATACTGACTCCTTAAGTGAACTTAGCCGCGCGAGCGCAACATTCATAAATGCGACAGCAGCAAAAGCACTGGCAAACAAAGTAATCACGCCTATTAATCTCGCAGCTTATCGATACAAATTAACATCACTATCGTGAGATTGCAACGATGACAGCGATTGCAAGTATTAAAAAATTTCTATTCATAAGATGTCTTTACCTACGACATTAAAATTACAGCAATCGCACGTCCATCAACTCGTAGCTGCCCAACGGCGGAGATGACGTGGGGCGAAACCGCCGACACGCAAGCTAAAGTTAAACGGACAACGCGATAAGAAAGTCGCTGTTTCGCCCTCACGTCCATTGATTTGTTGTGCCGCCCGTCAACAATCAATTATTTTGCTTTATCATTTTATTGCGCCGAGTTGTTCAAATAAAAAAGCGTAAATGTCGGCTTGTTGTTCGTTTTGCTGTTTGCGCGATGAGCCGATGCCGTGTCCCGCGTCGTAGTCGAGCCGTAACAAAATCGGTCTGCCGCTCGCCGTTGCCGCTTGCAGGCGCGCCGCCATTTTCGCCGACAGCCAAGGCTCGACTCGCGGGTCGTTTGCGCCGTGCGTCAAAAGAGTCGCCGGATATTTTACGCCCTTCTTTATTTTCTGATAACCGTCCATCGCCAGCAGATTGCGAAAGCCTTCGGCGGTTTTGACCGAACCGAATTCGGGAATATTCGGCACGCCGTTCGCCGTCGTTTCAAAACGCAGAGCATTGTTGATGCCGACCTGATTAATCGCCGCCGCGAAAAGTTCGGGGCGTGTTGCAAGCGCATTGGAAATCAAAATACCGCCTGCCGAAGTGCCTTCGATTCCCAGATGCGCGGGCGACGTGTATTTCTCTTTGATCAAATATTCGGCGCAACTGATAAAGTCTTTCCAAGTGTTCGGCTTGGTCGCGCCCTTGCCCGCCAGATGCCACTCTTCGCCATATTCGCCGCCGCCGCGCACGCCCGTGAAAACGTAAACGCCGCCGCGTTCCATCCACGGCAAAGCGAAAGTGATAAAAAACGGCGAGGTGTTTTCAACGCCGTATGAACCGTAGCCGTCCATCAAAACCGGATTCGCGCCGTTCATTTTCAAACCTTTTTTGTAGAGAGTAACCATCGGAATCATCGCGCCGTCATCAGTTCTGACTTTGAAATTCTTGACTTCGATATTCGACATATCAATCGCCGACGCGGGCGCGAGTTCGGTATCAGTCATCGTTTTCGTCCGCGTATTATATTCGTAAATCGAATAGGCGCGCGTCCACGAATCGGCGTTCAGCAAAAGCGTTCCTCCGGCGAGGGATGCGTCCTGAATCGAAAGCGAACTCGGAAACGCAGTTTTGACTTCCGTCTGTTTGAGCGTTTTGTAATCAACCAGATAAACGCGCCGCGAGCCGCCGTCGAGCGTTTGCACACAGAGCGCGTCTGCGGTCGCCGCAATTTTTTCGATCACCGCTTCAGAAGCGGAAAAAACAATTTCGGCGCGTTTCAAATCAAGATTCGACAAATTGACGCGCATCACTTTATAGCGCGGCGTGTTTTTGGATGTCAGAAAATAAACATCGTCGCCGCGCTGTTCGACTTTTGAAACTTCATCTTCAAGACCGATGATTTTGCGCCACGGAATAATGGCTTGGTTGATCGAGTCCATTGGCGCGACGTAAACCTCCGACGACACGCCCGAATCGAGATACGCGACTGCGTATTTAGCTTCGGGCGGAAAAACCACATTAGGAAGCAACGTCGGTTCAATCGAGATATTCGGATTCACGCCGTAACCGAACAGCGGTTTGTCCGTATCGGTTTTAGTGCCGAGCTTGTGCAGCAGAAGTCGAATCTTCTGATACTTTTCGGTCGTCGGCGCATCCGCCGCAAGCGTTTGAAACTTAACGCGGGCGAACGCTTTTGAATCCTGCGTCCATTTGCCCGCCGTAAAGCGTGTGTTTTCAATCACGTCGCCGGTTTCCTTGCCCGTCGCCACATCAATCACGCGAATCGTGCCGAATTCGCCGCCGCCGAGCGCGATCAAAAACGCGAGTAGTTTTCCGTTCGGCGAAACACTAACCGTGCTGATTGTTGACTGCCCGCCGTTCACCGCATATTTTTCAGGATCAACCAGCAATCGTTCCGCGCCTGTCAATCCGTCGCGCATATAGAGTTTGCGGTTGTTCTCGCCCGGCTGAAATTTGTAATAAAAATATCGGTCTCCGCGTCTGGTTACGTCGTCAACGTTTGCTCCCGCGTCGCTCAATTCGTTCAAGCGTTTAAAAAACTCTTCACGCAACGGCAATTTCTTCAAATATGTGCCGGCATAATCAGCCTGCCCGCGCATCCATTTCTGCATCTCGTCGGATTTCAAATCCTCCATCCAGCGATACGGGTCAACAATTTTCTGTCCGAAATAATCGTCCGTGACATTGCGAACGGCGGCTATCGGCAGCTGATTCTGCGCGAGCGTAGAGGCGGTAAAAGGTAAAAGCAACAAGAAAGCGACAAACTTTTCAGTTAAGAGATTTCTGGATACATTCATACTTTTTTAATGTTAGAACTCACATTTTACAGCGAAGCGGCACAACGGCTGAGATGACGTGGGGCGAAACCGCCGCCAAGCCCGTTGGAGTTTAACGGGCAACGCCCAAACAGAGTCGCTGTTTTGCCCTCACGTCCATTGATTTGTTAGATGGCGCGTTCCGGTAATGGAACTCCGTTATTAGCTGACACACCTTGCAGGAAAAACATATTTTGTATGTTCATCCTTCAGCCATTCAATTATTTTAATCACGCCGACGTAGTTGATAATCAAGCCGAACGGGATGCCAACAACATAGTCAAAAGTCTTAGCCAAATCGCTTCGCTCGATAAAATAGAAGAAGTAAACTGAAATTGGAAGAAACAAAAGCGTAGCTGTAGCCATACCGGGGTTGTAAACCGTCCTGCCCTTGAAGTTAAAAACAAAAGTATGAACGATAATGTTCCCGACGGACACAACGACGCTTGCTATCGCCAGCCAGACTGTTTTTTCGGCAAGCAAAGCCGCCAAAAAATATAAAGGCCAACCGATAAAAACATTCACGATGAGAGATGTATTGGTATTCAAGGGATAACGGTCAGGGTGTTTGCTGCCGAACATCACCGTATTCACCATTCCGGGAAAATAGCCGGGGAAGCGATATTCTTCAAATTGATGCAGAAACAAAGAAAGTAAACTAACCCACAACAAAAACTGAAAGGATGAAATACCTGTTCTGATTAATAGAAATACTGCAACGGCTAGAGCTAATACGATACCTATATCATACCAGCGATTTCTTAAATAATTCATGGTCATCTATTCTTACGGTCGGAAAGCCATCTAACGGCTGAGATGACGTGGGCAAAAACCGGCTACGCGCAAGTTAAAGGACAAAAGGCAACGTGATAAAAAGTCGCTGTTTTTGCCTCACGTCCATTGAATTGTTCGGCGTGTCTTCGGATACAAAGTAGCGTATCTGTCACGCTTCTCATTGCTCCGATTGTTCGTCTCCTTCAAGTTTTTGATTTTTCCTCAGAAAGAAACTCCAAAATACCAATAAAATCATGATTTGAACAAATATTTGCATAAATGACAGCGAATTAACAAGCAAGTCCGTGCTAAAGGTTGACTGGTTTTGAACGTAAATAATATGTTCTTTGACGTTGGACGGAACATTATCCCTGAGCATGCGCTTATCTAAAGTTTCGTAGTTTCGGTCAGCGCGATTATTGAACAATTGCAAACTCCATTGAGCGTGAATAAACTGCACAACAGACAAAGCTATCAAAATAACAATAGGATAAAATTTAGAGTTTTTCGAGAACCAATTATTTTTCATTTTTTCCCCCTGAAATAATTACAGCGTCAAATTTACCACGAAACGCCGAACGGCTGAGATGACGTGGGGCGAAACCGCCGCCAAGCCCGCCGAATGTAAAAAGACAAGCTAACAAACAAAGTCGCTGTTTCGCCCTCACGTCCATTGAATTGTTGGGTTGCGGCGTTCGGGAAAACGCTTTCGTGCGGCAGCCGTTTTATTTCGCTTTAATAGTTATATGTAATTCTGACGATGGTTGCGCTGACTACTTTTTCCATCTCACGTTCGCTTGGCAATTTCACGGTTACTTTTCCCGTTTTGCCTGTTTCCGTATCACCTAATTGTGTTGAGCAGCAAATGTACGACGCACCTGTTCCAACAATTATCCCGTCCTTGTCACGGAATTCCATTTCGAAAGTCATTATTCTCTGTTTAAAGTCCACTTTGGGCTTAATGAAGATTGTCATATTTCGTTCAGGCGGTTCGGGATATTCGTAGCGGACGATTTCAAACCATTTCTCCATCTCCGAAAAATCCGGCTTCGGAAAACCGTTTTCGTCTTTTCCATCGGCGGCGGTTTTGTTTTCCGCTTTTGGCGTATTAGTTTGCCCGCCGCCTTTGGTTTGATTGTCGGTGACGGGAGCTTTTGTCGTTCCGCCGTCCTGATGCGCGTCTTTTTCCTCCGTCATCTGTTCGCCTTCCTTGCCCATTTCCCAATCGCCGAACGAGTTGCGATAAAAGTAATAAACGCCGCGCGTCATATGCTGCAAATGAAAATTGCCGCCGTTTTTGTGCGTCGTAAAATCCACTTTGACCGGATAACTCAGATAAGTTGCGGGCGGAATCTGAAAAGTATGACGAATGGCGGGCGCAATTCTTACAGCACTGTTGAAAGTAACGCTGCAATCGGCACCCTTTTCGCAGTCGTGCGTCCACCAATCAGTAAAATAGGCTTTGACTTCCGCTTCGGTAATCGCCCCTTTTTTCTGGGCGAAAGTCGAACCGTATGCGCCAAGCAAAAAGATAGCGGCGATTGTTACCAGCAAAACCGTTTGTAGACGTTGACTATATTGTTTTTTCATATTTTCTCCTGTTGGACTAAATTTATGTTTGCGGCTTTCCGCTGTCAAGTAAAGGATAAGCAACCCAACGGCTGAGATGACGTTGCCGCAAACCGCTACGGGCAAGCTAAAGGGCAACGGACAACCGAAATTATAAAGTCGCTGTTTGCGGCTAACGTCCATTGAATTGTTGGGCATCGCGTTTGAATATGGAAAACTTTAACAACAATCTACTACGCTCAGGAAACGAAAAACCTGATGATGACTTAGATATTTTGATTCGTGAAATATACAAAGCCATAGATACTTATTATCTGGAATGGCAAGCGTATGAAGTAAAACAGTTACTGCTTGAATATTTACTGAAAAAAGGCATCACTAGAAATAAGCGGTAACACATTATTTCGTGCTTCAACAAATGACCTCAAGATGTGTCTTTTGTAATACAAAACCAGCTTACCGAAGTTAAAACAGAAATCATCTTCGTATAAAGATTGTATGAGCGGTTCACCTCCTAACATTATCAGTGAATCAACTTTGCCGCGAATGATGATAAAGGTTGATTTTATTTGGTGTTCTTCGGATTCAATTAGAAAGTGCGTTCCTGATGGAATGTGGCAGACGGCATTTCTCACCATAGATACAAAATCGGTTATATTGATTGAGTTGCCGTCTTTCCGTGTTATTTCTGATGGAATGTCATCGGTAAAAGCGACCGGAACGTTTAAGTCTTTAGCTTTTTGCAGTAAATCATTCAAGCAAACCATAAGTTCAATAAATGCTGCGTTTTTGAGTGGATGTCGGGAATTTTCTACATCAAAAATTCCCGAAGTCAGAATATTTTCAATGCGGCTGATATCGCTTTCAATGTCCATTTTCAGCATTATTTTGTTTCGATCCATAAGATTTTTTTTGGCAGTGAGTTTCTCGAATTTATCGGATAGATGCCCAACGGCTGAGATGACGTGGGCAAAAACACACGCAAGCTGACAAAGGAAACAAAGTCGCTGTTTTTGCCTCACGTCCATTGAATTGTTCGACGTGCCGCCGCATCAATTTACGCTCTTTTTCGCCTTCGCATCTTTCAACTTTTGTTTCAACTGTTCCGTTTCCGCTTGTATTTTCGGCTGAATAAAACCCTGTAGCATCGGAACTACGGCTTGCGTAAATCCTTGTTGAACTTGATTCGATAAACTCGGCAAAAATACAAGTGCTTTCTTTCCGGTTGGAGTTTTATAAAACGTGATTAGTTCTCGCAACTCAACTTCTGTGAAAGTTTTGTCGTAAATTTGATAGATGATTTCTTCGGCAACCGGAGCGGTTTTTGATTGGTCTGTAAAGAATGTTTTAACTTCACTGTCAAGACGTTCTCCGGCTTCTTTGGCGGATTTCTTCAGTTCCGTTTTCTGCGCGTCGGTGATTTCTTTGTCTTGCTCAACTAAAGCTGAAAGACTTTCCTGAATTTCAGCAATAGAAAAGTTGAGCCTCAGATTGACATTGTCTGCGCCCGTTAATTTGCGAAATTCTAAAATTAAAGACCTCTTATCGGTTGAAGCGGCTTGTTGAGCAAAAGATGAAACGCTTCCAAAAGCGACAACCATCAAGACGACAAATAAAAACTTAAAACTCATTCTTTGCATAGTAAATATTTTTGTAAGGTCAAATTTCAATAAATTCAGATAAAAAAATTAGAGCGTTGGTTGCACCAAGAAACGTCGAACGGCTGAGATGACGTGGGGCGAAACCGCCAACACGCAACTCCGAGTTTCACGGACAACGTGATAATAAAGTCGCTGTTTCGCCCTCACGTCCATTGA
>JAYVKL010000240.1:0-22537 GCA_043768465.1 Pyrinomonadaceae bacterium
GTCCGGCAGAAAATCGTTGATTTCAAAATGGAATTTGTCGCCGCCGCGCCGCGTTTCGATGTTGGTTACGCCGCCCGTGAACTGTCCGAATTCCGCCGAAAAGGGATGGCGAAAAACCTGCACCGATTCCACCGCGTCAACCGGCAGATTAAGCCGAAAATTACCGCTTGCGGGATCGGCGACGTTCAAGCCGTTAACGCGAAAACTGCTTTGCTGCTCGGTCGCGCCGTTGATGCTGATCTCTCCGGTCGAAGAGCGAATTACGCCCGGCACGAGCGGAATCGCTTCGTCCACTCTTTTGGTCGCCAGCGGCAGACGCTCGATTGTTCGTCGCTGCACGTCGGCGGCGGGCGGCGACGAACCGGCTTCGACCGTATTGACGTTCTCCGCCGAATGTTCGACGGTTACCTGCGCCGAAACCGCCCCGACATTAAGGACGACGGCGAGTTCGACGGATGCGCCGCCGGTCATTTCAACCGTGTTTTTTTCGTATTTCTCGAATCCTTCTTTTTCGATTTTCAGATCGTAAGCACCGGCGGCGAGAGCGGCGAAAACCACCGTGCCGTCCGCGCCGGACTGCGCCTCGACGATTATTCTTTTGTCTTGCGATAGAATGCAGTTCGCGCCCGCGACCGCTTCGTTCTGCGCGTCGGTGACGACTAAACGCAGTTGATTCGGCGCGGCGTTCTGCGCGGCGGCGGCAATGCTCAGAGCCAGCAGCAGACCGAGCCGCGCCATAAAAATTTTCACTGACTTTTCCATAAAATTTCCGCGCCGGAAAATCCGCTGCCGTTGGTTTTCGCCGCCGATTGTCTGACGGGCGACAAACCCTCCGCGCCGGATTTTTCATCTGCCGGCGGCGCGGCGAGCGCGATCAATCTTTTTAATTTCCGGGTCGTCCGCAAAATTCCGCGCTCGACCGGCACGACGCGAAAATCGTAGAGTTTCATCTCTCGATTTTTCTGAAAATCGGGAAACCTTTCGCGCAGATTACGCCGCACATTTTCCTCGACCGTCTGCGGCGTGTGACCGTTGTTCGAGTCGGTGATCTCGACGCGCAATTCGACGACATCAATCAGATTTTCGTGCCAGACGCGCACTTGCCACTCGTCGGTCGCGTCTTTGACACCGTGCAGGATTTCGGCGAAAACCCAGGGGCTGATGTTACCCATGCCGCAAACGATCATCTCGTCCACGCGCCCTTTGAGTTTTGCCAGGCGTTTGGCAAAAAGTCCGCACGGGCAAGGTTCGTCAATCAGGCGCGTGACATCCGTCGAGCGATAACGAATGAGCGGCATCACTTCGCGCGTCAAAGTCGTATAAACCAATTCGCCGAAGCCGCCGGCATCGGATTCAGGAGTTTCAAAAAAGAAGTTCAAATCGTTGCGGTGATAACCTTCCTGTTCGGCGCATTCGACTCCGATCACGCCGAACGATTCGGTCTGACCGTAATTGATAAAAAATTTCGCGTTCCAGATGCGTTCGACTTCGCGGCGGGTTTGATCGTTGACGTTTTCGCCGCCGGCGAACAGAAATTTCATCTTCCACGTTCCGCGCTTTTCGGCGATTTCCGACAGGCGGACGATCCACGAAGGCTCGCCGAAAATGACGTTCGGCTGGTATCTGGCGGCGCGTTCGTAAAATTCTTCGGGCGAAATTTTTCCCGCTTCAGCGTGAAAACAGCCGAGGTATTGAAAAGCCGTACGGACGACGGCGGGCGACACCCAAAATGAAACATCGAACGCGCTCAACACGACATCTTCGCGCCGCAAACCCAATTGATAAAGTCCGATGGCACTGGCGCGTCCCATTTCATTTAATTCTTTATTCGAGAAAAAGACGCGCTTGGTTTCGCCCGAAGTCGTGCCGGTCGTTTCAAACGCGGTGTCGGGCTTGCCGATCAAAAACGCTTCCGCGCCGTGCTTTTGCAAATCATCGCCGGTCGTGAAAAAGTCGCCTAATTCGGACGGACGCTTGATTTTGCTCGCGTCAATGCCGCGCTTTTTAAATTCTTCGGCGTAGAACGGAGCCTTCGCCGCAAGTTTCATCGTCTGGCGAAAACGCAGAAGCTGCATCTGCGTCAACAGCGCGGGCGGCATCCGGTTTAACAGCCCGATGGCGTATTTCGGATTCGTTCGCAGGGCGGCTTTTTCAAATTGTTCGGTAATTTTCGAGAGCATAAAAGTGTAAATTTTTCTGAATTGTTCTCCGTGTTCGGGCTAATTTTCTCCGTTTTAATCTTTTACCGTATCATAACGACTTTCAAGTTCTAAAGCTCTGGCTTTGACGATTTGCATCCGCAAAATAATTCTCACCGAAATATAACCCGTGCCTTTTTTCGCCGCGTAGCGATTCGAGATAAAATCAAACTCGGCATCCCGATATTTTTCCCAGGCGGTTTGCGATGCTTCAAAAGATTTTCGGTTGTCGGACGGCAATTTCGTCTTTAATGCCGCGTAAGTTTTCGTCACATCTTTTTCCCAAGCCTGCATCGCGTCGCTATTGCATTTCGCTCGCGGCATCGTGCCGTGATGGGTTTTCAGGCATTCGGCTTGCGCCGCATCTATCGAATGCGGCGCGTCCGCCTGCGCCGCCGCGAGCGAGCAGAATGAAAACAGGATGAACCATCCGAACCACAACTTCAATCGCATATCTTCAAAATTATTTGCCTTATCCGCCGCCGACACCGGGGAAAACCGACGGTTTTTGACCGTTCGTCTAAACTCGGTCGGGCGCACAGCGTTTAAACAGCATCTCCAGCATTTCGCACGATAAATCAATTTCTTCCAAGGTCATTTCAAACGACGGCGCGAGCGTGAAGACGTTTTTATAATAACCGCCGACATCTAAAACCAAACCCATTTTTTTGCCGCGCACGTTCAAATCGCCTTTCATTCCTTCGGCGAAAATTTTATCGGTCAATTCGCGGTCCGGCTCGAAACCGTCAGCTTGGCAAATTTCGATTCGCAACGCCATTCCCATGCCGTCGGTGTCGCCGATGATCTTCGGATATTTTCTTTGCAATTCTTTGATTTGCGCCAGAAAATACGCGCCTTTTTCCCTGGTGATTTTTTCGTAATCAATCTCTGCGGTCATTCGCATCAACTCCAACGCAACCGCCGTTCCCAAAGTATTTGACGAAAAAGTCGAATGCGTCGAACCCGGCGGAAACTTTTCGGGCGTAATCAAACCTTCTTTCGCCCAAATGCCCGACAGCGGATTCAAACCGTTCGTCAGAGCCTTGCCGAATACGATAATGTCGGGCGTGACACCGAAATTTTCCATCGCCCAGAATTTACCGGCGCGGTAAAATCCCATTTGGATTTCGTCGTCCACCATCAAGATATGGCGTTCGTCCAAAACTTTTTTGAGTTCCTTAAAATAATTCGGCGGCGGAATGACGTAGCCGCCCGTTCCCTGAATCGCTTCGACGTAAAACGCGGCAAACTCGGCTTCGCCGGCTTTTGCGTCCCAGAACGAGTTGTATTCGGTGTCGAAATTTTTGGCGAATTGCTGGACGCAATACGACTCGCACGATTCGCGCTCTTTGCCGTAGGGACAGCGAAAGCAATACGGATACGGCACGAAATGAGCGCGGTCGGAAAAGTGTCCGAAACGGCGGCGGTAGCGAAAGCTCGACGTGATCGCCGACGCGCCCAAAGTTCTGCCGTGATAGCCGCCCATAAAGGCGAACATCAGGCTTTTGCCCGTTTCGTTTCGCACGAGTTTCAACGAATCTTCAATCGCCTGCGCTCCGCCGACGTTGAAATGCACTCTGCCGGTTTCGCCGAATTTCGATTCGTTCAAACGCCCGATTGCCGCCGCCAGTTCGACTTTTTCGGTGTGCAGATACTGCGAAGCAAGTTGCGGCAGTTTATCAATCTGCGCTTTCAGCGCGTTGTTCAAACGCTCGTTGCCGTAGCCGAAGCTCGAAGCCGAATACCACATCTGCAAATCCAGAAACGGCACGCCTTCGCGGTCGAAAAGATAATTTCCGGCGGCGCGTTCAAAAAATTTCGGCGGCTCTAAATAGTGAACCGTATCGCCGAACGAGCAGTATTTATTTTCCAGTTCGAGCAGTTCCGCTTCGGTTTTGCGCGGCTCGATTTGATGTAATTTGGCGGTTGTATTGATAGTCGTCATCTTATTTTCGATTTTTGTTCATCCGCTTTTCCGGCAGGATTTGGTTTTCTGAAGCGGTTCGCTCGTGAAAATTTACGAGTGAACCGCTCAATTTTTTTCGCTTTAATTTGTTTTCGACGGATTTGTCATACCGGTTTTCACTTTCGGCGTTTTCGGTGTTTTCGGAACCGCCGCCGGTTTGCCTTCAATCGTGATGTTATTGACGATTGATTTCGCGCCGCAGCTTTTGCCGATGCCCGAAACGCCGCCTTTGTGTCCCGGAACTTTGGTTGCGCCGGTAAAAGTCGCCGCGCCGCCGTTCACCGTCGCCGCAAAACCTTCGCCCGCCATTTTCGATTTGGCGAGTTTTCCTTCAATGCAGGTTTGAATGCCCGCGTCGTCGGTCGGAACGACTTTCGGCGTTTTCGGCGGCTTCGCGGTTTTCGGCATTTTTGCCGTGGTCGGCGGCGTGGCGGTCGGCGTTGTTGTTTTCGGAGCCGTTCCCTGCGCCGCTGCCAAACCCGCCGTCAATAATAAAAATCCCGTTGATAAAAGTAATTTTCTCATCATTTTTTCTCCTTAATTTTCGATTATCTTTGTTCCCAGTTAAAAACTTCCGGCGCGTTAATCCATTCCAGCCGCGGAATCGCCGAACGCGCCGCCGAATTCTGCATATTCAACAGATATTCAATGCGCTCCGCCACATCGGACAGATTCTGATACGCGAAGAATTTAATTTTTTTCTCCGTGCAAAAATTCGCCAAACCCTGCTTGGCGAAAACCAAATCCGCCGACTGCGCCGCGTAGCGGTCGGACAAACCGTCGCCGACGAAAATCATCGGCGCGCGTTCCCGGTTGAGATTTTTCATCACCTGCGGCTTGCAGGTCGCGCAACCGTGCTGACAATTTTTGGCGAAATACGGAAAATCCGTTTGCCATTTCCCGTTTTGAAACTCCAGATGGCTTGAAAACACGGGCAAATTGATCGCCGTCACCGAACCCGATAAAATACGTTCGATGCAAAAATCGAATCCGTCGCTGATGATATGCGGTTTAACGTCAAAGCGATGGCACGTTTTGAGCAGCGTTTCAAAGCCCGCGTCGAGTTTTATGCCGTCGAGCAGATCGTTTATTTCATCGGGCGAAGCGTTGATTAAAGCCACTTGCTCCCGCAGACACTGGCGCGAACCGATGGCACCGTTTTTCCATTTCTCTTCGACAATTTCCCAACTTTTATCGGCGAATTTTTCCAGAATCGCATCAATCGCGTCGCGGCAGGAAATGGTGCCGTCGAAGTCAAGAAATAAAATAGGTTTAGTTTCGATAGTCAAGTAGTTTTCTCCAATCAATAAATTCGTTCTGCCGCTGCCGGTTCGAGTATTTCGGCAAGCGGCGCAACCCGCAAACCTCTGGCTTTCAAACCCCGCAAAATTAAAGGAATCGCAGCGACGGTTGCCCGCCGGTCGGATTTTTCCGCGCTGTCGCCGTCGTGCAGCAGAATAATCGAATCGCGCTGCACGGTTTTCAAAACATTCTGCGCGATTTGTGCCGCCGAAAAATTTTTCCAGTCATAACCCGTGTCAGACCATTGAATCGTCCGCAGCCGCAAATCTCTGGCGGCGGAAAAATAAGCGATTGACCGCACACCACACGGCGGACGGGCGATTTTCGGCGTGATGCCGGTCGTCTTTTCGATTACCCGCTGCGTTCGTTCGAGTTCGTCGCGGGTGCGCCGGGCGGTTTTAAAAAGATAAATCGGATGCGAAAACGAATGATTGCCGATCTCGTGATTTTCGCGGACGATCCGGCGAACCGTTTCGGGATACTGCTCGACGTTTTTCCCGATTAAAAAGAAAGTCGCCCGGACATTTTCATCGTTCAACACGTCCAGCAAATTTTCCGTGTCCGGCGAAGGTCCATCGTCAAACGTCAACGCCACCGCGTTTTTATTCGAGCATCCGCGCCACTCGGTGCTGCCTAAAACCTGCGAACGAACGGCGTAGGTCAAATAATAAACCGCGCTCCACGCGCCGAGCGCGAGTAAGGCAATCGTTCCCGAAAACATCAAAATCGTTTCATTCATCGCGTTTTTCGATTTCTCTGGCGAGCCATTGCGCTAATTTTTCGGCGGCATCGGTTTGCCCGAAAGCCCGCGCGTTTTCCCGCATTCGCGTTAATTCGCGCGGATTTTTTAATAATTTTTCGACGGTCTGCGCGGCTTCTTCGACGGTTTGCACGGCGCAGCCCGTTTCCCATTTTTCGAGCAGTTGATACTGCACACGCTCGCTTCCCGGCGGCGGCAAAAGCGCGATTAGCGGCAGAGCGCAGGCGCGGGCTTCGTCGAAAGTATTGCCGAGTTTGGAAATTAAAATATCGGCGGCGTGAAACAATTGCGGAACTCGGAGCGTCCAGCCGAGAACGCGCAGATTTTTCGCGTCCCTCGCCAAACGCTCGCAGTTTCGCTGCAACTTTTCATTTTTTCCGGCGAGAACGACGATTGCCGCCGGATTTTTCATCGCCAGCAATTGTTTGACGATGGCTTCGATTTTCCCCATTCCTTCGCCGCCGCCCGCCACCAGAATCAAAGGCGCGTCCGAATTCAAATCAAGCCATTCGTCCACTTTTCGACGTTCTTCCATTCGGTCGAAATCCGTCGCAAACTCCGCCTGCATCGGCACGCCCCACGCGGCGATTTGCCCGCGCCGCGCCCCGAAAAATTCCAAATCCGCCGCCGCCGAATCGCTCGCCAGACAATAGAAATCCGTTTCCGGCTGAATCCAGGCGCGGTCGGCATCGTAATTGACGTTGACGGCGGCGAGCGGGATTTTCAGCCGGAAATCGCGTTTCATCAGCGCGGCGATTTCACCGCAGCCGACTTCGGTGGCGACGATTGCGACGGGCTGAATTTCTTTGACTAACTCGAATAACCGGCGGCATTCGCGGCGGTAAAACCATTCGGGACTCGTCTGCGTTTGACGTTTCTGATAATCGTCAATCTTTTCCCAAACTCGCGGCGCATTTTTGACCAGCCACAAATAAAGCGAGACGTGCGTAAAACGGGCGACCGGCGACATAAACGCGGAAACTTCGACGATTCGCGCCGGAATTTCCCGGTTGATTAATCGCCACGCCGCCGCAATCGCTTCGGCGGCTCGCGTATGTCCCGCTCCATTGTTGATCGTCAGCAACAGAACCGGACGCGGAATTTTAGCGGGCGACGAATTGCTATTCAAAGATTTTGAAATTTCGGCAACGGCAGTTCCGGCGGCGTTCATCTGATTTTCACCTCCGGCGACGGTTGTTTGAATCTTTCGACTGATGTCTTTCGTCCCGCATCAGCGGAAAGAATCGGACGCGAAATTTCGTTTTCTCCGTTTGATAAATTTATTTTTTGTAAAATCAACTCGACGATTTCGCGGGCGGCATCCGGTTTAGCGAGGGCGTGGCAATTGGCGGACATCGCCCGCAATTTTTCGTCGTCGCGCAAAAGCCGCAGAATCTCCGACGCGGTTTCCCGTGAATTTTTAGTTGAAATCGCCGCGCCCGCTTCAACGAATCGCGCCGCGTTCGCTGTTTCGGGTCCCGGAATCGGGTCAAATAAAACGAGCGGCAAACCGCCGGCGGCGGCTTCGGATAAAGTTAATCCGCCGGGTTTGGTCGCTAAAATCGCCGCCGTCCGCATCAGTTCGGCGATTGAATTCGTCCAGCCGACAATGTGCAAACTGACGGTGGCGGCACTTGACAATTTTTCCAGCGCGGCTTTCGCCGGCACGTCTTTGGCGGGCAGCGCGACGATTTGCAAATCTTTCCCGTTTTCCAGAAGATGCGCGGCGACTTCGTTCATCCGGCTCGGACCCATTCCGCCGCCCATCAGCAAAACGACGGCGCGTTCGTCCAATCCGAATTGCGTTTTTGTGCGGTGCGCGTCGTGCTTCCGGTTAAAATTTGCGCTCAGAGGAATGCCGCAGACTTTGATTTTTTCCGCGTCCGCGCCCCAATTTTCCAACTGCTTTTTAACCGCTTCGGTGGCGACGGCGAAAGCGGAAACTTCCGGTTTCACCCAAATCGGCTCGGCTTCGTAATCGGTGATAACGCTAACAATTTCGGCGTTCGTCAGGTTTTCGCGCCGCGCAATAACGGCGATTTCACACGCGCCGACTTCGGCGGCGACGATTAAATCCGGTTGAAAACTTTGAATTTCGTCGAAAACTTTCCGGCAGCCTGCGCGCCACATCCAGACGGGCGCGGTTTGCTCGTCGCGTCTTTCGATTCGTGAACTGAAAAGTTTACTCCATAAACGCGGCGCGTGGCGAATCATCCAAAAATAAGTCCAAACGTAAAAAGCGCGAAACGCCAAAGTGCAGTTTTCGAGCGCGTCCACAAAGCGCAAATCGGCTTCGGGAGTTTGTTCGTGCAACTCACCGATGATATTCTGCGCGGCGGAAACGTGACCCGCGCCGAACGATAAAGTCAAAACCAGGATACGCGGCTGACGGTTCATTCTTCCCTCCAGTTCATCGCCCGGAAACCGCCTGCCAGCGTCGCCGCCGACATTAAAATCAAGACTGAAATTTCGCCGCCGATGAACGAGTTGCCCGATAAAATTTTGTTGATCGCGCCGGCGATATAAGTCGTCGGCAAAACGTATCCGAGCCAGCGCAGAACCGCCGGTAGAGTTTCCGCCGAATAATAAACCGGCGCGAGCAGCACGAGTCCCGCGCCGAGCGCGTCGGTGTAAAGCGAGCCCTCGGAAAACGAGCGCACCCGCGCCGCGATCATCACGCTGATGCCGCACAACGAAAGCAGGGCGACGAAAACCGTCAGCGCGAGCAGCAAAATCCCTTGCCAACCGCCGATATTTGTTTCCACGCCTAAAATTTTCGCCGCCGCGAGCATCGCAATCATTCCCAGAATTCCCTGCGCGAGCGCGAAAATCAATACGCCGAAAATGTAGGAGGAAGCGGCGAGCGGCAGGGTGGCGAACAGTTTGAGCCGTCCCGTAAAACGATTTTCGAGCAGCAGATAACCGAGCCAGCTAATTGCCGTCAAACTCAAAGAAAACACCATCGAAGCGGCGAGAAAATGAAGTTTCGCGGTGTTAGGAACAGTTTCGACCGATTGATGCGCGATGCCGCTGGCAAACAGATACATCGCAATCGGAAAGACGATTGCCGCCAGCAGAAACGGTCCGGCTTCACGCCGCAGACGCGCCAGATGTATTTGAAAAACGCAAAAAATGTCGGTCAATCTTTTCTTCATTGCTCGCGCTCCTCATTACTCAATCGTTCGCCGACAATTGAAAAATAAACGTCTTCGAGCGAAGCCGTCGCTAACTGATACTCGGTGATTCGCTGTTCGCCGATGTATTTTTGCGCCGCGTTAAAGTCTGTGAAAAATTCGATTTGCGGCATTGCGATTTGTCCGTTGCCGTTCAAATAATTCAAGCGATATTTGTTCGGAAAATTAGCGCGCAGTTCCGCCAAATTTCCGTCGGCGACGATTTTCCCGTGATTGATAAAGGCGATCCGGTCGCTCAACTGTTCGGCTTCTTCCAGATAATGCGTCGAGAAAACGACGGTCGCGCCGTCCGCGATCAGACGTTTGAGCAGCCGCCAAACCGTGCGCCGCGATTGCGGGTCGAGTCCGGTCGTCGGTTCGTCTAAAATGAACAGCGGCGGCTTTCCCAAAAACGCCAAACCGATCAAAATTCTGCGCCGCTGCCCGCCGGAAAGTTCGCCGACTTGTTTTTTCGCTTCTTTTTCCAATTCAAGATTTTTCAATAATTCAGCAGTTTGATTCTGCGCCGACGGTTTATCCAAACCTTTTAATTTGCCGAACAATTCGAGATGCTCGCGCACCGTCAGAGTTTCAAAAACTCCGGCTTCCTGCGGTGTGATGCCCATCAAAAGTTTCGCTTCGTTCGGTTCTTTAATCGCGTCCACGCCGAAAATTTCAACCGCGCCCGAAGTCGGTTTCAGTTCGGTCGTCAACTGCCGCAAAAAAGTCGTTTTGCCCGCGCCGTTCGCGCCCAGAATCGCCACGCATTCGCCGCTTTTGACGGTGAAATTTATGCCGCACGTCGCTTCTGTGCCGTTTTTGTAACTTTTGAAAAGTTCACGGACGCGCACGGCTGGATTATTTTCAAGCGAGACATTCATAAAAATCAGACCAACTGCAAAAACTCCATCGCGCTCCAAATCGCCGTCCAGGGATTGTTGCGATACGCCGAAACTTCATACGGGCAGCCGATTTTACAGCCTTTGCAAAAATCCCACATATCGGGCGATTGCTTAATTATTTCTCTGACTTCCGGCGAAGCATAAATGTCTTTCAAGCTCATTTCGGGTGCGCCTTTATGTTTGGAAACGAACGCGCACGGAAATTGAATCGCGCCGTCGGGACGCATATTGATCAAATGCGATGCCGAACGGCACGGAAATTTTTTCGTGAAACCGTCTTCGCGGTAAAATTTATAGTAATCGGTATAAAATCGAACGCATTTGTATTTCTTCTTCAAATCCAAAACATATTCGGCGATTTTGTCCAAACCGGCGTGTTCGATTTCGACGTTTTCCGTTTCAAAAGTGGTTCGCACGACGTTGTGAACCGCTTCGGTGTGCAGAAGAAATCCTCTATCGGTGCAGAATTCGGCGAGCGCGGGCAAATCTTCGAGATTGCTTTCGTCAACCGCCGCATTGATCTGCACGAGATTGTGTTTGAGTTTGTTTTCGGCGATATAATCGAGCGCGGCGATTATCGTCGGCAGTCCGTCAATGCCGCGTCTTTGTTTGAATTTCTCGCGGTCAAGCGTGTCAATGGAAACTTCCAACTGGTCGAGTTTAACGCAGCTTTCGGCGTATTTTTTCAGAGCTAACCCGTTGGTCGGCATCGAAGTAAAGAAACCTTTTTTAGAAGCCTGTTCGATATATTCGGGAACATTCGGGTTCATCAAAGGCTCGCCGCCCGACATACTCCACGCGAACACGCCCATCGCCGCCGCTTCGTCCATTCGACGAAAAACGCGGTCGCGGGTCGCTTTTTCTTCCGGCAATTGATTCTGCCAAATCGCGCAGTAGCCGCATTTCATATTGCAGTGCAGAGTGGTTTCAAACATCACCATAAACGGGCGATTGAAACCGTGCCGCAATTGGCGAAGCGCATTTTTGAACATCAGGCGTTTTTGCATAAGTTTTCGATAACAAATTTCGTTCCGCTTCTATCTTCTTCTATTTTATAGGTTTCGGCAAAATTCCGCCTTACGTTCGAGCGTGGCGTTTTTGTCGTTTACGCCATTTGCGCCACGCCTTTTAATATTTCGATGTCGCATTCGGGTTTGCCCGAAGAGCCGGGCGAATTCCAAAAATTCGCCTTAAATCGGGCTGGACAAAATCGCCGGCGACGGCGGCTTCGGGCTGCCCGCGCCGGATTCCGCCCGCCGCGCCGCGGGTGAAAAATTGTCGGACCAAAGCTGAAAAACCAGCAGCGTCCATAGCGTTTTGGAATGATCGGCTCTGCCCGTTTCGTGTTCCGTCAGCAGTTTATTGACAAAAACCGGGTTGAATAAACCTTGATCCCTGATCCGTTCGGGCGCGAGCAAATCGCGGGCGAGCGGATTCAGCCTGCCTTTGAGCCACGCCGTAATTGGAATCACGAAACCTTGCTTTTTACGTTTCGTCACCGCCGTCGGAAGCAGCGGAGCAACCGCTTTTTTTAAGATAAATTTTCCGGTATTGCCGAACGCAAATTTTGCGGTTTTGCAGTTAAGTTTATAATCTCGCGGCAAGCTCGCCGAAAATTCGGCGACTCGCGGGTCGAGAAAAGGCGACCGAACTTCCAAAGAAACCGCCATACTGGCGCGGTCAACCTTGGTCAAAACATCTTCGGCGAGAAAAAACTTCATATCGAGGAACTGCATTCTCTCGATTACGTTGTCAGACTCAAGCGCATTGCCGGAATCAGACAGGTTTTCGGAATCCCAAACCTTTAACCAGCGACGCGCTTCGGCGTAAATGTCCGCGCCGTTTTGCGATGTCACCGCCGCAGTCAACAAATTTTCCTGTTCGCTCACCGTAAAAGAACCGATCAACGAATGATGCCGCGCCACCAAATCCTGATTGGTCAACGCTTTGATAAAGCGTTTCGCCATAAAATCGAACGGCATATTTTTAGTTCCGGTCGGCAAATTGTTAACGATATTTTCAAAAAAATGACGGCGCAGAAAACGCGGAATTTTTTCATATCGCTCCGCCATTTTGTGCGCGTAATACCACGGATAACCGGCAAAAATCTCGTCGCCGCCGTCGCCGCCCAAAGCCACCGTCACTTCGGTGCGGGCGAACCGCGAAAGCAGAAACGTCGGCAGAATCGAAGCGTCCGAGAGCGGCTCGTCCAGCCAGCCCGCAATTTCCGGCAGCAAATCCGCCGCTTTGTCCACGCTCAAAACGTCTTCGTAATGTTCCGTGCCGAGATGCTGCGCCACTTGTCTGGCGTAGCGCGATTCGTCGAACGAGGCTTCCTCAAAACCGATGCAAAAAGTTTTCACCGGTCGACTCGAAGATTGCTGGGCGAACGCCGCGATGCTCGAAGAATCTACGCCGCCCGACAGCAAAACTCCGAGCGGAACGTCCGCCATCAAACGCATTTTGGTCGCGTCGGCGAGCAGTTCGCGCAATTCTTCGGCGGCTTCTTCGACGCGCGGAATCGGGCGGCGTTTTTGGAAACTCAAATTCCAGTAGCGTTCGATTTTGATTTCACCGTTTTCGAGCGTCAGAGAGTGCGCGGCGGGCAGTTTGAAAATGTTTTCGTAAATCGAAAGCGGCGCGGGAACGTAATCAAACGCGAGATATTGACGCAGAGCGGCAAAACTAAGGCGCGTTTCGACGGCGGGATGCGCGAGCAGGGCTTTTAATTCCGAAGCGAAAATCAGTTTGCCCGCAAACACGCCGTAATAAAGCGGCTTTTCGCCGAAACGGTCACGCGCCATAAAAAGTTTTCGGCGGCGAGCATCCCAGAGCGCGAACGCGAACATTCCGTTGAGTTTTTCAACCATTCGCGCACCGTGTTCTTCATATAAATACGGCAGAACTTTGGCATCGGTGCGCGTTAGAAATTGGTGTCCGCGTCGTTCTAGGTCTTTTCGCAGCTCTCGAAAATTGTAAATCTCGCCGTTCATCACCACCGAAACGGCGCGGTCTTCGTTAAAAACGGGCTGCCCGCCGGTCTGCAAATCAATGATTGACAGCCGCCGCATTCCGAGTGCCGCCGACCCAGACAGAAAAACGCCTTCCGAATCGGGTCCACGATGCTCGATTTTGGCGCACATCGCCCGCAAAAGCGTTTCGTCCGCTTCGTTCGGAAAAGAATTAGAATTAAGATTTGCCCAGCCGACAATTCCGCACATTATTTTTGCCTTGTAAATTACCGAAAAATATCTACTCGTAGCTTAACGCCTCGACCGCATCCATTCGGGCGGCGTGGATTGCCGGATAAAGCGCACCGACTGCGCCGCCGATCAGGACTCCGACCAAAGTCAGTAAAATCAGTTTTAAATCGAGCGAAACCTGCATTGACGATGCCGTCCGCATCAAAACGAAACGCAGTCCAATCGCCGCCGCCACGCCCGCCGCCACGCCGAAAAAACTAATCAGCAACGCCTCCTGCGTGATCGTCCACGCGATTCCGATTTTCGACATTCCCAACGCTTTCAAAATGCCGATCTGCCGGGTGCGTTCGGTCACGGTCGTATACATCGTCAACACAATGACCAGCGTGCTGATGACCATCGCCACGCCGATAACGACGTTCAAGAAAACACCCAGCGCGGGAATCGCGCCCAAATAAAGTTCTTCAAAATTTCTGGTCAAAATAATCTGATCGCCGGGAAATCTTTGTGAAAGGCGTTCCGCGACGGTTTCCTGCTGCTTCGCGTCCGCGACTTTGACTAACACCGCCGTGCAGTTTTTCGTCTCGCCGGTTAATTCTTTTTGCATCGTTTGCAATGGAATTTTGATGCGTGCGCCGCTCGGCGGCTCGTAAGTTCCGACGACCGTAAAATTTTTTTCGTAAATTCGCAGTGTCGAGCCGACTTTAATTTTTTTTTGCGCCTGCCAACTCGTATCAATCACGGCTTCGTTCCCGTCCGCGCCGATTGCCCGCCCTTCGACGATCCGCAAACCGGCGATGCCCGCGTATTCGTCGTAATTTACGCCGTCAATCAGGCGCGTTCCCGTTTCCGTATCGGCGGCATCGAGATTTTGACCGATGGCGACGACCGTTTTCACGCCTTCGATTCTAGCGATTTCGGCAGCCCGCGAAACCGGCAACCGCAGCGGTTCGACTCCGCTCAAACCGAACGTGCCGGAGCTTCTGACCATAATCTCCGCGCCGACGTTGGCTTCGCGCTGCGCGTTGCCGCGCAGTGTTCCGTTCGCCAAACCGACGGTGAAAATTATCAGCAGCACACCGAGCGCGATTCCCGAAACGCTGACCAGGCTCCGCATCGGGCGATGCCGGATATTCGAGAATGTCAGATTAGCGTTCATCATCGTGATCGTGCCGCAAATTGCGCCCGGCGGCGAAATGTTTTTTTAAGCGAGTGAGCAGCGGTCTTCGGAGATTTTGAGAAGTTTGAAATTCTCGCCGCCTTCAGCACTTCACCCGGCTTTTTACGGCTTCGCCCGTTTCCGAAATCGTCCCGTTCGGTTTCTCGCGCCGCCGAATTGATCGGCGGCACCGGTTAGAGTATAACCGCCGGACGGCAAATTGTTGAAAACAAAATCGCGCCCGTCATTTAAAATGATTTTCATCGTCTGAGTCCGGCGCGGCGCACGTCCGAATAAAACGATTTGAGAGCAATGTTTGAAAAGTATTTTTCCGCCGCATAGTTTTTGCATCACTCGATTTCGGTTGTGGACGATTATTTTTCGGGCAATCGTTGTGCCTTCGGTCAAAGCCGTGTTTTCAGCAGTTCGGCGAAATGCCCGCAAAGCGTCGAGCGGCGGCAACGCGCCGCCTGAATTTATTTGACGGGCGGCAATTTGTCGCCGCTCGTCCATTGCGCGTTTGAGCCGCGATACAATCGAATGCCGGACGAAAAACTCAGCCGACAATCAGCCGTTTTTATTAGGAGTGACGCAGTTGAAAAAGCGGCAAACGTCAAACAGGCGGTCAGCCCGTTTGATCGTTCCGCCGGTTGAAGTCAGGGAAACAAACTGACCGCCCGTTTGAAGTTCAACTCTGCGTAACTCCTATTTATGGTCGGCTCGCACGGTTGAAAATCCAATCCGACGGCAAAAAATCGCCGTTAATCTTCCGTTAACTTTTATCTTCGTAGAATAGACCAGACTAAAATATCGTCAGCATTTTAACCAGTAACGCAGGAGAAAAAAAATGAAAAAACACTAATTTTAGGCGTGATGCTTTTGACGGGAATCGTTTCCGCAGCGGCACAAACCGATAATCAATCCAAACAATACACCGAAGACCTGATGCAGAAAGACTGCACGTTCGAGGCGACGGGGCGCAATCGGTATTTTATTCTCGAACCCGGCTATCAGGAGACGTTTGAAAACAAAAAAGGCGGCAAGCTGGTGATTACCGTTTTGAAGGAAACGAGAAAAATCGGGGCTGTCGAAACGCGCATCGTCGAAGAAAACGAATCGGAGAACGGGAAAACCGTCGAGATTTCGAGAAACTTTTTCGCCGTCTGCCGACAGACCAATAGTGTTTATTATTTCGGCGAGGAAACCGATCTTTATGAGAACGGCAAAATTACCAGAGGCAAGGATTCCTGGCTCGCCGGCGGCAAAAATAAAGCGGGCGTGGCGATGCCGGGACTCGTCTTGCTGGGAGCGCGGTATTATCAGGAAATCGCGCCCGGCGTGGCGATGGACCGAGTTGAAACCATCAGTTTGACCGAAACATTAAAAACGGCGGCGGGAAATTTTACCGGCTGTCTGAAGATGGAGGAAACAACGCCGCTCGAACCGAATAACAAAGAATATAAATTTTACGCGCCCGGCATCGGATTGATTCAGGACGGAGATTTACTGTTGACCAAATACGGATTCGTCAGATGAAAAACACCGGCATTTTTTTATTCTTTTGTCCGCCGGTTCGATAAAGTTATTTCGGCTGAAAATCGAAAGTCCAGCGCAGCAGAAACGTGTGGCGCGGTGCTGTCTGCCCGTAATCGGTGGTCAAAATATATTGGAAGATGAAATTCGGTTTGAAACGCCAGCCGATGCCGTAATTCGTGTAAAAATCCGTGTAAAAATTGCGGGTGCGCCGACTCGTCGAAAAAACTCCGCTCTCGAAAACGGACTGATCGGTGGTGTGCGTTTGGGTCAGCGAAAGCATCGCCGCGCCGGCGAAAAGATTTTTCCAGACATCGGTTTACGGCGGCGTGAAAGGAAAAAAAGCACGCCCGACGGCGTTCGGTTTCCAGTAAATTGCCCGTCAAGTCTTCTGCCCGCCGCTGATTTAAATTGATTAAACCGCCCGTGATGTCGAAACTGAAAAGCGTGCGCGGGCGCGGGACGAAGCCCAGACCGAAGCCGAGCGCGGCGCGATTGGCGCGGGCGCGTTCGGTCGAATCGTCATTCGGCGCACTTCGCCGTTTTTCGCGCGTGTCGGCGAGCAGCAGATTTCTTTCCGCGCCGTAGAAAAAACGACGCGAGAGCGCGCCGCGCCACCGAAAACCGAACTTGGAAGATTTGCCTTTATTGCGAATAAAATCATTTGGCTGCGGCTCGCCGTTGACCAGGCGAAAACGGACGACATCGGTTCCCGCGCTCGTGCCGAAACGGTAAAACGCGCCGAATCGCGCTGCGCCGAAATCGTGTTTGATGCCGAATGTCAGGCGCGTTCGATTGACTGCCGAACGCGAGGCGATTTGTTCGATCACAGTCAATCCGTTCGCCGCGCGTTCGGTAGTGGTTTCATTCAGGTTTCCCCGCGAGTCAAGCCGTTCGACGCTGAACCCGACGCTCGTTCGGTCGCGGCTGCCGAAACGACGGGCGAAAATCAGTGAACCGTTCAAAAGATTGCCGCCCGTTGCGCCGCTAACGGTGCGAAGCCCGTTGGTGCCGCCTGGAAACGGCGGCGAATTCAGCGCAAAATTGTCGTTCACCGCGAGCGACTGCAAGCCGTTGCGAACGGCACCGAAACTTCCGCCGATAACGGCGCGAAAACGCTTGACCGGAATGAACATCGTTACCGCCGGAATCAGCGAATAATCTACCGGGCGCGGCTTCGCAAACCGAAACGGTCGCGCAATTCTTCTTTGGCACTGCTTGCGCCGTTGATTGACGGCAGAAAATTGACGCGCCCTTCGGCGGTCGTGAAAGCGTCGGCGTAAGCCGGATTGTCGAGACTGTCGAGATGCGCGTCGGGAAAGGCGGCGAACCGCGCCGCCGACGCTCGTCACTCGCGCTTCGACCGCCGCGTTCTGGGCGAAGATGGGCGAGGATTTTTCCGCCCCGGCAAACATCAGCGCGCCGCACAAAAACAGCCGCTTGAGAAATAAAATTTTTCTCGAATTGCTCAACATTCCTTCGCGCTGATCGTCAAAATCACCCGATAATTTTATCTGGAATCAGTCTGCTGCGCTCCGATTCAATATCGGTTTCTTGCGCCTCTTCGTCGGGCGACGCGAACAAATTATACCTGGCGATCAGCCGTTGAATCGTCCGGCGGTCGAGTCTCAGTTTTTCCGCCGCCCGCCGCCGGTTGCCGCCGACTTCCGATAAAATCAGGCTCAAACAACGTCGCTGGAGTTCTTCCATATTCGGGCGGTCGCCCGCCAGTTCGCGCATAGTTTCCGCGTCGGTGAAACATTCGCCTGGGTTGCGCCGCGCTTTGGCAATCGGAGACGGCAGACAATCGAGCGTGATGCTGTTTCCGGTCGAAAGGGCGACGGCGCGAACCAGCGCGTTTTCGAGTTCGCGGACGTTGCCGGGAAAATCGTAACCGGCGAGCGCGTCCCAAACTTCCCGCGTCAAATGGCGATGCGGCGCGTTGTCCGGCGTTATTTTTCGCAGAAAATGCTGCGCCAGCAGCGGCACGTCGAGCGTTCGCTCCCGGAGCGGCGGCAACTCGACGGTCAAAACGCTCAGACGATAATAAAGGTCGGCGCGAAATTTTCCGGCTTCGACAAATTCCGGCAAATTTTCGTTGCTCGCCCCGATGACGCGGACATCAACTTTGCCGGTTGCGGTCGCGCCGACGCGCCGAATTTCCCCCGACTGCAAAACGCGCAGCAGACTCGCCTGAAAATTCGCGCTCGTCGAAGCCAGTTCGTCGAGAAAAATCGTGCCGCCGTCGGCGGCTTCAAAAAGTCCGGCGCGAGTTGAATTTGCGCCGGTGAACGCGCCTTTTTCATAGCCGAAAAGTTCGGCTTCGAGCAAAGTATCGGTCAAGCAGGAACAGTTGACCGAGACGAATTTGCGCCCGGCGCGGTCGCTCAAATCGTGAACGGCGCGGGCGACGAGTTCTTTGCCCGTGCCGGATTCGCCCGTCACCAAAACCGTCGCCGTCGTGCGGGCGGCAAACGCGATCAGTTTATAAACCGCTACCATTTTCGGTCTGCGCCCGATCAATCCTGAGGCGGAAAATTGCTCCGGCAGATGTTCATCGCCCGTTTCGTCTTTTAGCAGTTTTTCGCGTCCGGCTTCGAGATGTCGTTTAAGCAGGACGGCAACGGCGGAAACCTCGAACGGTTTGGCGATGAAATCGCTGGCACCTTCGCTGATTGATTCAAAAGCGATTTCGACCGAACCCTGCGCCGTCATCAAAATCAGCGGCAAATCCCGGTCGAATTTCCGCAAATCGCGCACGACCGATAAGCCGTCGCCGTCCGGCATCAAAACGTCGCATAACACCGCGTCGAAATTGCCGTTCGGCAGCAGCGCGCAGGCTTCGCGCCCCGATGATGCGCCGGTTACGCGAAAGCCTTTGAGCGACAAACCCGTCTCCAGCGTCAAACGTATCGCCGGTTCGTCGTCAACGATTAAAATATGCGGTTTTTCCGTCATTAGTTAAAAAACTATCGCAGCAAAACTGTTCCTGTTTTTAATTCGTCCCGTATTTTTCCGGCGTTTCAACCGCTCACATCGTCAGGCTGCCGTCGGATTATTCGTCCGGTTTTTTTCACGGAGACGTAAACGATCAGCCTCGTCAGTATTGATGCCGGAATTATCGAAGAACCGATGGTGCCGAAGTCGCAGCCGCTTTTTTCATCCGATTCAGTCAGCAAATCGCCGAACGCACGAGTCGGGACAAAGGCATTTTCCACTCCGAATCTTCGGTTTCGGGCGAGAACTTCGCCCGAAACCGAAGATTTATTTATTACTCTAAATCACCGAAGATAAATGCAGGATTAACCCGCCCGCGAAAATTTTATTGACCCGGCGCGAACGGCAAAATAATTGTAAATAGCAAGCCTTCGGGCGATTCGCTGGCGACATTGATGCGCCCGCCGTGCAGTTCGACAATTTCCCGCATCAACGCCAAACCCAATCCCGTCCCGGCGACTTCCGCCGCCGATTGGCGGCGCGGAACGCGGTAGAATTTTTCAAAGATGCGCGGCAGATGTTCGGCGGAAATGCCGCTGCCTTCGTCGCCGACGATAATCTTTAATTCCCGTTCATCGCTGCTCGTTTCAATCGTGACGGTCGTTTTATCGGGACTGTATTTGATCGCGTTGGCGACGACGTTGGTGACGGCTCGCGCCAGCAATTCCGCGTCGGCGTTGATGTTCGGCGGCAGCGCGGCGAAACGGCGGACGATTTTTATTCCGCGCCCGGCGGCGAGCGGTTCGAGCAGCAGCAGTGTTTGTTCGACGAGATTATCAATATTGACCGGCGCGAAACGCGCTTTCTGCGCTCCCGATTCGAGCCGCGTGATGTCGAGATATTCGTTGACCATTCGCGCCAGGCGTTTGGCTTCGGAGTTAATCGTCGAAAGCATTTTGATTTGCGATTCCGGTTCGATTTCGTGTTCGGTCAAAAGCTCGCTCATTCCCTGAATCGCCGTCAAAGGTGTGCGAAGCTCGTGCGTCACGAGCGCGATCACGTCGTTTTTCGTTCGCTGTAATTCGTGCTGGCGGCTGACATCCAACAGCGCGGCGACAAAACCGAGCGGTTCGCGGCAATCGTTTTCGTCCGCCGCCGTCACCGCCGTCAGCCGCAGCATATAATAACGCGGCGCGGCACTTTTTCCGCCGCCGACGACGATTTCGCGCTCGGTGGTTTTCCGCTCGTCAATCAGACCGGCGGACATTTCGGCGGCACCGGATTGAGAAATTCCCGGCGTTTGTTCGGCTTCGGAAATTCTCGAAAACAGATTGCTCCCGATTAGTTTTTGCTCGGACCAGCCGAAAATACTTGCCGCTCTTTTGTTGGCGAATGTGATGCGCCCGTCGGCATCGGCGATCAGCAAGCCTTCGTCGAGCGAGCGCAGAGCGCGGTCAACAAACAAGGAACGCGCAATCAAATCACGCGCCAGATGACCGAGCGTGGCGGCTTTCCATTCCAAACTGTGCGGCAGAAATCTACCGGCGACCGGCGACTTTTCCGCTTCGTCCGCTCGTCTCGAACCGTTGTAAAACGGCGGCAAATCAGTTTGTCCATCGGTCAAAAGACGATTTTCGGCACCGGCTAATTCTTCGATGCGCTCGTCCAAATCGGCACTCGCGGCGAGCGAACGGCGCAGCGGCGCGGCGGCGGCAAACGAAACGAGCATCGGAACCACCGGCGGAATAATAAAAGCGCGGGTGAAAGCGAAATACGAACCGACGAGAATCAGGGCGAACAAAACTCCCAAACCGCCGATTTGTTTCGCCACCGCCAATTTCCCCTCGGCGATTCCCGACAAAAACAGCACGGCGATTGCCGCGAACGCGGCAAACAGCGCGGCGGTCGCATCGGAAACCGGCTGGTAAAATCGCCCGCGCAGAATCGTATTGATTTCATTGGCGAGAATCTCCACGCCCGGCATCAGATCGCCGTGATGATCGCCTTCCGCGCTTTCCGCGTGAACGAACGGCGCGGCGATTCTATCGCCGAGCGTCGCGGCGGTCGCGCCGATTAAAACGTATTTGCCGCGAAACTTTTCGGGCGCAATTCTGCCGCCCAGAACATCGGCGAAACTGACGGTTTGCGCGCCGAACGCGCCTGCTGCGCCGATGTAATCAATCGTCATTCGCAGCGGCTGAACCGTGTTGAAACGGCTGTTCGCGTTTTTGTTTTTGATAAATAAATTTCGCTCCGCCGGAACGAACGGAATTTTTTTCGTCCCGACGCGCACGAAGCGATTCGTTTCGCCGATTTGATTCGCGCTCAAATTGTCGCCGACGCGCACGGTTTCCAGAGCCAGTGACCAGCGCGCATCGCCTTCGTCGTCCGCCAGTTGCAAAAGCAGTTCACGCGCCGCGCCGCCGCGCTCGGTTTCGACGTTGACGTGACCGACTCCCGCCGCCGATTGCCCGATGTCCGGCAAACAGCGCAGCCATTCCGAATGACTCGCGTCCGGCGCGGTGCGAACTTCGACCAATTGCTCGGAGACAACGACGTTTCCGGCTTTTTTGATCGCCGCGCTTAAGGCTTGGTCCTCCGCTTCAACGGTCGGCTCGGAATATAAAACATCGAGTGCCGTCGCTTTCGGCTGCGCGGCGGAAATCACATTCAAAACCTGCGCCGTCAATCCGCGCCGCCACGGGAATCGTCCCAGTTGCTTGATGCTCGGCTCGTCAATCGCCACGATGACAATATCGTCCGGCGCGGGCAAATCGCCCCGCGCCCGCATCAGACGATCCTGCGCGTCGAGATTCAGTTCTGGGGCGCGTCACGCGGCAAACATTCCCGCCGTCGCCGCCAGCGCGACCATCAGGATAAACCACGCCGCTTTCGTTTGGCGGCGCGTCGTCGGTGCGGGGCGCGTGTCCATTTCGTTTAATTTAAATTGAATCGCCTGAATTTTCCGCCGTTAAATAACGCTTCGTCCGGCGAGTTTTACCGGCTTGTCGCCCGTCTCGCGAACTCAAAAACAATCTCACCCGATTGTCGGCGGTTGATTGAATTCTATCGGAACTCGTCAAACTCACCGGCTTTGGGCAACTTTCATTCCGCTGGCGAAAGCGTGTTTTTTTTGCCGCGTTCAGCCGGGAATAACGCTGATTTGCGCGGCACTGCACCGCCGCCGCGACCGCCGGGCGGCGACAATTTGCCGCGTCCTCCGAGTCTCCAAATTGAAGTGAGAAAGAAAATTGGACGCTTGATGAACACGGATTTAACCAGCTATCTCAAAAGTCGGAAATTCTAAATTTTACACTTTACATTCTAATGCGAATCAGTAGTTAGAATTTCGCTAATCGCTCAAACTCCTTCTCTGCGTCCTGTTTGTCTCTGCGTGAGAAATA
>JAYVKL010000241.1:0-5335 GCA_043768465.1 Pyrinomonadaceae bacterium
GCAATGGAAAAGGAAAAAGTTAATTTCTGGGTCGGTGTCCCGACGATGTATTGGGCTTTGCTGCGCTACGCCGAGGAAACTAATTACGATACTTCGCGCATCGCCGAAACGATCAAAGTCTGCACGTCCGGCGGCGCGCCGCTGCCGGTCGAAGTGATGCTCGATTTCCAAGCGAAATTCGGTGTGCGGATTTTGGAAGGCTACGGATTATCGGAAACCTCGCCGCTCGCCACGTTCAGCCAATTTGAAAAACCGTCGAAACCGGGCAAAGTCGGACAGCCGATTTTCGGCGTGGACGTGCGCTGTTTTGACGAAGACGACAAAGAAGTTAAACCCGGCGAGCGCGGCGAAATCGTCATTCGCGGCGCGAACGTGATGAAAGGTTATTACAAACGCCCGGAAGCAACCGCCGAAGCCTTCAAAAACGGCTGGTTTCACACGGGCGACATCGGAATTTTCGACGAAGACGGTTATCTGGCAATCGTTGACCGCAAAAAAGATATGATTCTGCGCGGCGGCTACAACATTTATCCGCGCGAACTCGAAGAAGTGATAATGACGCACGAAGCCGTCTCTTTAGTCGCCGTCATCGGCATTCCCGACGCGCGAATGGGCGAAGAAGTGAAAGCCTTCGTCGTGCGAATGCCGAACGCGGAAATCACGGAAGAAGAATTTTTAAGCTGGTGCAAAAAGCAGTTCGCCAACTACAAATACCCGCGTTTCGTCGAATTCCGAAAGGAGCTGCCCATCGGCGGGACGGGCAAAATTTTCAAACGCGCTTTGCGCGAAACGGTGGATGAGAAGTGAGAAGTGAGAAGTGAGAAATGATAAAAGTCAACATATTATTTTTCGGCGCGACGGCGGAAACAGTCGGCGCGAGAGAATTGGAGATGAATTTCGCCGGCGCGACAAAATCGAACGAAGCCTTTGCCGAAATTAAACTCCGACTCCCGCAATTAAACGAACACAAACTGCTTTTCGCCGTTAATCAGGAATACGCGAACGGCAGCGAAACAATCGAAAACGGCGACGAACTCGCCGTTTTCACCGCCGTGTCGGGCGGATGAGAAAATTCAACGAAAATTTGACAATCGTTAATTTTTGACTTGTTACCAGGAAAAAAAAGTTTCGAGCTACTTGAAAAAAGTTCGGAGTTCCGCCTTCAGGCGGTTCTTAAGCGCGGCGGCAAACCCCGCCTGAAGGCGGAACTCCAAACGCCGGGCGAAATCCTGCGAACCTTTTGCTCAATTGTGAAAGTGGATTTTTTCGAGATTACAAATGAACCGCTAAATGTCGGCGCGATTGCGCGGCGGGTCGTGCCTGAAACGTGCGGCGCGATTGTGACGCTCGACGGTTTCGTTCGTCAATTTACGAAAGGACGCGAAACTTTATATTTGGAATATGAAGGCTATCAACCGATGGCGGTTCGTGAAATGGAAAAGCTCGGCAAACGGGCGCATGAACGATTTGAAATCGCGCACGTCGGCATCGTCCATCGTTTGGGCAAACTCGAAATCGGCGAAACGAGCGTGGTTATTTCCGTCGCCGCGCCGCATCGCCGCGCCGCTTTTGAAGCCTGCGAATGGCTGATCGTCGAACTGAAACGCACCGTCCCGATTTGGAAAAAAGAAGTTTATCGAGGCGGCGAAACGTGGATTGAAGGCGAATTCTCAAAATAAAAAGTTGTGAAAAATCATCTCAAAAACTACAAAAATCGCCGTCTTCGTTCTGAGTTCACGCTTGAGCTTGGTTTCCGCCGCGCTTCGCTGGCGGATTGCAAACTAAAGTTTGGACTCAGAACAAAAAAACCGATTTTTGTATTTTGGGATAGCATCGAGTTAAAAGTTAAGATTTATTTCACGTCCCGCCCGGCGCGTTTATTTGCTCTATCGCCGAACCTGTCTTATCATTTTTAATTGATTCCAACTTAGTTTTAACAAAGAAATTCAGCGAGCTTGAACGAATGTGATTTTCAAGCCCGACGTTCAATCAATTCAAAAAGAGGATTTTTATATGCAGAAATTTTTACTGTTTTTAATCGGATTATTTTTATTTGCCAACGCCGCGCTTGCTCAATCGCAGGCGACGACCGGCAATATCGAAGGGCGCATCGTTGATGCCGCCGGTTCAGCCGTGCCGAATGTGGCGGTGACGGCGACGAGTCAGGACACGGGTTTGCAGAAAACCGCGCAGTCCAACGGCGAGGGAAATTTCGTATTGCCGCTGCTGCCGCCCGGAATTTATAAAGTCGAAACGACGGCGTTGCAAGGCTTTTCCGCCGCGACTTACGAAAACGTCCGGGTGACGGTCGGCGCGAAAAACACGCTCGAAATCGTTTTGACGGCGGGCGGTTCGGTCAACGTCGTGGATGTCAACGCCGAAGGGCAGGGCGTGGAAACGACGCGGACTTCGATTTCTTCGACCGTCGAAGAACGCCGCGTCATCAATCTGCCGACCAACGGGCGCAACTTTTTAGATTTTGTCACTTTAACGCCCGGCATCGTCCGCGACCCGACTCGTTCGGGCGATTTAGCTGTCGGCGGGCAAAAAGGAACTTTAAACAGTTTACAGATTGACGGCACGAGTTCGGACAACACGTTTTTCGGGCAATCGTCGGGCAGAACCGGTTCGGGACGCGCTCCATCGCAGTTCTCGATTGATACGGTGAAAGAGTTTCAGGTTAACCAAAACGGCTTTTCCGCCGAATTCGGACGAGCCGCCGGTGCGGTCATCAACGTCGTGACGAAATCCGGCACGAACCGATTTACGGGCAGCGCGTTTGAATACTTCCGCGACGAATCGCTCAACGCCCGCAACCCGAATTTGGTGGCGGCAAATCGAGCGCGTCCCGCCGGTCAGATCAACCAATTCGGCGGCACGTTCGGCGGTCCGATTCGCCGGGACAAAGTATTTTTCTTCGGCGCGTATGAAGGTCAACGCTCGAATCTGCCGAATCCGGTGGTGCTGAATTCGCTGCGTTTTGCACCGGCGAGTATTCAGACTTTGCTCGCCCCGAAAGCCGCCGCCTACAATATCAACCGCCAGCAGGATGTTTTTTTGGGCAAAGTTGATTTCAACATCAACGATAAAAATCAGGTTTGGGTGCGCTTTAATCAGCAAAATTTTACGGGAACGAATCTCGAAAATTCGGGAACCCTGAGCGCGGCGGAACACACGGGAAACAGCAACGTCAAAACGACGGCGTTGACGACGCAGTGGACGCACACGATTACACCGACGTTTTACAACGAATTTCGTTTTCAATACTCGCGCGACCGCGAACCCGGCTTGGCGAACTCCGACGCGCCGGAAGTTGCCGTCACCGCTTCCGCCACGCCGCCGGGCGGCACGACTCCGATCACGGACGGAACTTTCAGCTTCGGGCGCAACAATTTCAGTCCGCGTGAAACAACCGTCAACCGTTATCAATTTATTAATAATCAAACTTTGCTCGTCGGCAATCACACGGTCAAATACGGCGCGGATTTGCTTTTCGACCGTATTTTCAACTTTTTCCCCGGACTTTTCGCCGGTGCTTACACTTTTACGAGCTACGGAAATTTAGCGGCGAACACGCCTTCGCGTTACCGGCAGAGCTTTGCGGGCGCGGGAACGACCGGCGGCACGACCAAGCCGAACAATTCCGAATACGGGTTTTTCGTGCAGGACGATTGGCGTGTGATTCCGAAATTAACGCTTAATCTTGGGCTTCGCTACGATTATCAAGCGATTGCCAAACCGCCGATCACCAACCCGAATCCGCTTTTAATCGCCGCCGGATTCGACACCGGATTTCAGCCGAAAGATAAAAACAACCTCGCGCCGCGTTTCGGTCTGGCTTACGCCTTCAACGAAAAAACGGTGATTCGCGGCGGTTACGGACTTTTCTACGCCCGCACACCGGCGATTTTGACCGGCACGGCGCATTCGCAAAACGGTATTCAGGTCGTGGCGATTGACATCAATTGCACAAACATTCCGGTCGGCGGAATTCCGTGTCCGACTTACCCGAATGTTTTTACGAGCGTTCCGACCGGAGCGACGCTCGCGCCGGTCAATCTTTTTCTTTTCAGTCGCAATTATCAGCAGCCATTCACGCAGCAGGCGCGACTGCAATTCGAGCGCGAAGTTCTTGCGAATACGACTTTTTCGGTGCAATATACTTTGTTCAAAGGTCAGGATTTAACGAGAACGCGCAACGCCAATTTGAACGCGCCGACGGCGACCCCCATTCAGATTTACAACCTGGCGACGGCAACCGGCGAAACTATTACGTTCAATAGATTTTCCAACACGCGCCCGATTCAGACGTTTCAGCGCATCAGTCTTTTTGAGAGTTCGGCGAGATCGTTTTATCAGGGATTATCGTTTGAGTTAAACCGGCGTTTTGCCAACCGGCTTCAGTTCAACACGAGTTACACTTTATCAAAGGCGAAAGACGACAAACCCGACCAGACTTCGGTGGTGCCGGGCGGCGGCGACGACGCGAAAATCGCTGAAAATCAGTTTGATTTGTCGGGCGAATACGACCGTTCGGATTTGGACGTGCGGCATCGCTTTATCTTCAGCCCGGTTTATGAAACGGGAACTTTTAAATACAGTGAAAACAAAATCGTTCGCGCACTTTTGAGCGATTACGTCGTTACTGGAATTTTCACGGCGCAGTCGGGTTTGGCTTATTCCTCACTGATCGCGGGCGATGCCAATAACGACGGAATTACCTCGAACGACCGCGTTCCGGGAACGCGCCGCAACCAGTTTTCGACACCGCCGACTTATCAGCTTGATATGCGTTTGGGGCGCATCATCCGTTTCGGCGAGCGGTATCGTTTGTCGCTGTTCGCCGAAGGCTTCAACATTTTCAATCGCGCCAACGTGCAATCGGTCAACAATTCGCTTTATACATACAGCAACGCCGGAACCATCGTGATTAACGGTGTCACTTCGCCGCTGCTGCCGATTCGACTTTCACCGGCGGCGGCAAACTTTGCGACACCGCGCGGCTTCGTCTCCGGTTCGCCGTCGTTCACTTTTAATTCGAGCTACAACCGCGAGTTTCAACTCGGTGTGAGGTTTGATTTCTAATTGGAGCGGTTATCGAATCAGTATCCGGGTTCAAACTGTCAGAACCGTCTGCGGTAGCGGGCGGGTTTCTCAGTTGATTGAAAAGTCTCGCTGCCGACGCTTGACCCGCCCGCTACCGCAAGACGGTTCTGACCCGGATATGCAAACTTGAACCGCGCTAGAGGCTGTTATGAACTGTTGAGATGGATTTGACAGATTGTTCGGATGAGTCGAAAAGGTTATCCGAGTGATGTTTCTGGTGATGATGGGC
>JAYVKL010000242.1:0-3266 GCA_043768465.1 Pyrinomonadaceae bacterium
GTCGGCGTATTTCGCGGTTAAATTGTTTTGGTTTGATAACTCAAAAGCCTCTTTGATGTTAAAATTCTCGCATCATTTGACGAATGAATTCCACCGCCCAAAAACATCAAAAGACGATTGACGAAGCGATTGCGCGGCTTCTTTCCCGCGCCGAAAATTCGCGTGGATTGGCGATTGCCGATTTGCGGATGCGCGTCAGTGCGGCGTTGAATAAATATCTTTTTAAGGCGGACGAAAACGCTTCGGGCGCGGACGTGAAAAGTTTTGTTGACGAAATTCGCGCCGATGATTTTTGTTTGATAATCGCCTGTGAAAACGGTATCGAGTCGGCTTGGGAGGATTTGGTCAGGAATTTCGACGGAGCGGTGAAATCGGCGGCGCGAAAATACGCCAAAAATGCGGAAGACGCGGAAGATTTGGCGGGTTCGATTTGGGCGGAACTTTACGGGTTGAAAAAGGACGCGGACGGGAAATTAAAAACGAAATTGGCGTATTATTCCGGGCGCGGCAGTTTGGGCGGCTGGCTTCGCGCCGTCACGAATCAGTTGGCGATTGACCAGTTTCGCAAAGAATCCAAATTCGTGCAAATCGAAGAAGCGCGGGAGTTTGAGAACCTGGCGAACGAATCGGCGAATAATTCGGAGAACGCCAAAGTCGTGCGCGTCGACGATAACCCGGAAGAAAATTTCAGCCGGCGGCAAACCGAAAAAGACGTTGCCGACGCGCTGAAAACGGCGATTGCCGAACTCGACGCGGAAGATAAACTAATTTTGAAACTTTATTATTTTGACGATTTGAAATTAAAAGACATCGGCGCGGTTTTGGGTTTTCACGAAGCGACGGCGAGCCGGAAACTGGTTCGCATTCAAATGGAAATTCGCCAATCGGTCGAGCGAAACTTGCAGACGAAACACGGCTGGCAGCGAGAAGAAGTCAAACGCCATCTGGCGGATGCGGCATCTAAACTCGGAATGAATTTCGAGAAATTGCTGGCGATTATGCTGATATTTGCGGTCGTGCAAGAATTTTTTGAGCAGGGCGTTCTGTAAATGGGATAAAGGTTGATGGATAAAGCCTGAATTAACTGTATCGGCATTTTCGATTCGTAATTATTTTGATGGAATTTGAATTCGACAAAGAAATTGATTTTCTACTGCGGCAGACGGCGCGTAGCGAAACGGCGTTTGACGAAACGATTCCAGATTCTAGATTCCAGATTCCAGATTCAAATCATCCTGGTGCCGACGAGATTTCGGCGTTTGCCGAGAACGCTTTGCCGGAAAAAATCCGCCAAAGTTACGTTCTGCATTTGGCGGATTGCGGGCGATGCCGAAAAGGTTTGGCAAGTTTGATCGCGCTCAACGGCGCGGCGGAAAGTGCGATTATTTACGCCCAAGAACCTTTGAAGGCGGCGATTAGTGCGCCGAAAATTCCCTGGTATCGCCAGTTTTTCGCCGCGCCGAAGCTGGCGTATTTGCTGGGCGCGTTGATTGTAGTTTTTGCCGGAATCGGTGTTTTCACGATTTTGCAGAACGACAATTCAACAAACTCGCAAGTGTCGCAGATTTCCGAAAAACAGATCGGCGGCAGCAAAGGGATGTCGTCCGACGGCGACGCGGCGACGCAGGAAATCTACGGCAATCGGATGTCGTCGAACACGGCGGCGGCGAGCAATAGGTCGTCCAAATCGTCAGATATGACGGCGAATTCGGCAAATTCAGCAACACCTTCTGCGCCGTTGATGCAGGCGAATTCAAACGCGATGGCAGTGCGGCGTGAAGCAGACCGAACCACAAAGCAAGAGCCGGAAGCTGACAAACTGATGAGCAAACCGAGTGAACTGACGGGTTCTGTTTCGGCTGGTGCGCCGCCGCCAAACTCAGCGTCAAATGATTTTAGTCTTGACGGCGCGGATGAAAAACAGCCGTCGAATCTTTCGCAGAGTTCGGGAACGCAGAATCAGACGGCGCAAAACCAAACCCAAATAACGCCCGACACGCGCAACGTCCAGCGCGCGCCGATGCCGTCGGCGAAAATGCAGAGTCGGGCGGCTGATTCCGACGAAACAAAAAAGACCGTCAGGGATAAATCTGCCGAAATAACGATTGTCGGCGGCAAAAACTTCACTCGCGCCGGCAATGTCTGGATTGACGCGGCATTTCGCGGACAAACGACGACGAACGTCTCGCGCGGCACGAAGGAATACAGGAAACTCGATTTGGGCTTGCGCGGCATCGTCGAGAATCTCGGCGGCACGGTGATCGTCGTTTGGAAGGAAAAGGCTTTTCGGATTCAATAACTGCAATCCTTCATTGCAAAAACTTTTTACAATTCAAACCGCCAAGCGCGAAACGACATCAAAACGAATGTCATTTCGCGTTTTTATCAGATAATGAAGATCAAGCGTCAAAAAACTCTGCGTTCTCTGCGCCTCTGCGTGAAATTGTTTTAAAAGTTTCACGAAAATAGAATGACTTTCTCACGCAGAGGCGTGGAGAACGCCGAGAGAAAAATCTGAATCAAAAAGGATTATTCACGTTCGATTCACGTTGGACAACAATTTTATGAAAGTTTTTGCTTTTTTATTATGTATTCTGTCTGTTTTTGCCGCGATTCCGACGAACGCGCAAACCGTTTGGCAAGGCAATCTCGATGCAAAAATTCGGTTTTATCAAACGACGGATTTCGGCGTGATGCTGGCAGGAACGGAAAATTCTCTTTACGCGATTGACGGGCAAAGCGGCGAAAGGCTGTGGCGCAAGCGAACCGGAGGTTTGGACGAAACTTCGATTACGCCCGTTCCGGCGACCGATTTGATTTTAATTTCGACGGACGAAGGCGGTAAATCGCGGGTCGAAGCGGTTGATTTATTTTCGGGCGAAACGATTTGGCGTTCGGACAAAGTGAAAGGCGAGGTTTTGCAGTTGGCGGTCGAACCGGCGCAGGATTTGCTCGCCGTCGTGCTGGTCAAAAAGGCGAAAGGCAGAGTCGGCGAAGAATTTAAACGCTCGCCGATTGTTCACGTTTTTCAATTGTCGAGCGGCGACGAACTCTGGAAAAAAGAGTTGAATTCGGATGTCCAAATGATGCCTTCGCGGTTTGATTCGGACGCGGAAGTTCCCTACACGCTCGACAATTATCGTCCACCGTTAATTTTGGACGGCAGACTTTATCTTTTCTATGAAGGCGCGACGAGTTACGACGCGCGCACGGGAAAAGAAGGCGAGCGCGAGAAATTCGGCATCAACGAAGGCGGACTGGCGTTG
>JAYVKL010000243.1:0-12376 GCA_043768465.1 Pyrinomonadaceae bacterium
CAAAATGTTCGATGCCGTGCGATTCGCCTTTCTGCACGAAATCGGACACGCGCTGATTGACACTTATAATCTGCCGATCACCGGCAGCGAAGAAGACGCGGCGGACCGCTGTTCGTCGTTTATCAACCTCACCGAACTCGGCGAAGACGGCGTGAATGCCGTGCTTGCCGCCGCCGATGCGTTCGCCATCGAATCAAAAAACGGTTCGTCGAATAAACGCAATCTGGCGGACGAACATCTGCTGCAGGAACAAAGATTTTACAACTCTCTTTGTATGATTTACGGCTCGAATACGACGAAATACGCCTATATTTTGGACGAACAATATCTGCCGAAGGAACGCGCCGTCAAATGTCCGCAGGAATATGAGCGGACGGTGGACAGTTGGAGCAATCTGCTCGCGCCGTGGCGCAAGCAGTAAATTTACGAACATAAAATCAAAAATTAAACTTTAAGGACTTGAGGAAAAAATGAACAAATTAAACTTTGGAAAAAACAAAACGTCGGCGATTTTAGCGATGCTGGCACTTTTTTTAGTCACACTCGGCTGCGGTGCCGAAAAACCCGCCGCGCCGCCGACCGAAGCCGAAGCGCAGACTTTGATTAAAAACACGCTGTCGGAATTTGCCGACGCGGTTGATAAAGGCGATTTTGCGGCGTTTAAGGCGAATGCGTCGAAGGAGTTTCAATCACAATATACCGACGACCAAATGAAAACGACGTTTAAGAGTTTTACTGACCAAAAAGCGGCGGTGATGCCGATTTTGCGCGACGCGGCGAAAGAAAATGTCGAATTTTCGCCCGCGCCCGCTGTTCGTGAAGAAAAGGGTTACAGCATTTTAGTCGCCGGCGGAAAGATCGAGTCCGAACCGCAGTCGCTGAAAATTGATAATGAATACGTTTATCAGGACGGCAGATGGAAATTATTGAAATTCAGCGTCTTTTTACAATAATCGGCGTTCAGCGATTTGGAAAAGCAAAGGCAAATTTACGTTGTCTTTGCTTTTCTTTTTGACGAAAGTTAAACTTTCAACATTCTGAAAAACATAAACCGATGAAAATACACGAATATCAAGGAAAAGAACTGCTTAGGAAATACGGCGTGCCGACTCCGCGCGGAATCGTGGCGACGACACCCGAAGAAGTCGAAAGCGCGGCGAAAGAATTAGGCACTGCAATCGTCGTCGTCAAAGCGCAGATTCACGCGGGCGGACGCGGCAAAGGCGGCGGTGTCAAACTCGCCAAATCGCCGGAAGAAGCTCGTAAAATCGCCGCCGAAGTGCTCGGAATGATGCTCGTTACGCATCAAACCGGACCCGAAGGACGCGAAGTGAAAACGCTTTTAATCGAAGAAGGTTTGCCGATTGATAAAGAGTTTTATCTGGCGATCACGCTCGACCGCGTGACGGGCAGAAATGTTTTGATGGCTTCCAAAGCGGGCGGAATGGACATCGAAAAGGTCGCCGAAGAAACGCCCGAATTGATTTTGAAAGAAGAGATTGACCCATCGGTCGGTTTGCGGGCTTTCCAAGCGCGAAACCTCGCTTTCGGTTTGGGAATCCCCGGCGAACTGGTCAACCAGGCGGCGAAATTTATGCTCTCCTTGTATGAAGCCTACGACAAAATGGACGCTTCCCTTTTGGAAATCAACCCGTTTTTGCTGACCAAAGATAATCGCCTGATTGCGCTCGACGCGAAGGTTAATTTTGACGACAACGCGCTTTATCGTCACAAAGATTACGCCGCGCTGCGCGATTTGGGCGAAGAAGAACCGCTCGAAATCGAAGCGTCGAATTACGACTTAAATTACATCAAGCTCGACGGCAACATCGGCTGTATGGTCAACGGCGCGGGTTTGGCGATGGCGACGATGGACATCATCAAATTGTCCGGCGGCGAACCGGCGAATTTTCTCGATGTCGGCGGCGGCGCGTCGCAGGAACGAGTCGAGCAGGCTTTCAAAATCCTACTCGCCGACGATAACGTCAAAGCGGTTTTAATCAACATTTTCGGCGGCATCGTGCGCTGCGATATGGTGGCAAACGGTGTCGTCGCGGCGGCAAAAAACCTCGGCGTTTCGATTCCGATTGTGGCGCGTCTCGAAGGGACGAACGTCGAAGAAGGCAAGCGCGTTCTGCGCGAATCGGACATCGGCATCATCTCCGCCGACGGAATGCACGACGCGGCGGAAAAAGTCGTCTCGGCGGCGAACGCGAGTTATTAGGTTTTGCAGAAACACGCACGAAGTAAGTGTGCAGGGTGTGCAAACAAAACACACTTACTTCGTGCGTGTTTCTGCATTTGTATTAGATGAATTTACTCAAGTTACAAGAAAACCTGCGCGAAACGGTGATCGCAACCGCGAAAAGCGAATTTGACATTGAGTTGGAAGTGGTCGCGTCGGAAGTTCCGCCGAAAACCGAACTCGGCGATGCCGCGTTTCCGGTCGCGTTTGAACTCGCCAAACGAATCAAACAGCAAACCGGAGAAAAATCAAATCCGCGTCAAATTGCCGAACGCTTAAAAGCCGCACTCGAAGCAAACGAAGCGGTCGAGCGCGTCGAAGTCGCGGGCGCGGGTTATTTGAACGTCTTTTTTCACCGCGCTAAATTTCTCATCGAAAGCCAAACCGCCGACATTCTGCCAAATCTAAAAAATTCAGAAAATCAAGCCGCACCGAAAGTCTGCGTCGAGCATACGTCGGTTAATCCCAACAAATCGGCGCACATCGGACACGTTCGCAATTCGGTTTTGGGCGATACTTTCGTCCGAATTTTAAGGGCGAGCGGCAAGCGCGTCGAAGTGCAGAATTATATTGACAACACCGGCGTGCAGGTCGCCGATGTCGTCGTCGGATTTATGTATTTAGAGAATAAAACACTCGAAGATATTAAAAATCTCGATGCTGAATTAACCGCCGCCGGAAAGACTTTCGATTATTACTGTTGGGATTTATACGCCAAAGTCGGACAGGTTTATCAAACAGACGAAGCATTAAAAGCGAAACGCGCCGAAGTTCTGCATCTCGTCGAAGAAGGAAACAATCAAGTCGCCGAACTTGCCGATTACGTCGCCACGCGCAACGTCGAATGTATTTTGCGGACGATGGAACGCTTCGACATTCGCTATGATTTGCTGCCGCGAGAATCGGAAATTCTGCATCTGCATTTCTGGAAAAAAGCGTTTGAGGAAATGCAGAAACGCGGCGTTATCAAATACATCACTGACGGAAAACTCGCCGGTTGCTGGGTAATGCCGACTGATTCGCACACCGGCAACGACGAACACGAAGCCGACAAAATCCTCGTCCGCTCGAACGGCACGGTAACTTACACGGGCAAGGACATCGCTTATCAAATGTGGAAACTCGGTCTTTTGGGTTTGGATTTTTATTACAATTTATTCCACGAATACGCCGACGGCAAGCAGGTTTGGATCACGACGGCGACGAATTTATCGAGCGAAAACGTCCCTGAATTCGGCAACAGCGAAACGGTTTATAACGTGATTGATTCGCGCCAATCGTATCCGCAGGAAGTCGTCAAAAAAGGCGTGGCGACGATTTCCCCCGAAAAAGGCGAAGCCGCGAGCGTTCATTTAGCTTATGAAATGGTCGCGCTTTCGCCGAGCGCGGCGCAGGAATTAGGCTTTGAAATTTCCGAAGCAGACAAGCAAAAGCCGTTCGTCGAAATGTCCGGGCGCAAAGGTTTGGGCGTGAAAGCCGACGATTTGATTGATCGTTTGGAGGCGAACGCGCTGGCTGAAGTTAATAATCGAGAGAGTTCGAGATTAGAGAAAAATCCCGGCGAAGAATCGCTTTCGGAACATAAAAAAATTGAAATCGCGCACCGCATCGCCGTCGGCGCACTGCGTTATTTTCTTTTGAAGTTCACGCGCAACACGGTGATCGTTTTCGACTTTAAAGAAGCACTTTCGTTTGAAGGCGAAACCGGCGTTTTCTGCCAGTATTCCGCCGTCCGCGCCAACTCGATTTTCCGAAAATTGGGAGAACAGGTTTCAGGTTTCAGGTTTCAGATTTCAGATTTGGAGGCGATTTCCGCAATTTTCAATGCCGAAGACGGCGGCGATATTTGGGCGATGGTAATTTTGGCGGCGCGTCTCGAAGAAACCATCGCCAACGCCGTCAACGCGGGCGAACCGGCGATTTTGGCGAAATATACTTTTGTGCTGGCGAAGGCTTTTAATCTTTTTTATTACAATCATAAAATCATCGCCGAAGAAAATCCGACGAAACGCGTCGTTTTAATCGCCGTCGCCGATTTAGCGCGGCGCAGTTTGACGGCGGCTTTGAACACTTTGGGAATCGAGGTTCCCGAAAGAATGTGAGGCGATTTTGGATTTTAGATTTTGAATTTTGTTTTTGCCGTTTGCGATTTCAATCTCAATCTGCTAAAAATTCTATCAATGGGTTTTTTACCAACAAATTCACTTCAACCCGCAAGCTGGCAAAATCGGTGGCGCGTTTCGAGCGTCGGCGATGTTCAGCACGAATAGACGAATTTGCTTTGTTTTCGAGTGAAAAAGTAATTTTTGAATCTTTTTTGTGAACGCCGCCGAACATCATCGGCGGCGTTTTTCGTTTGGGCGAGATAACTTTGCAAGTTTAGAAATGGCTGATAAATCGAACAATTTCGAGAATTTCTTAAAACAAACCGCATCGGCGAACGTCGTTCCGGTCGTCGAAACTTTGACGGCGGATTTGCTCACGCCGCTGGCGGTTTATCTGAAACTCGCCCGAAACGCCGCGCATTCTTTTCTGTTTGAATCGGTCGAAGGCGGCGAGAGTTTGGGACGTTATTCGTTTATCGGCGCGAACCCGGAAATGATTGTCAGCGGCGGCGACGCGCAAACTTTCGTGCTGAAAAACGGCGAGACCACGACGCTTGAAATTTCCCTTTTCGATTTTCTGCGCGGCTATTTCGCCGCTAAAAAAATCTGTGACGTTTCCGGTTTGCCCGCGTTCGTCGGCGGCGCAATCGGCTTTTTCGGCTTTTCGTGCGCCGGTTGGTTTGAAAAATCCGTGAAGCGTAACGAAACAATCGGCGAAGATGCGAAACTGATGTTTTTCAAAAACGTCGTCGCTTTCGATCACGCCAAACAAGTCATTAAAATCGCCTCGCTCGTCTTTACCGACGAAGCCGCAAACGACGCGGAACTGAAAAATCTCTATGAAAACGCCGTCGCCGAAAACGCTCGACTCAAAGACATTTTAGAAAATCAGCCGCTGCAAATTCCAAATTCCAAATTTCAGATCCCAGATTCCAAAACTGTCGAATCGAATTGGAAACGCGCGGATTTTGAAAACGCCGTCCGTGAAATTAAAGAGATGATTGCGGCGGGCGAATGTTATCAAGTCGTTTTGTCGCAGTGTTTTACCAGAAAAACGAACGCCGACGCGGTAGCGATTTATCGCGCTCTGCGCTCGTTGAATCCGTCGCCTTATATGTTTTTGTTGAAAATCGGCGAGCAGGAAATCGTCGGCGCGTCGCCGGAAATGCTCGTCAAATCTATTGACCGAAAACTCGAATATCGCCCGATTGCCGGAACTCGCAAGCGCGGCGCGACGGCGAAAGAAGATGATTTTTTAGCCGTCGAAATGCGAAACGATGCCAAAGAAGTCGCCGAACATTTGATGCTGGTTGATTTGGGACGCAACGATTTAGGGCGCGTCGCGAAATTCGGCTCGGTCAAAGTCGAAAACTTGATGCAGGTTGAAAAGTATTCGCACGTTCAGCATCTCGTCAGCTATTTACACGCTGATTTGCGCGACGAATTCGATGCGTTCGACGCGCTCGCCGCCTGCTTCCCCGCCGGAACCGTTTCCGGTGCGCCGAAAGTTCGGGCGATGCAGATTATCCAAAAGCTAGAACCGACACCGCGCGGAATTTATTCGGGCGCGGTCGGCTACATTGATTATTCGGGCAATCTGGACGTTTGTATTACGATTCGGACGCTCGTTCTGGAAAACGGAGCGGCGGAAATTCAAGCCGGCGCGGGCATCGTCGCCGATTCGATTCCCGAATTGGAGTTCGAGGAAACCGTTAATAAAGCGCAGGCACTTCTGAGAACCATCGAAATCGCCGAGGGCGCGGAGTGAAGAATTTAACCGCGAAAAACGCGAAAGGCGCGAAATAGAGTGCTTGGATTTTTTTGGGTTTTTAGCGGTTGGTAAACAGGTCGTTGCAAATTATGAGATATTTTGTCTTTGTTCAGAGTCCGCGCTTGAGTTTGATTTCCGCTGCGCTTCGCCGGCGGTTTGCAAAGTGCATTCCGCGTTTGGACTCTGAACGAAGCAAAATTCCGTATTGGCTCACCGGCTTGTAAATTAAATTTTATGAAATCGTCACTGGAAAATTTTCACGAAATTCTGTCAGACGGCAAAGATTTGTCGGAAAGCGAAGCCGTCGAATTTTTTACGGCGTTGCAGGCGGAAACTGAAGACGAAAATTTGATCGCCGCCGTTTTGCTCGCTCTGGAGGCAAAAGGCGCAACCGACAACGAACTTTTTGCAATGGCGAAATTGATGCGGAGTCGAGCCGTGAAAGTTAATTCCAAACACGAAACTTTCGTGGATATTGTCGGCACGGGCGGAAGTGCGGCGAAGATTTTTAATGTTTCAACCGCCGCTGCGTTCGTCATCGCGGGCGCGGAGTTGCCGGTCGCCAAACACGGCAATCGCGCCGCCACCAGCAACTGCGGCAGCGCGGACGTGCTTTCGGAACTCGGAGTTGATCCGGCGGTCGAAGCGGCAGCGGCGGAAAAATGCCTGAATGAAATCGGCATCTGCTTTATGTTTGCGCCGAACTTTCACGCGCTGTCGCCGACACTCGGCAAAGTCCGCCGCGAGTTGGGCGTGCCGACGATCTTTAATAATCTCGGACCGCTCTGCAATCCGGCGAACGCGCCGCATCAAATCATCGGCGTGTGGCGCAAAGATTTGGTCGAAAAAACCGCTAAGGTTTTGGCAAAATTGGGAACGAAAAAATCCTGGATCGTTCACGGCTCCGACGGTTTGGACGAGATCACTTTGAACGGGAACACTTTCGTTGCGGAAATATCCGGCGGCAAAGTTGAAACTTTCGAGATTTCACCCGCTGATTTCGGATTGGAAAATACGACTTTCGGTTTTTCCAAATGCTCGGCGACGCAAAGCGCGAAGATTATTACGGACGTTTTGCGCGGCAATCGAGCGAATGAAAACGCACGAAACATAGTTTTAATCAACGCGGCGGCGGCGATTTATATTGCGGGGAAAACGGGTGATCTGCAAAACGCTTTTTCAGTCGCCGAAGACAGTTTAGAATGCGGAAAAGCACTGGCAAAATTGGAGAGTTTGAAAGACAGAACGAAAGAAAATTAACCGCCGATGAACGCGGATAAACGCAGATAAGTAGTCTGTAAATTAAATTTTGAAGGATTTCTAATTCTCTGCGTCCTCCGCGTCTCTGCGTGAAATTTCTTTTTTGTCAGAAATAATTTCACGCAGAGACGCGGAGGACGCAGAGAGCAAATACCAAAAAACTTAATTTACAGACTAATAAGCAGGTCAACAAAAGTTTCACGGCGTTTTGATTTCGTACTAGAGTCTACGCTCTCGACGTGTCTCCGCCGGCAAAGCGCGGCGGATTTTTCAAACTGAAGTTTGAACTCTGAACGAAGCAGGATGCTTGATTATTTTGCTGATCTACTCAAGCATAAAACCGTTTGCTTAGCTTTCAAAATCTGCGTTCATCGGCATTCATCTGCGGTTTCAAAAATATGTTTCTAGCTGAAATCATCGAATTAAAAAAGAAACGGCTGGCAATCGCCAAACAAATGTGCGATTTTGACGAACTGAAACGGGCGGCGATTGCCGGACGCGAAACGGCGGAGAAACATCGTCTGCGCCAAAATTTGCAGCGCGATCAAATCAATATCATCGCCGAAATCAAACGCGCTTCGCCGTCGAAGGGCGTGATTAACGGCAAAATTGACGTTGCCGAAGTCGCGCGAAACTACGAAAACGGCGGCGCGTGTGCGATTTCGGTTTTGACGGAAGAAGATAGATTTGGCGGCAGTCTGGAAGATTTGCGGACGGCGCGAGGGGCGGTTAAAACGCCGACTCTGCGAAAGGATTTTATCTTTGACGAATTTCAAATCTACGAGGCGGCGGAAGCGGGTGCGGATGTGATTTTGCTGATTGCGGCGATGCTGGACGACGCAACTTTAGCGAAGTTATACGATTTAGCCGAAGGAATTTTGGGACTCGACGCGCTCGTCGAAGTTCATACTTTGGAAGAGTTGGAGCGTGTGAAAAGAATCGGCGCGAAAATCATCGGCGTGAACAACCGCGATTTACGTTCGTTTGTGGTCTCTATGGACGTTTCGCGTGAATTGATAAAGCACGCGCCCGAAACCGCGCTGATGATTACCGAAAGCGGAATTTCGACGAAAGATGAAATTTTAGAACTGCGCGAACTCGGATTTGCCGGATTTCTGATCGGCGAAACTTTGATGCGAAGCGGGAACGCGGCGGACGAATTGAAGAAATTTACAGGGATGACAGGATGAACAGGGATAAAGCAATAAGTTTAATTTTTCTTATCCATTTCATCCTGTCATCCCTGTAAATAAATCATTTATGACGAAGGTTAAAATTTGCGGCATTACAAATCTCGAAGACGCGCTCGTTTCGGCAAAATTCGGCGTGGACGCGCTCGGCTTTAATTTTTACGAGCAAAGTCCGCGTTACATTACGCCTGAAAAGGCGCGTGGGATTATCGAGCAGATTTCCGCAAAGGTTTTGAAAGTTGGCGTTTTCGTCAATGAAACTTTGAATAGAATTATCGAAACTGCCCGAATCGCCAAACTCGACGCGCTCCAACTGCACGGCGAAGAAACGCCCGAATTCGCCCGCCAACTAAAAGCGAAAACGAATCTCGAAATCATCAAAGCCTTCCGCGTGTCAGGCGAATTTCAACCCGAAGATGTTTTGCAATACGAAGTTGACGCGATTTTGCTCGACGCATATTCGCCGAAAGAACGCGGCGGAACGGGCGAGATTTTCGATTGGGAAATTGCGAAAAAAGTGCGGGAGATTTTTCCGAAAATGTATCTCGCGGGTGGATTAACGCACGAAAATGTAATTCGGGCAATTTACGATACAAAAACTTTTGCAGTTGACGTTTGCAGCGGAATTGAAAGAGTTTACGGAGTAAAAGATAGAGTTGAACTAATCAATTTTATTTCCAAAGTAAAAAATAAAGATAGAAATGAAAACGAGAATTTTATAAATTTTCTATCTTTTATTCAGCGTTATCCGAAGATGATTGTCGGTGAAAAATCATTGACTTTTTTGCACAGATTTTTTCTCGGTTTTGAGATAGCATTAAAACAAAGTAAAGCCGATTACAATACCTATTCATTTTTCACCGATTTTGATGAATTTGTTAGACATAAATATAGAGAAAATGGGGCTTGGAGTTATGCCCGAAGACTTTTAGAAAAAGTAGACAATGATGAAGAAAAAGCTGTTGATTTATTTTTCGCGCTTTTAGAAGAATTTAAGTTGGAAAAAGAAGATTTAGGCGAAAATTGAGGTGTGTTAAAATTTAAAATTATGACAACAGTTGAAGCAATTTATGAAAACGGTATTTTCAAACCTGTTTCGGGAGTTCCGGCAAATCTTAAAGAACACGAACGGGTAAGAATTATTATTGAAAGAGCAACGGAAAGACAGCCGGAAAACGCTCGCGTTTCAAATGAAATTCTACGCAAAATGTTAGCGGAAGGGATGATTAGCCATATTCCCGGAGGTATTTTTGATGAAGAGGACGATTTTGAACCGATTGAAATTGAAGGCAGACCGTTCTCCGAAACCTTACTTGAAGATAGAAACTAATGGCGGTTTTATTTTTCGATTCGAGCGGTTTGATGAAAAAATATATCGTCGAAACCGGAACAAATTGGGTAATCAGCCAAGTTGGTCCCGCCGCTAATGATGTTTTTGCGGCGAGTATTACAGGAATTGAAATTATTTCGGCGATCACGCGACGGGTAAAAGGCAACAGCATCAGCCAATCATTTGCAGATAAAGCAATAAAAAGATTTAAACGTGATTTTGACAAAAGACTTATTGTCGTTGATTTAACTCCAAAAATTGTCCAAGAAGGAATTTTATTGGCTCAAAAACACGGGTTGCGAGGTTATGACACGACGCAACTCGCAGTTGCGCTAAATGTCAGAAACCGTTTATCACAAGGCGGAATCACTAATTTCACTTTTGTTTCAGCAGATAATAATCTAAATTCAGCCGCCGTTGCCGAAGGTTTGGCGGTGGATAATCCCGACAATCACTAAAATTTATGAATTACCAACCAAACGAACGCGGTTATTGGGGCGAATTCGGCGGGCGGTTTGTTCCCGAAACGCTGATGTCCCCGCTCGAAGAATTGACGAGCGCGTATTTTGCCGTGCGCGACGACGCGGATTTTCAAGTAGATTTTTTGCAGTTATTAAAAGATTTTTCGGGTCGCCCGACTCCGCTTTTTCACGCGCAAAGATTGTCGGAATCGCTCGGCGGAGCGCAGATTTATTTGAAGCGCGAGGATTTGGGACACACCGGTTCGCATAAAATCAACAACGCCGTCGGGCAGATTTTGCTCGCCCGCCGAATGGGTAAAAAGCGGATTATCGCCGAAACCGGCGCGGGTCAGCACGGCGTGGCGACGGCGACGGTTTGCGCTCTATTCGGTTTGGAATGCGTCGTTTATATGGGAACCGAAGATATGCGGCGGCAGTCTTTGAATGTTTTTCGGATGCAGCTTTTGGGCGCGGAAGTGCGCGGCGTTGATTCCGGTTCTAAAACTCTGAAGGACGCGATCAACGAAGCGTTGCGCGATTGGGTGACGAATGTTGATTCGACTTATTATCTTTTGGGAAGCGCGTTAGGTCCGCATCCGTATCCGTTGATGGTGCGGAATTTTCAATCGGTTATCGGCAAAGAATCGCGGCAGCAGTTTTTAGAGAGAAACGGCGAATTGCCAACCGCTTTGGTGGCTTGCGTCGGCGGCGGTTCAAACTCAATCGGACTTTTTCATCCGTTTTTGAATGATGAAACCGTGCGAATGATCGGCGTGGAAGCGGGCGGCAAAGGCAATAATCTCGGCGAACACGCGGCGCGATTTAATAAGGCGGGCGGCGGGAAGATCGGTGTTTTGCAGGGAACGAAAAGCTATCTTCTTCAGGACAAAAACGGGCAAATTGCGCTGACGCATTCGATTTCCGCCGGACTCGATTACGCTTCGGTCGGACCAGAACACGCTTTTTTGCAATCAATCGGGCGCGTTGAATACGCGATGGCGACGGACGACGAAGCGTTGAGGGCGTTTCAAATTTTATCGCAGACCGAAGGCATTATTCCCGCGCTCGAAAGCTCGCACGCGATTGCCCATTTGTTAAAACTCGCGCCGGAAATGTCGCCGTCGCAAACGATTATCTGCAATCTTTCGGGGCGCGGCGACAAAGATGTTAATCAAGTTCAAGAAATGCTGGAAATATGATTTTAGCCACAGAGTTCACAGAGGACTCAGAGATAAATTAAATAGAAGCTATTTCAAAAATCACTTGGCGACCTTTGCGATTAACCTTTGCGGTTAAAATTAAAAAGCAAAATTAACCGCAAAGGACGCGAAGGTTACGCAGAGAATGCAAAGAATTATCTAAAGATAGCTACTAATCTCGGTGTTCTCTGTGAACTCTGCGGCTAAAAAAGGTAGAAACGTGAAAAATCGAATTGACGAAAAATTTAGGGAATTAAAAGCCAAAAAGCGCGGCGGATTTATTCCGTTTATCGTGGCGGGCGATCCCGATTTAGAAACGACGAAAGCGTTGATTTTAGAATTGGCAAGGCAAGGTGCGAGCATCATCGAACTCGGCGTTCCGTTTTCCGATCCGGTGGCGGACGGCGTAACGATTCAGGCGGCGGCGGAACGCGCACTGCTGAATCTGATTTCGGTCGGCGATATTTTACGAATCGTCGCGGAAGTTCGCGCTGAAAAATGCGAAACGCCGGTTATTTTGTTCAGCTATTTCAATCCGATTTTGCAGTTCGGGTTGGAGAGATTCGCTGACGAAGCCGTTAGTTCGGGTGTTGACGGAATTCTCGTGACGGATTTAGTCCCGGAAGAGGCGGGAGAATTTCGCGCGATTTTAACGGCGAAGAACTTGTCTTTGATAATGCTCGCCGCGCCGACTTCGAGCGACGAACGGCTGAAGAAAATCTGCGAAAAGGCGAGCGGTTTTGTTTACGCGGTTTCTCGTGCGGGTGTCACGGGGGCGAGAAATGAGACGAGCAGCGACGCGAAAACGCTGGTCG
>JAYVKL010000244.1:0-16815 GCA_043768465.1 Pyrinomonadaceae bacterium
TTTTTGCGCGTAGCTCGGAATAACTCCGGTCAAAGTAACAATTCCGTCCGACACATCAACCTGAATATCCAAGTTCGAGGTTCGAGTGTCCCATTTAAGCTCGCTTCCTACTTGGTGTTTAATTTGTTCGTCGTTTTTAGATTGCATAATAAAAATCTCCTTTCGCTATTCAAACACTGCAAATTTATGCCGGGGAAATTTCTCGATATTTTCGGCAAGAAGCTGAATTTGAAATCTTTGGTCGCGAGAAAAACCCGATACCAAAATCCGACACCGTATAATGGTTCGGGTATCATTTGGAGCTAGACTCTAACCATCTGCCAGACTCCGGTGAGGAAAGTGATTTTTAACTTTCGCCACAATCTGCTGATCGGTCATCTTGTCGGCGGTCTCGACTCCCACTATGCGTTCACCGAGATTATCTTTCTCAATACGTTTTTTCAGTTCGCCTTTCGCTTCGCCGGGACCAAATAATAAAATGGATTCTGCATCACGAATGCACGAAATCACTTCCCCGTAATAAGTATTAAGGTGTTCCGTCAACACTCTCAGGCGAATATCGTCTGACGGAATTGACCTGCCATTTTGTCTGCCCTGTTCTTCAATCCGCTGTTCTTCAATATCTGAATGAATCAGCTTTATTTCTTCCTCTGCGCCTGTTACAAACACGATTACGGCTTTTTTGTGATCTATCCATAAACCCACGGTCTTCTTCATAAATTTCTCCTTTATCTATTTTGAATGTTTGATTCGTCATCTGTGACTTCAAAGTCATCTTAAATTCCTTCGGGATAAGTTTCCGGCGCATCATCGTGCGTCCAACCCGGAACGTGGTCAAGCGGTTCGACGGCGCGGGTTTCGTCAAAATGAATCACGCCGTCGAATTGTTCCGCCAAAACGCTGGCAAAATAATGACTGAGCCGCTCGGTTTCTGGTCGGTAAATTACGCCGATGGCGCGTTCCAAAAGCGGCTTGGATAAAATTTCCTTTGTTTCTTCGTCGCGCAGATTGAGAAAAAATCCCGGCAATCCGGTTTCATGAAAAAGCCGTTCGTAACTATTTTCGAGTGCCGGGCGAACTCGTTTGGGCTGCGCCGCTTCGTCCCAATTTGAAGCTGCCGTCACCGTTCCCGAATGAGTCGTCAATCCGATGAGACGAGTTTCATTTTCGCCGTATTTCTCGCGCACGAGTTGTCCGACATTCCACTCGCCGCGTTCGCCCATTTCCGTCGCCCGCGCGTCGCCTAAATGCGAATTGTGTTCCCAGACGACGATTTTCACCGCTTGTCCCTGTGTTTCAAGATGCGCCGCCAAAGCGTACAAAGTTTCCGCCATATACCGGTCGCGCAAGTTCCAACTCGACACGCGCCCGCGAAACATCTCGCGGTAATACTCTTCGGCGTTTTTGACGAGCCGCGCGTTTTGCTCGGCGAAAAAGTATTCGTCGCGGGCGATGAAACCGTCGCGGTTCATATAATCGGCGGCGCGGCGGCGCAGTTCGATTAACTGATTGACGACTTCCTTTTCGCAGGAATTTTTTAGATTGTAATTTGCCGCGTAGCCGTAATGCTGCGCGTCTTCGCCGAAATGATCAAAGCACGAATAACGATAACGCGCCCGCTGTGCCGCCGCCGGGTCAATTTTATTGAGATAATCGAGAACGGCTCTCATCGAAGAATGAAGGCTGTATAAATCCAATCCGTAAAAACCGATTTTTGAAGGCGGGTATTGATTGTCATTGTGCGCCCGCAACCAGCCGACAAAATCCAAAACGTCGGCATTGCGCCACATCCAAAGCGGAAAACGTCGAAAATCCGACAATGATTCCTCCGCCGTTTTATCGCGCCCTGCGCCGTGAACGTAGCGATTGACGCGGTAAGCGTCGGGAAAATCGGCTTCGACGGCGACCGCCGAAAATCCTTTTTCCGCAATCAAGCGTTTTGTAATTTCGGCGCGGTATTTGTAAAATTCGTGCGTTCCGTGCGAGGCTTCGCCGATCAAAACGAATTTCGCGTCACCACAAAAAGCGAGAATTTCGTCCGCCACATCAGCCGTGCCTTTTAACGTAACGGCTTTTTCCCGAATCTTATTTATGTCTTCGCTTTTCATAACATCCCCAAATTATTTCCTCGCTGAAACGACGCATAAACGAAAACGGACTCGCGTATTGTTCTTCATACCCGATTATTTTCAGGAACACCGACGGCAAACTCCGATTGAAAATTCCGCCGCCGGTGTTTATAAATATCTAAAGTTAACGATAGATATGCTCGGCGTTGTAATTTTGCCAAATGTTTTCCACTTCGCTGACTTCGGCGGCGGTGCGAGGGTGAAAACCGAGAACGATTCCGCCTTCGCGTAAACCGGTTTCATAGTGCTGAATCGTTTCTTTCGGGATGCCCGAACCGATTAACGCGCCCATCAGTCCGCCGGTGAGGCTGCCCGCGCCGCCGCCCACCAGAGCCGCCGCCAAAGGTCCGGCGACCACCAAACCCAAGCCCGGAAGCAAAATGCTCGTTCCGATGGCGGCAATCGCCCCGATAATCGCGCCGACCGTCCCGCCGACTGCCGCGCCGACTCCCGTTCCTTCCGCCGCTTTACTGCCGAGTTTCGTGTTCGTGCCGGAATGGCGCGTGCGCGTGTCTTCCGACATCAAAACGCTTACGTCGTCGCGTTTGTAACCGCGATTCAAAACTTCCTGATAAGCGTTTTCCGCATCTTTGCTGTTGCGAAAAATCGCCGTCATCATATTTCCTGTGGTAGTATTTTCCATTTTCTTATCTCCTTGTAATTTAATTTCGAGTTTTCAAGTATGTTTTGAAAACTCCGTTTGCAACTAATAAAAAACCGACACTTCCGTCATATTTTCAATTCCCGGAGTGTCCTGGTTTTGTCCTGCCAAAACGCTGCTCGTTTTCGCGTCCTGTTTTTCGGACGACGAGAACCGAACACGGCACGTGATGAACGAGCGAATCGGAAATCGAGCCGACCATCATTCGTCCCCAGAAACCGCGCCCGTGCGAGCCGACGACAACCAAATCCGCGTTCCACTCTTTCGCCGTTTCGATAAGCACCCGGTCGGATGCGCCCGTTGGAACCTGCGTGGTTATATCAATGTTTGAATTCGGAAAACATTCTCGAATTACGGCGGCGGCTTGGGCGACGAAATCTTCCGCCTGTTTATGCGCTGCGTCTTCAAGTTCCTGAACATATTCTATTGAAGCGGCTTGTATATCGAGCGACACAATAACTTGATAAACGGAAACGATTTTTATCGCCGTGACTTCCGGTTTGGCAACAATCCAGCAGCATTTTTCAATTGCCGCTTGACTAAAATCAGAACCATCGGTTGCAACTAAAATTCTCATCGTATTACTTCCTCATATCGCCCTACAAAATCAGCGGCATATCAACTCAATTCCAGCCCTAAAACCTCGAAACTAATCATTCTGCGCCTTTTTTGTCCGCGCTTGTTCCTGCGCCCCGGTCGGCTTGTCTTTCTCTGCTGCGGGCGGACGGTCTTTCGCCTCGAAACGGTCGCCTTCGATATGTTTCGGTTTAGAGCTTAATTCATCGAAAAGTTCTTTTGCATCCGGGTGGTCGGCGACGAGTTTGCCGTTTTCGACGTGCGCCATTTCTTTGCTCACGAGCCATTTCACCGTGTCCCAGGAACCGTTTTCGCGTTGCCCGCCGACGCGCTCAAGTCCGCCTTTTTCGCCAACGTCCTGTGTCCGAAAAGTTTTAAATTCTTCCTTCGGTCTGACTTCGATGTGATAAAATTCGCCTTCGCCGGTTGCGCCCGGGTTTTCTCTTTTCTTGCCTTTCGATTCTTTAGTTGTTGTCATTTTTACCTCCTTAATTTTTGGTTTTTTACTCAAAGACAAACACAATGCTTCTCCTTGGTATTAATTTTAGACTCCGCTGCCTGATTCGCCGGATAGATGTCGCTTGAACCATTCGGTTGCCAGCCGCGCTACCTCTTCAAGCGTTCCCGGTTCTTCAAATAAATGTGTCGCGTTCAGCACGATTTTCAGTTCTTTTTCACAGTTCAATTGTGCCAGTGCTGCTTCGTTCATTTCGATTACCGGCTCGTCGCGCTCGCCGGCAATCAAAAGCGTCGGCGCGGTTACTTTCGGTAAAGCCGCCCCTGCCAAATCAGGTCTGCCGCCGCGGGAAACGACCGCTTTCACGTCCGCGCCTAATTCAGCCGCCGCGACGAGTGCCGCGCCGCCGCCCGTGCTTGCGCCGAAATAGCCGACGTTCAAATCCTGTATATCGTTATCTTTTTCCAGCCAGCGCGTCGCTTCCATCAAGCGTTCCGCCAGCAGTCGGATGTCGAAACGCAAATGCCGCGTGTAAATATCAGCCGATTCTTCTTCGCGCGTCAGCAAATCGAATAAAAGAGTTCCGATTCCGCCTTCACGAATGACCCGCGCCACAAACTGATTGCGCGGGCTGTGCCGGCTGCTGCCCGAACCGTGCGCGAACAAAACAATGCCCGTCGCGCCCTCGGGAATAATCAATTCGCCGTCAAGCCGAACATTCCCCGCCGGTATCTCAACATCCCGATTTTCTTTTCCAAAACCCTTTCGGCTCATATCCTTTAATCCTTATATTCGTTTTGGTCAACTATTTTTCCGGCGGTTTCATCCGGTCAGCATTAAATCTCTTTTTTATATCGGGCATTCGGGATGCCCGCACTCGCAAACAACATCCGGTGTTCCGGTTTGGTCGGCGTTTTTGCAGTAGTCGCTGCAATAATCGTCCGGTGATGAACACGGGCATTCGCAATTCTGATGCCGGCATAAAATTTCTGTTTGGACTTCTGACATAGTATATTTCTCCCTAAAAAATCGTCTGACTGAATTTTCAATTAAAAGCGAGAGTCGAATAAATAAACAAAATAAATAAACGCGGCGGCGAATCTTTTCCCAGATTGTCAGCGTGTTTTCTCGTCATTCTACCGGGTTTCGTCAGCCGCTTCTTCGTCTCTCCGGCGGCAATTTTCACAAAGGAATGAATTGTCCAAACCTTGTTCGACAGTCCGGTTGATGTTTTCAAATGTCGGCTGGTCGGCATAGAAAATTTTGCCGCACTTTCCGCAGGAAAACTCGTATTTATTCTGCTCGGTTATAAAATCGGTGATGCTGACGTAGTTTTCCTTCCGGTCGGCATCGAATCCTTTTTTTATTCCCGGCATCACAATCCTCCGAATACATTCTAAAATACGCAAACGCTTATGCCTCGGCGCGGCAATCGTCGTGTCCGCAATCGCAGTCAGTCGAATCTTCAACTTTTTCGCACCACGGGCAGCAATAATCGCTGCCCGTATAAGCCGGACAGCTGCATGGCTTATGAGCGCATTCCCTTTCAAAATTTTCTTCCATTTTCATTCACCTCCCGATTAAAATTTAAGCCGCTTTTCTTGTCAGACTCGCGGTTTGTCCCAACAAACGGCAAACCTCTTCGTCGGTTGTCTGCTCAAAATCCCGATACCACATTCCGACACCGTAAAACGGTTCGGGTGTCATCACGCAGACGCACAGGGCTTCGGTTTTCGTCTTCAGATCGCGGCAAGTATCGCTGGAAGCGACCGGCACGGCAACAACTATTTGTAACGGCTTCAAGGTTCGGATGGCGGCAATTGCCGCCCGCATCGTCGCGCCGGTTGCCAAACCGTCATCGACGATGATGACGGTTTTCCCACTCAAATCAGGCGCGGCTTTTCCGGGGCGGTAAAGTTTTTCCCGCCTTTCGAGTTCTTTCCGCTCTTTTTCGACGACTCTGTCGAGCAGTGCCGGCGGCAAGCGCAATGCCTGCACCAGTGCTTCGTTAAATACGGTTACGCCGCCCGAAGCAATCGCGCCGAAAGCCAGTTCTTCCTGTCCCGGCACACCGAGTTTGCAGACGATAAAAACATCGAGCGGCGCGTTCAATGCTTTTGCCACTTCGTAACCGACGGGGACACCGCCGCGCGGAAGAGCCAAAATTACAACGTCCCGCCGGTCTTTATATGCCGTCAGTTTCGCCGCCAATTGTCGTCCGGCTTCCACACGATTTTGAAATTCTTTCTGCATTTTGCCGCCTCAAACTATGATTAACCATTTATGACGCCGCCCGCGCCGCCAGCGAAACGTCTTTGACGAGTTCGGCGGTTTCAAACATCGGGGCGGTTCTGGCAATATCCGCCTGCGCGACGATGCCGCAGCACGCGCCGTTTTCATCAACGACCGCGACGCGCCGAATCTGATTTCTCTCCATCTTTTGACAGCATTCTTCGACGTTCATCGCGGGCGTAACCGTGATTACGCTGTCCGTCATCACTTCGCCCGCAATCATCTGAAGCGGATTTTTGTTATGCGCGACGGTGCGAATCGTAATATCGCGGTCGGTAATCATTCCGATTGGTTTTTTATTTTCCGCGTTTTCGACCACCGGAATACAGCCGCAGTCATTTTCCAGCATCATCTGCGCGACTTCGTGCAAGCTCGTCGTATCCGTGCAGAACTTCGGATTTTTCGTCATAATTTCTTCGATTTTCATATCATTTCTCCTTTTTGCCGCCGCATCGTGCGGCATTTTTCCTTGCTCGATATAGGTTTTCAGCCGCAAAAGATCGTCGTCCATCTCACTTTTCGGATTGCGACTGAAAAGTCCGGCGACAAAATGACCGAGCGAACCGCCGATTGGTCGGTAATCCATCTCGACGTGCAGGCGCGTCCCGCCGTCATCGGTTTTTTCCAGACGCAGCCCGCCCGTCTGTCCGTTTTTCGCATCACCGGCATTTTTCCATTTGATTGACTCATTCGGAACGACTTCGGTAACTTCGGTTTCCCAACTGACCGGAAATCCTGCGATGCCGTCAACCGTCCATTGATAGCGGTTATTGCCGACCGGCTGAACTTCGCGAACGTGCGACATAAAATTCGGAAAATACTGCGGATTTTTGACAATTTCAAAAACCTTTTCGGGCGCGGCATTAATTTTTATGGTTTTATGCACTTCGATTGCCCCGTCGCCGTTTGCCGCCAGGAGATTAACGAGCGGTTTGTTCGCCACAGAACGCGCCAACAGTCCGACCCCGACGGAAGCCAGCAGCGAACTGACCGTATCGCGTCGTTTCGCGGCATACAACGCCAGCCCGCCGCCCGCCGCCGCCGCCAAAATTCTCGCCGGCGGCGACCAGCCTTTATTCCGCCGCGGAACCGTCGTGATTCTGTTTTCGCCCTGCAAAGACGAAACGTGTTCCGCGCTCGCGTGCGCTTCGAGTTTGTTTTCGATTTCCTTAACGCCGCCAATTGACGTGATGCCCTTGAGAACCGGTTCGATTTCATCGGTCAAAATCAAGCCGCTGACAGTTACCTTTCCTTCTTCGACGACGGTTTTCACCGCGTGCGGATGCGACGAAATCCGACCCAGAAGAGTGCGAATCTGTCCCGCAAGCCGCTCATCCGCGGCGATTTCACTCGAAACGAGTTTTTTTGTTTCAGCAACAATGCCGCCTGCGCGGTTACGCAAATCCTTTGCCTTCCGGTTAAGTTCGCGGTTTGCAGTTTTTGAAAGATGCAGCCCGCGGTCGCGCATAATCGCGCGGCGGCGGTTGCCTTTATCGGGGTCGAATAAATACATCAGTCCGGCGCCAAGTCCTAAACCGCCGAACAAAGCTATTGATTTTTTCATCTCTTTACTCCTTAAATTTGAAATTCCTGTGATTTAATGACCTTTATCTAATCCACAATTTTACGGTCGAAACTTTGCTGAATAACAAATTTATTTGGCAATGATTGTGCCTGTCACGTATTTTGGTTGGTTTATAAGGAATAGCGATTTTTAGAGGTTAAAACAATTGCGGATTCCAGCTTCAAGCGCGAAATTTCACACGATTAACCGTGAATTATTTCGCGCTTGCCTTTTGTCTAATATTTTAGCGGTTATAGAAAGTGGAGGTTGTGAGAACGGAAAACTTTGCAAGTAACGAGCAACTGAAACAGGCAAAACCAACTTGCGAAAAACTGCCGCGTATTGTTTTGAATTGATAAAATTCTACGGAAAAGGTCTCCGTAGAATTCAAAGTTCGGTGCTTTTTGGACAGCCAACTCTACATCCTGACAAATGACTTTAAAATAGACAATTGAAAAATATTTTCAATTAAACTGTGATATTCCCAACACTTGTGCGAACAATTAGGAGACAGAGAAATTTTAACTCTTAATTATTTAAACAAATGGACAATAAAAAAACAAAACCTAAGCTGAATGCTTTTCTATTATCAGTTGCATTGATGACACTTACAGTAAATTGTGTTATCGCTCAAGATAATCGCATAAAAAAAACGGCAATTGACACGGTGAAAATTGCTGAAGAAGCTCATAAACTAATTGGTTTGCCTGAGCCAACATTTAAACCATTCCAGCCGCAGGAAATTGACAGCACCCAAATCGCGGATATGGGCTTTGACCAGGTTTATAAAAGCGAATCTCTTAAATTCTCAATGAGAGACGGCAAGCAACTATTCGCCAGAAAATTCTCTTTTCAATCCAACACAACCATCGTGTTGCTTCACGGTGTGCTTTCAAGCAGCTATACAATGAACAGAAATGCAGGATTATTAAGAGATGCTGCCAGCGCGGAAGTCATTGCAATAGATTTTCGCGGACACGGACAATCAGAAGGAACTGCGGGCGATGTAGATTATATTGACCAATATGCAGATGATGTATCAGATGTAATTTCAAGTATTAAAAAGAATAAACCCAGTGGAAAAATAATTATTGCAGCTCATTCAATGAGTGGCGGCATAGCATTGCGATATGCAATGAAAAAAGACGTTCAAAAGATAGACGGCTATGTGTTATTTGCACCATTGTTAGGACATAATGCTCCAACTTTACCCAAACCTACTGCAAGCACAGATACGGCTACAGAGCCATTTATGAAAATTCATATTCAACGTATTATTGGGCTTAATATGTACCATTCAATTGGTATCCACAAATACGATAATCTTCCAATATTATTTTTCAATTTACCAAAAGAAATGGGCTTCAATAAATATAGCTACCGGGCTAGTGCAAGTATGGCTCCTGATGATTATAAAGCCGGACTTAAAGCTGTCAAAAAACCATTACTTGTTGTTGTAGGAAGTAAAGAGGAGGTATTTGTCGCCGGCGAATTTGAGCCTGCTGTAACAAAAAATAGTAAAGGAAAGGTAATTGTTGTTGACGGAGCAACGCATAATGGAGTTCGCCATAATGCAAAAGCAATGGACGAAGTTAAAAAGTGGTTTCTAAAATTGAAATTGTAAGACAGATGGAGAATCAAAATAAAAATGAATTATTTTTATCCGTTATAGAAAGCCACAAAGGAATTCTTTACAAAATTGCAAACTCATATTGCAAAGACAATGAAGACAGAAACGACCTTATACAAGAAATTATTGTTCAATTGTGGAAATCATTTGAAACATACAATGACCAATACAAATATTCAACTTGGATATATCGTATTGCTTTGAATGTAGCCATTTCATTTTATCGCAAAGAAAATCGCAGAAAAGAAATTGCTCATCCGATAACAGACAGTATTCTGAATTTTGCAGAAACAAGTTCAACAAACGATACAGAAAAAAACATTAACCTTTTACTGCAATTCATTTCAGAACTAAAGGAACTGGACAAGGCTCTTATGCTGCTCTATCTCGAAGAAAGGAGTCACAGAGAAATAGCTGAAATCATTGGAATTTCAGAAACCAACGTGGCGACCAAAATCGGAAGAATCAAGACCATATTAAAACAAAAATTTTCAAGCATAAAAACTTAACACAAATGGAAGACACGGAAATCATCAATCTTTGGAAATCTTACGACAAAAAGTTGGAAGAAAATCTGTTGCTTAACAGAAAGAACGCAGAAGATATAACCAGAATGAAAGTTAAGTCTTTTCTGGCTTCTATGATGCCCATTAAGATTTTCACCATTTTGGTCGGCTTAGTCTGGGTTGGCTGTGGCGGGGTGATAATTATCAACCTATTTATATTCGCCTTTAATATGGTCAGTAAGTTTTTTTTGATTTCAGCGGGTATTCAAGTGTTACTTACTGCAATAGCCCTTGTGATTTATATCTATCAGTTAATCCTTATACATCAGGTTGATATTAGCGAACCGATATTGGCAACGCAGGAAAAATTAGCCCGATTGAAATCATCAACGCTATGGGTTACCCGTATCCTTTTTCTACAGCTTCCGGTGTGGACAACCTTTTACTGGAATGAAAGTATGCTTGAAAATGGAAATATTGTCTTATATACGATTCAAATCGTAGTTACTCTTTTATTTACTTTCCTTGCTGTTTGGCTTTTTCGTAATATCAAATATGAGAATAGAGATAAAAAATGGTTCAGGTTGATTTTTAATGGAAATGAATGGAGTCCGGTGATAAAGTCAATGGAACTTTTGAGCCAGATAGATGAATATAGAATTGAAAATAAAACCGCAAACGAAAACGCCAGCACCTAACATCGGTTTAGCAAAAAGCGGGCTGACGTGCTTCGATGACATTTTGTGCTTCGTATAAACTGTAGTGCTAAAAATCCTGCCCTTCGCCAAGCCGAAAAATGATAGATACGCCAATTCGTTTTTCCAACATGCCGTTCGCTCAAGAGCATCCTAAAGATGATTGACGCACTGAACAAATCATTGGACGTGAGGGTGAAACAGCGACTAGAAAGCACTAAGGCTTTTTGGGCAAAAGCCGACTATTTTGGCAAAGCCGAAATTAGCATTAAGTTTACGGTGTAACGGCAATTTTCATCACGCCGTTGAGCCGTTCGCCGAAAATGCGATAGGCTTGCCTATTTCCCCATCAAACAATGAAAAAATTCGCGGTCAGGTGCGAATTTTTTCATTGTTCGGTGAACATTTCTTCAAGTTAAAAATCTTAAAATCGTTAAAGTGTCGGTACGTTAAGACATTTGCTGAAACCTGCCCTCGGAACGCCGTTTGCACTTATACCAGACTAAAGCCGATTGGTTTTAATTCTAAAATAAGGAGAATTTAATAATGAACACAGAGAAAAATACTTCCGTCGAAACAGTTGGCGGGAATAACGAAACGGCGTTGACCGCGCAAGGCGCTCAAGGGAAAAACAATTTCTCGCCGATTTTTGTCGAAGCCGAAAAGATGTTTGAGCGGCTCGCGGATTTAACCAAAACGACGGGGCATAAAGCGTATGAATTTTTCCAAAAACGCGGCGGAGAGTTCGGCAAAGAAGTGGAAGATTGGTTTAAAGCCGAATCGGAAATTTTGCTGCCCGTGCCGGTCGAGATTACCGAAACCGACGAGCAGTTCAACGTCCGCGCCGTCGTTCCCGGCTTCCGTCCCGATGAAATCGAAATCAGCGTCAAGGACAATCTTTTGATTTTGAGCGGCAAAACCGAAGCGCGCACGAAAAAAGAAAATGAGAACACCGTTCTAAGCGAATGGCGCAGCAATCGCTTTTTCCGTCAATTGACCCTTGACAGCGCGGTGGACGCGGAAAAAGTCGTCGCCGATTTGAAGGACGGCATTTTGCAATTGACGCTTCCGAAAGCCGCGGTTCGGGAAACAACTCAAATTGCGGTTCACGCTTCCTAAAAGACGTTTTCACCGTTTGCCGGAGTTTTTGGTTTTTGTGCCGCTGCCGCCCGGTTACTTCGCCTTTCCCGGCGGGGCAGCCGGGACTCGTTTGCTGTTGGTGGAATCGGTCAACCTCGCTTGATACCAAAATAATAAAATTTTGAAGCCGCTTATTTGTGATATTTTGCAGCACTAATAAAAGTTACAAAAATATGAATCCGAGAAACTCCAAAAAAACCGTTACTTCCACGGATTCTTTTTGCCAGCTAATTATCAACGCCGCCGAATCTAACCACGACAAATTAGCGATGCGGATTATCGGCGTGGAAGGCACGGAATATACTTTCGCGGAAATGCTCGACCAGATTCGATCCGTCGCTTTTCGGCTTGAACAAGAAGGCATCGCTTTCGGTGACCGCGTGGCTTTGATCGGCGAAAACCATCCGCGCTGGGCGATTGCGTATCTCGGAATTCTCTTTCGCGGCGCGGTCTGCGTTCCAATCGACCCGCACGGCGAAATTGAAACAATCAACAATTTTTTTGAAAACTCCGAAGCGAAAATGGCGTTCGTGGGCGAGGATTTTATAAAAATTTTTCCCCGGCTTGAAGAGCGAACGGGGAAAAAGATTCCCGCCGTCGTTCTCCAAGACCAGGAAAACATCTCACCGCAGCGACACGACGGCGAGGAGGAAAACAAAGGAAAAAGAACGAAGGACGAAACGAAAAATCCGAAATCCGAAATCCGAAATCCGAAATCGGCAGACGGTTTTCAGCAGTTTTCCGATTGGGCAAAAACTCCGCGCCCGGCGGATTACGATAAACAACCGACTCCGGCAAAACCGGAAGATATGGCGGTTTTGATGTATACGAGCGGGACGACCGGCACACCGAAAGGCGTTCCTTTAACGCACGGCAACATTTACTACGAAGCGACAGGCTGTCAGGAGGTGATGCACATTTCCGAAAACGAAGTGGTACTGAGCGTCTTGCCGCTTTTTCACGTTTTCGCGCAGGTGGTTAATTTGTGGGTGATTACCATTATCGGCGGCACGATTTGTTACGTTAAAGAACTCGCGCCCGCCGAATTGGAGAAGGCTTTTAAAACCCGAACAATCACGCTTTTGACCGGCGTTCCGCGTCTCTGGTATCTTTTTCACAAAAAGATTTTCGACGGCGTTGCCTCCCGGTTGTTTCCCGTGCGCTGGCTGTTCGGCAGGATGCTCAAGACCAACGGATTCTTGCGCGACAAGTTTAATATCAATCTCGGACGGACGTTTTTCAAAAAAGTTCACGACGGTTTCGGAGGCAAATTAAACATCACGATTTCCGCCGGTTCGCGTTTCGACGAAAAGATTGCCAGCGATTATCACGCGCTCGGTTTTACATTGATTCAAGGCTACGGTTTGACGGAAACGAGCGGCGCGGTAACGGCGACGCGCTTTGAAGACAACGTCGTCGGCTCAGTCGGAACGGCGGTTAATTACGCGGAAATAAAACTCGGCGAATTAAACGACGAAGGCGCGGGCGAAATTTTAATCAAAGGCAAAATGGTTTTTCAAGGCTATTACAAAAACGAGGAAGCGACTAAAGATGCTTTCACGACCGACGGCTGGTTTAAGTCGGGCGATTTGGGAAAACTTGACGAAAACGGTCATCTTTTTATCGTCGGGCGTTCAAAGGACGTGATCGTTTTGCCGAACGGAAAAAAAGTTCACCCCGAAGATTTGGAAGTTCAATACTCGAAAACGCCGCTGGTCGAAGAAGTCTGCATTCTCGGCGTCAAAGACGAAACATCAAATCTCGCGGGCGCGGAAAAACTCATCGCTATCGTCGTTCCCGATTTCGCTTATCTAAAACAAAATAACATTGCCAATTCGCGCGAAGCGATTCGTTTTGAACTCGACGATGTGGGTCGGCAATTGCCGGAATACCAGCGCGTCCGCGATTATGTTGTCCGCTCCGAACCGCTGCCGCGAACGACGACCCGGAAAATCAAACGCTTTGAACTGCAAAAGGAAATCGAAGAAAACGGCTACGACACGAAAGGCTCGCCCGCTAAAAAGCAGTGGAATTTTACCGCCGAAGACGAAACAACGCTCGCGTCGAATGTCGGGCAAACTTTAATCAAAGCGATCAAACAAAATGCGGCGGAGGTCGAGAAAATTCATCCCGGAATGAGTCTGGAAATTGATTTAGGTCTTGATTCCCTTTCCCGCGCCGAAGTTTTCGCGTCACTGGAGCAGGCATTTAATATCGAGTTCGATTCGGACAAAGCCGCCAACGCCCTGACCGTCGGCGAAGTCGTCAAACTCACGCGGGAAATGACCGGCGATGTCAACGCCGAAGTCGTCGGCACTGATTTCAATTGGGGCAAAATCATTTCGGAAACGGACGACAATCTGCCGGAAGTGCAGGGCATTTTGCGCGACCACCCGATTTTCGCGCCCATCGCTTTCACGTTTCTCAAAACCGTCGGTTTATTGAGCCGGATTCTTTTCGGTTTGGAAGTAACGGGCGCGGAAGAAATTTCAAAAATCAAACGCCCGTTTCTCGTTTGCCCGAATCACCAGAGTTATCTCGACCCGTTTATCGTCTCCGGCGCGTATCCGTATGACGTTATGAAAAATACTTTTTCCGACGGCGCGAGTCAATATTTCCAATCGAACTTTATGCAGTCCGTCGCGCGGCTGATAAACGTCATCCCGATTGACCCCGACACGCAATTACTAAAAGCGATAAAAGCGAGCGCGACCGGCTTGAAACACGGCAAGGTTTTAAATATCTTCCCGGAAGGCGAACGCACTTTCGACGGCGACCTGCACGAATTCAAAAAAGGCGCGGCGATTCTCGCCACCGAACTCGATTTGCCGATTGTTCCCGTCGCACTCGACGGGCTTTACAAAGTCTGGGCGCGCAGTTCCAACAAAATCAGTCTCGCAAAAGTAAAGGTGCGTTTCGGCAAGCCGTTTTACCCGAGGGAAATTGTTGACGCTTCGATGGACGACGAGGCAAAATATCAAGCCGTCACCGCACATCTCAAGCAGACGATTCAAACGATGATTGACGAGATGCGAAAATCATAAACCCAAAAGGCGGAAAATTTTTGGCAGGAATCGAGGATACGAAGCGGCAACCGCTAGATTATTCGGTGTCTGAAGACGCGCGTCATAATTGCGGACTCCCTTGAAAAACGTGCCGGGTTCATTCAATGAAATCGGCTTGCATCCGCGCAATTTCGCGCTTCATCTCTTCCATTTGTTTAACGAGGTCGAGAATTATGCTCGCTCCGGCGGAGTTCACACCCAAATCGCGTCTTAATCGCTGCATTTGCCTGAGCTGCAAAACGGCGCGGCGCGGCAGCAAAACCGGCTCTTGCGTCGCAGTTTCCGGCGCGGCGGCTGTTTCGTTGATTGTTTCAAGAATTCCGGCTTGAACGAGCCGGATGACAAACGATACGCGCGCTCCGGTTATTTCGGCGACCGTTTCCGCCGTGAGCGGCTCGTCCAAATCATAATCGCTGAGTCTCACGAAATCCATCGTCATTTTTCGTCTTCTCCTTTCGTCTGATTTGCATTGCGCGGGTTGAAATTTGAAATCCGGCGCAGCTCTTCATAAAGACGTTTTTCCTCGTCGCTCGAATCCTTTGGGACGGCGATTTTCAAACGGACGTATTCGTCGCCGCGTCCGCCGCCGCGTTTGTTTAAGCCCTGATTTCGGAGGCGAAGTCGTCCGCCGCCTTGCGCGCCCGCCGGAATTTTCATTTCAACGGAGTTTTCAATCGTCGGAACTTGAACCGCCGCGCCCAAAACCGCTTCCCACGGTGCAATCAAAATCTCCGCTTCTACGTCGTCGCCCCTGACCGTAAAGACCGGATGCGGACGAAGCCGAATGTGCAGATATAGGTCGCCCGCCCGTGTTCCTGCCGCGCCCGTGCCGCCTTGTCCGGCAAGCCGTAGAGTTGCGCTGTCGCGCATTCCGGCAGGAATGTTGGCTTCAATCGGTTTCGTTTTTAGAACCTGTCCCGCGCCGCCGCAAGTCGGGCAAATACTGTTGCCTTCGACCACACCCGTGCCGCCGCAGGTCGGGCAAATGTTCGTCGCCTGTATCTGAAGCGTCTTTCGCCCGCCGCGATGCGCGTCTTCGAGCGCGAGTTCCATAGTCGCTTCAACGTCGCGCCCGCGTGTCGGCTGGCGGCGCGTTCGTCCGCCGCGATTGAAAAGTTCCTCGAAACCGCTGAAATTCTCTGCCCCGCCGAATTCGTAATCGTTAAAATCGAATCCGCCGGTTCGCGCGCCTTCCGCGCGGAAATTTTCGCGTCCCGGTCGTGTTTGTCGTCCGGCGGCATTTGCGGTTTCGGCGGCTTCAAGCTGCTCGGCGTAACGCCATTTGTCGCCGTATTTATCATATTTCTTGCGGTTTTCGGGATTTGAGAGAACTTCGTTGGCTTCCTGCAGCTCCTTAAAGCGTTCTTCCGCCGCCTTGTCGCCGGGATTTAAGTCGGGATGAGACGTGCGGGCGAGCTTGCGATACGCCTTTTTGATTTCATTTTCCGAAGCCGTGCGGCTGATGCCCAGAACTTCATAATAGTCTTTCGTTTTTGCTGCCATCAATTTAATTTCATCCAATGGTTCTCAAGCCTTATTCGCCTGCCGAATTTCTTCGGCAGTTTCTTTAATCGCCGAGCTTCTGAGAATTACTCTCACGTTATGCTCCCTTCCGTCGTCGGCGAGTTCGATTCGGTTTGATAAAAGCATTACGCCGTCGGCTTCAATTTCTACCGCGCCGCCGCAAATTCCGTGCGGATTTTCGATTTTGATGTGATAGGTCGCGGTTTTGTGACGATAGGTGATTTCAAACTCCTTCCAATCACCGGGAATACACGGCTCGATTGACAAAGTTTCGCCGCGCTTTGTGAAGCCGAGAATGTTTTCGAGCGCGGCGCGATACAGCCAGCCCGCCGCGCCCGTATACCACGTCCAGCCGCCGCGCCCGACGTGCTGCGAATTTGAATAGACATCGGCGGCGACGGCGTATGGTTCGGTTTTGTATGTCTCGAGTTCCTCGTGCGTTCGCGTGTGATTGATCGGATTGACCATCGCAAAAATCTCGTGCGCTTTGTCGCCGTCGCCGAGCATTGCAAAAGCGATAATTGTCCAAGCGGCGGCGTGCGTGTATTGCCCGCCGTTTTCTCTGATGCCGGGCGG
>JAYVKL010000245.1:0-17839 GCA_043768465.1 Pyrinomonadaceae bacterium
CCGCTATTTTGACCGCCAGAAAAGGCAGATAACCGATGTCGAGCAGTCTCGCCATCAATTGATTGCCTTCGGACGCAAAACCGTTGTGAATCCAGTAAATCGTTAGAACCGCGTCGAGAAAGTTCAGCGTGAACAGGAGCAGCGTTTGTCGGGAAAGTTTCATAAACAGAGAAATGCTTTGCAAAAACTTGTTAAAATTGTCTTCTCAAACAACGTAACCCGCAGTCTGTCGAGACTGCGGGTTACGCCGGAAAAAGAATACAAAATGAATTGCTGCTGAAATATACTCCTAATAAACCGTCGTTTCAAAAATTCTCCACAAAATTTATTTTTTTATTTTCGCACTTAGAAATGTTACTCTAAATCCACGTTCAGACGGCGGTTTTCGATGACTTCAGACAACGACCGGAAAGTTCCGAGCGTCGAACGGCGCGGTTTTCGAGATAGAAGTTTTTTTACAAAATTCAAATAAAAGAGAAGGATGGATGAAGCGATGAAAAAATTATTTAGTTTTAAGTTTTTAGTGGCGATGCTGGCGGCATTTTTCGTTTTCGGCACGATTGACGGTTTGGCGCAGAAACGTCGTCCGGTCATTCGCCGAACGACCGTCAGAAAAAAGACGACCGTCGCGGCGCGTTCGACGACGAAGTTATACACGGTGGCAAACGGCGAAAGTTTTCGCGTTCGGATGAACGAAACCATCAGTTCTAAAACCGCCGCCGCCGGCGATAGATTTACGACGACCGTTACCGAGCCGGTTTATTCAAACACGGGTGTCATCGTGATTCCGACGGGCAGCACCGTTACGGGGCGCGTTGATTCGGTCACGAAGGCGAAAAAAGGCGGCGATCCCGGTTCGATCAGCGCGACTTTTATCGAGGTCAAGCTGCCGAACGGAACACGCCGCGCCATCAACGGCTCGCTGACCGACTTGGACACGAAAAAGGCTAAAAGCGACAATGAAGGCACGGCTTCGGGCGACGATAGAAAAAACGATAAACTTATTTTCATCGGCGGCGGAGCAGCCGGCGGCGCGGTTTTAGGTGCCGTCATCGGCGGCGGCAAAGGCGCGTTGATCGGCGGAATTTTAGGCGGACTCGGCGGACTTGCCGGCGAAAGATTAACGAAGGGCGAAGATGCCGAAGTTAAATCGGGAACGGCATTCGGCGTTCGACTCAATCAATCAATTTCCCTGCCGAAATTTAACGAAGTCGTCAATTAAATTTGCCCTTTGAATCGGAGAAAAAGGACGTGCCGTTGACGAAACGGCACGTCCTTTTTTTATCAAATTTTTCGTCAGCCTCTTTCGGCTGGATTTCACCGGTGATGTCGCCGTTATTTTTCTAGACCGCGTCCGGTTTTTTGCTGTAATTCATCAATCCGTATGGAAGCCTCGGCTTTCGTCAGATTTTCGTCAATTTCCTCTTTGGCTTCCTCGCTCAGAGTCGTCAAATAGGAACGCTAGGCGCCGGTCATCGGCTCGTCGCCGGTCGTCCAAGTCGCCGGGTCTTTGATTGTATTGCTTTCGTCGGCATCGTGTTGTGTTTTTTTATCGGTCATAAATTTACTCCTTAAAACTGTTGTTTCACAGAATATACATCAGCCTGTCGTTAAAACAAAACGGCTGTTTGCAGGCAGTAAAATTTTAGTAAATTTCATTTACTGCACTCTGTCGGCTGCGAGACATTTCCCAAGCCATCTGCGCCGCCGCGCTCGCGGGCTGCAAAACGGGTTTTGCCAGGTATGCTTTCGGGGCGGATTTGTGAACCGTTTTTAATAACGAGTCGGTTAACAATTTCCCCGCTCGAAAAATACTGCCGACCGTGCCGATGGGAATTTTTTTCCGATTCAATTTCAATTTGGCGATGACGGCATTGACCGCCGTTCCGAGTTCGATACCGGCTTCTTCTAAAATTTCGAGCGCGACCCGATCATTTTTTTGCGCCGTTTCCACGACGAATTTGGCAAATCCGGCGATTTTGGCGTTGTCCATTTGCGGCGAATAAATCGCGGTCAAAAGATTTTCCGGCGTGGCGGCGCGAAAATAAATGGTTCCGGCTGCGCTTAATTTTGTTAATCCGCCGCGTCCGTCCGAAGCCTTGGCGATGGCTTGCAAACCGCGCCGCGCAATGCCCGCGCCGCCGCCTTCGTCGCCCGCAATCGGTCCCCAGCCACCCGCCATCGCCGTTTCGCCCGCTTCGTTTCTGCCCAGACAAATCGAGCCGGTTCCGGCGATAACGACCACGCCCGCCCTGCCCAAAGTCGTGCCGAACAACGCGATTTCCGCGTCGGTGAAAACTTCGACCGTTTTGATTTCCAGCTTTTGCGCCAGCCGTTCGCGCATCCGCTGCCGCAAATCAACGCGCCGGACACCGGCTAACCCAAAAACCGCCGCTGCAATATCGCCGCGACTCTCAGCGGCGGCTTCGCTCGCCGCCGTCAAAGCCTGAAAGATGTTATCCGCCGCCGTTTCGACACCGACGCGCAGCGGATTCGACGCGCCCGCAAAACCTTCGCCGATGATGTTTTTACACTCGTCAAATAAAACCGCGTGGGTTTTCGTGCCGCCGCCGTCAACGCCCAGATAAATGTTATGAGAAATCGGCTGGCGTTTGGTTTTAGAAGTTCGGTTCGGCATTTTTCGGAGGTTTCCAATCAATCTCCGTTCTAATTTTTAGTCAAACCCGACATATAATCAAATCCAGAAGATCTTATGTAAACTATAAGGATTTGTAATTGCCGCCGAATAATTTATAATCCTGTAAATAATCAGCGGTTCCCGTTACCACAAACTTAAAAAATTATTATGGAAATCAGACAGTTACGAGCGTTTCTGGCGATTGCCGAAGCGAAGACTTTTACGGCGGGAGCGCGGCAGGTCAATATCACGCAGGCGGCGATTTCGATGCAGATTCGCCAGCTCGAAGAATCGGTTGGTCTGCCTTTGTTCACGCGCACGCCGCGCCGCGTGATTTTAACCGAAGCGGGCGAGCTTTTAATTCATCGCGCCCGCAAAATCATCCGCGAACACTCCGCCGCACTCGCCGAAATCGCCGAGATCGCCGGTGCTGAACACGGGCGGCTGCGAATCGGTTCGGCTTCGGCGACGTTCGCCACGACGCAGTTGCCGACGATTCTGGAGCGTTTGAAAAACCGGTTTCCGAACGCCGAAATCACGGTTAACTCCGGCACGAGTCAGATTCTGGTGGAAAAAATAATGCACGGCGAAACCGATGTCGCGTTCGTTTCCCTGCCCGTTCCGACCTCGAACGTCCAAACCGATTTGCTGTTCAGCGACGAAATCGTCGCCATCGCCAGCCCGCAGCACGTTCTGGCAAAAGAAAAATTTATCAGCGCGGCGCAGTTGGCGGGCGAGCATCTGATTTTAGGCGAAAAAGGCGGCAATACGCGGCGGATGATTGACGACTTTTTCGCGGCGGCAAACGTCCGCCCGAACGTCGTAATGGAATTGTCCCGTCAGGAAGCGATCAACAAAATGGTCGAGAATAAAATGGGTGTCGGCATCGCGGGCGCAAAAAGCGTCTCGAAGGAAATCCGCGAAAAACGGCTGGTCTCGTGGCTCATCGAGGGCGCGGAAATTAAATGGGATTTGGGTTTAGCCAGACTGCGCGGCGGCTATTTTTCGCCAATTGCTAAGGAATTCGTCGAGTTATGCAAAGACAGTTTTAAGGATAAAGAAAAAGAATTGAAGGCGGGAAAATGAATCAATTACGAATTACAAATTACGAATTACGAATTAAAAATCGTTGTAAATCTCTGCGTCTCTGCGCTTCTGCGGTGATGTTTTTTGCCTTTTGCCTTTTACCTTTTACCTTTGCGAAAGCGCAAGGCTTGCCTGTCGCCTTGCCTCAGACGGTTGGAATGTCCGCCGAGAAACTGAATCAAATTGACGCTTTGGTAAATAGAGACATCGCCGATAAAAAACTTCCGGGCGCGGTCGTCGTCATCGGACACAAAGGGAAAATCGTTTATCGCAAAGCATTCGGCAATCGGGCGTTGATTCCAAACGTGGAAAAGATGACGATTGACACGATTTTCGATGTTGCAAGTCTCACCAAACCGATTGCGACGGCGACGAGCGTGATGATTCTCGTCGAGCGCGGACAGCTTCGCCTGAACGACACTATCGGCAAATTCATTCCCGAAATCGCGGACGAAAACGCCAAAAAAGTAACGATTCAGCAATTATTAACGCACGTTTCCGGCTACGCGCCCGATTTCGATTTGCGCGAAAAATGGACTGGACGCGACGGAATGTTGGATGCGTTAAAGAAGGAGAAACTTCGCACTCCGGCGGGAAATAAGTTTGTCTATTCGGATATTGGTTTTATTGTGCTTGGCGAGATTGTAAGACAATTTTCGCGTGGTATTGATGATTTGGAAGACTTAGAAGGATTTTCTGACACTAGAATTTTTCGGCATCTGAAAATGTCAGATAGCAGATTTAGCAACATCGCAAATCTTAGCGAGAAAGATAAACCAATCATTGCTAGAACCGCGCCGACCGAAAATATCAAAGGACAAAATAGTTATCTCGGCTCGAAATTTGAAGGCGACGACAAAACGAGCGATCAAATTTTGCGCGGAAAAGTTCACGACCCGACGGCTTTCCGAATGGGCGGAGTTGCCGGACACGCCGGACTTTTTTCCACCGCTGACGATTTAGCCAGATATTGCCAGATGCTTTTGAACGGCGGAATTTTAGACGGCAAGCGCGTTTTGTCGGCAAACACCATCGCCCGAATGACCGCGCCGATTGTCGTGTCCGAAGACGGCGCGACGCGCGGACTCGGTTGGGACATCAACACGAGTTTCTCGTCGAATCGCGGCGAGCTTTTCCCCCTCGGCTCGTTCGGGCATACCGGATTTACCGGCACGAGCGTCTGGATTGACCGCGTTTCACAAACCTTCGTCGTCTTCATGTCGAACCGCGTTCACCCGGACGGCAAAGGCGACGTTACGCCGTTACGCGCCAAAGTTGCCACCATTGCGGCTTCGGCAATCGAAGATACGCCGATTGAAGCGTTTCGATTAGCGGAAGATATTTATTCATCGCAAGTCGCTCGTCAGGTTTCAGGTTTCAGGTTTCAGGTTTCAGGTCAGAATTCCGCAACCCGTAATTCGCAATCCGCAATCGTCTTGAATGGAATTGATATTCTGGAAAAAGAGAATTTCAAATCGCTCGAAAATCTGAAAATTGGTCTCGTTACCAATCAGACCGGCAAAGATTTGTCTGGCGCGGCAACAATTGACGTTTTGAAAAACGCGCCGAACGTCAAACTCGTCGCGCTGTTTTCGCCCGAACACGGCATTCGCGGTGAACTCGATGAAGAAGGAATTAAAGATTCGATTGACGCAAAAACCGGCTTGCCCGTTTATTCGCTTTACGGCGAGACGCGCCGCCCAAAACCCGAACAATTAAAGGATTTGGACGCGATTGTCTATGACATTCAGGACATCGGCGCGAGGTTTTATACTTATACGGCGACTTTGAAAAATGTGCTGGAAGAAGCGGCGAAAGCGGGCAAACCCGTTTATATTCTCGACCGCCCGAATCCGATCAACGGCGTTGATGTCGAAGGCTCGCTCGCCGACGAAGACAAACTTTCGTTCACCGCCGCGCACACGATTCCCGTCCGCTACGGTTTAACCATCGGCGAACTCGGAATGATGATGAACGCGGAACGCAAAATCGGCGCGAATGTTCAAGTCGTCAAAATGGAAAACTGGACGCGGGCGATGTGGTTTGACGAGACAAATCAGACGTGGATCAATCCGTCGCCGAATATGCGTTCGTTGACCGAAGCGACGCTTTATCCGGGAATCGGATTATTGGAAACCACCAATTTATCAGTCGGACGCGGAACCGACACGCCGTTTGAAGTCGTCGGCGCACCGTATCTTGACGGGCGCAAATTGGCGCAGTATCTGAACGAAAGAAACTTAAAAGGCGTACGTTTCGTTCCCATAAAATTCAAGCCGAACGCTTCGGTTTTCAAAGACGAAATGCTCGGCGGCATCAACCTTATTATCACCGACAGAAACGCCTTTGAATCGGTACGAACCGGCATCGAAATCGCCGCCGCGCTCCGCAAGCTATATCCGAACGAATGGCAGGTTGAAAAATACTCGAAATTGCTCGTCAACGGCGAGATTCTCGAAAAAGTAAAAGCCGGAGTCGCGCCCGAAGAAATCGAAAAAGCGTGGCGGACGAAGTTGGAAGAATTCATCAAACGTCGGGCATCATTTTTGCTTTACAAGTAAACGGTTTCAAGCTATATCCGATTCCTGCAATCTTAAATTTTTGTTACAACCTTTGTTTATTTGATTTTACGAATTTCGACGTATCTTTTCGTCAAATCAGCCATAACGGATTTTTGAACTTTTTTCCAAAAATCTAAATTTTTCTTATAGCCTGCAATTTTATTTTTAACTTTTGAAAGAGGAAACCAATGAAAAGAAATTTTAGACAAACAACGCTAACGCTATTCATCGCTCTGACTTTTGCCTTCGGCTTCAGCGTCTCGGCATCGGCACAGGAAATCACCGGAACCTTAAACGGAACGGTGCGCGACTCCTCCGGCGGGGCGATTGCCGGAGCGACCGTCACGATCACCGACCCGACGAAAAACAATATTACGGTTCGTAATTTGGCGACCGGCGACGAAGGCACATTTTCCGCGCCGAATCTGCAGAGCGGCGTTTACCAAGTTACAATCGAAGCCCCAAATTTCAAGAAAAGTGTGCAAACCGATGTGAAACTCGATGTCGGGCAACGCCGGACGATTGACTTGATACTGGAAGCGGGCAACATCTCGGAAACCGTAACGGTCGAAGCCGATGCGGTAGCGGTAAATTTATCAACCCCGACCGCCGGAACGACCATCAGCGGCGATCAGGTGCGTGAGATTCCTATTAACAATCGCAATTTTATCCAACTGGTGGCTTTAGCACCGGGCGTTTCCAACGACTTGAATGATTTCGTCGGAGTCGGAACGACGACACCGGAAACCGGCACGGTCAGCACCGTTCAAATTTCAGTCAACGGCGGACGCTCCAGCCAAAACACTTTTACGGTTGACGGGGCGGACATCACCGACAGAGGCTCGAATTTGACGATTCAGGCGTATCCGAGCGTTGACTCAATCGGGGAATTTAAAGTTCTGCGCTCGCTCTATCCGGCGGAATCCGGCAGAAGCGGCGGCGGTCAAGTGAACATCGTCACTCGCAGCGGCGGCGATAAATTTCACGGTTCGGCTTTTGAATTTGTTCGTAACGAAGTTTTCAACGCAAACAATTTTCTGACAAATGCCAGCACCACTCCGCTGCTTGGTCGGGACAAAAACGGCAAAGCAAGGCGAAATCCTTTTCGTTATAACGATTATGGATTTACAATCGGCGGTCCGATTTACTTTTTGGGCTTTGGCGAAGGAGTGCCGGCGTTTAAGAGATACGAAAAAACATTCTTTTTCTTTTCGGAAGAGATTCGCAAAGATCGCCGTTTTACCACACCGCAGCAAATATCAGTCCCGGACGCGGCATTAAGACAGGGCATTTTTCCGATTGACGTTTGTATCAATCTCAATAATGTCGCGACCGAGACCTGCACCGGAGCCGGTCGCTTGACGATGGGACAGTCAATATTCAGCACCGGACGGGTAAATCCGGTAGCGTTGAGTTACTTAAACGGCATTTATAATAAACTGCCGCTCCCGAACGCGGGGAATATCAACGGAAATCCTTATCTGCTCAACACGACCGCCCCGAACAGGTCTGACTTTCGGCAGGAGATATTAAAGATTGACCATACTTTCAGCAACAAATTATCGACGTTTTACCGTTTTGAAAATGACAAAATCCCGTCACTGGACGCTTACGGATTATTCGGAAGCGGTTCGGGCTTGCCGGGCGTAGCAACCACTGCGACCAATTCGCCGGGTCGCACACATACGGTTCAAGCAACTTACGCGCTGAGTTCGAAGGTCATTATCGAAGGCAGCTACAACCACGCTTACGGAGCAATTTTAAGCGAAAACGTCGGATCATTAGCTCTGTCAAACACCAATATTGCCGTTACTCTGCCGTATGCCAACCAGCGGGATCGCGTCCCGACATTGCAGGGAAACGGTTTCGCCGGTTTAACCGGATTCGGACCGTATGATAATTTTTCGACCAAGAGCCAGTATAACGCCAGTCTGACGACGGTTTTCGGCAATCACACGACCAAATACGGAGCGTCATTTTCCCAATATCGAAAAAACGAAAACGCTTTAGCCGGAAGCAACGAAGGCAACTACAGTGCTTTCAGCGCGACTTTAGCAACTGGTTTGACACTGCCAACGGAGACCATTAGCACGGCGACCGCCCAAAACTTGCAGCGTTTCGCCAATTTTCTGGTCGGTAACGTAACGACTTTCACGCAAGCCCGTTTTGATTATACGGCAGATTTACGCCAGAAAGTTTCTGAAGCATTCATTCAGGACGAGTATCGAGTGCGCCGCAATCTAACGCTTTATTACGGCGTTCGTTATTCTTATTTCGGTTCGCCGTATGATAAAAACGGACGTTTAAGCAACTTCGATCCGACCCGCTTTAATCCCGCCGATGCACCTCAAGTTACCGGAGCCGGACAGCGGGTTGCCGGAACCGGTAATTTTTGCAACGGTTTAGTCATCAATTCGCAAAACGTCATTACCGCTCCGCCCGAATTTAACTGCCGACCGACAGTTTCAGCTTTCGGCGACCGGATTATCAAAGTTTCGAAGAAGGACTTCGCGCCGCGCGTCGGTTTGGCTTTCGACCCGTTCGGCAAAGGACGAACTTCGATTCGCACGGGTTACGGCATTTATCACGAACAGGTCTTGAACGGCACGTTCGAGCAGAACATCGGCACTAATCCGCCGTATCAGCAGACGGTTACTGCTACCAATACCAGACTCGACAATCCGGGCGGCGGATTCTCCGCGCCGCTCACGCCGCAGTCAATTCGCGCTTTGCAGTCCGACTGGAAAACACCATATATGCAGCATTGGTCGCTCGATGTTCAGCATCAATTAACTTCTAAAACATTGATTGATGTCGGTTATTACGGATCAAAAGGAACTCATTTGATCGGCTTAACGGAATTAAACGATTTGCCGCCGGGATTAGCCTTGAACTCGAATTGCATCAATGCCTATAACCAAACGGTGAGATGTCAAACTCCGGGTTATGTTTTCAGAAATGCGTCAGGCATAGGACTCCAAGCCGTGCCGAACAATCCCAATGCCGACCAAACCGCGCCGACAGTTCGCCAGACAAACGATATTTTGATTCTCGACCAGCTTCGTCCGTATCGAGGTTATCGTTCGATTGCGATTGTCCAACCGCGCTATAACTCCAACTACAATAGTTTGCAGGTTTATGTGCAGCACCGTTTTACCGGAGCGTCGCAAGTCAATGTCGCGTATACTTTTGCGAAAAATCTGACGGACAGCCAAAACGACCGTTCGGCGGCTCCGCAGGATACCTATAACTCGAAGGCTGAGAAAGCGCGGGCGGCACTCGACCGGCGGCACGTTTTCACCACCAATTTCGTTTACGAACTGCCTTTTTTCAACAAACAGGAAAACTTAATCGGTAAGATTCTCGGCGGTTTTCAGACTTCCGGCATCGTTACTTATCAAACGGGTTTACCGTTCACGGCGGTTACGTCCAATCTCGATTTCGCCGGTTTAGGCTTGATTAACGCTAATCCGACCGCTCGACCGAATGTAACGTGCAATCCGAATGTCAATGCTCCGCACACTCGAACACAGTTTTTCAACACGGCTTGTTTTCAAATGAATCCGAGCAACATTGCTGACACGGCGGCATTGGGTTTTTCAAACACGCCTGGAAATGCCGGACGCGGCATTATCTTCGGACCGCGCACGGTTCGGGTGGATTTAACGGCAACGAAAAACATTCGTTTCGGTGAAACCATTCGCCTTCAGCTACGCGCTGAAGCCTTCAATGTTTTTAATACGACGAACTTTCGAGGTTTCACCAGCTTAAATGTCACCAGCGGTTCGTTCGGCGTTATCGGATCAACCCGCGACCCGCGCACGATGCAGTTAGGCGCGAAATTCAGCTTCTAAAGTTTTCGCCATTGAAAACTTTTTGACTCGCACTGTTTCAAGCGAAACGGTGCGAGTTTTTTTACAATCAAAATTATGAATGGACTTTTGTTAAAAAACGTCGTCGTTTTACGAAACGGCGCAGCAGAAAAAGTTTCGCTGTTAATTAAAGATGCGACCGTTGTCGAAATGTCTCCTAAAAACGACTCTTTTAAAGCCGACGAAACTTTCGATTTATCGAATGCCGCACTTTACGCCGGATTTATAGACATTCACAATCACGGCGCGGTCGGCGTTGATGTCAATACGGCGACGGCGGATGATTTGCGGAAAGTCGGGCGATTTCTGGCGGCGAACGGCGTAACTGCCTGGCTGCCGACATTAGTTCCCGACTCGGATGCGGTTTATCGAAAGGTGATCGCGGCGATTGACGAAGTGATGGCGACGCAAAACAGTGAAGCCGCCGCGCAGATTGTCGGCGTGCATTACGAAGGCGTTTTTGCCAATGAAAAAATGTGCGGCGCACTGCGTCCGCAGTTTTTTAAGGCTTTCAAAAACGGCGATGAAATAGATAGCTTACCGAAGTTAAAATGCGGCGTTCGCTTGACGACGCTGGCACCGGAGGTCGAGAACGGCATCGAGTTGATTCGAGAATTGAGAAGGCAGAATTGGGTGATTTCCATCGGGCATACGAAAGCCAATGTTGAAACTTTGGACGAAGCGTTCGACGCGGGCGCGAGCCATCTGACGCATTTTTTCAACGCGATGACCGGCTTGCATCACCGTGAAACGGGTGTCGTCGGCTGGGGTTTGACGAAAGACGAAACGACGTTCGATATTATCGCCGACGGCGTTCACGTCGCGCCGCCGGTTTTGAAATTCGGCGTGGAGAGCAAAGGCGCGGATAAGGTTTCGCTGATTTCCGATTCGGTCGCGCCGACGGGTTTGGGCGACGGCGATTTTCATCTGTGGGGCGAAAAGATTTCAGTCGCGGGCGGCAAAACGCAAAACGAGCGCGGCAGCATCGCGGGCAGCGTCATAACGCTGCTCGACGCGGTGAAACAAATGCGGACGCTTGGATTCTCCGACGCGGACATCTCGAAAATGGCGAGCGCGAATCCGGCGAAACTGCTTGGAATCGAGCAAACTCACGGAACCATCGAAGTCGGCAAACGCGCCGATTTGGTGGCTCTGGATAGTGCCGGAAACGTGAAATTGACGATGATCGGCGGAAAAATTTTAACAGGATAAACAGGATTTACAGGATTATTTTTGCTCGGAAGTCAGACGGGATTATTTTACAGTGAAATATACGTCCGGTCAGAAGAAGGTTCGGCGGCGCAGCCGATGGTTTAATCTAGGCTGACCATCGGCTGCCGCCAACGGTTCTGACACCGCCAGAATAATTCCGTCTAATTATTCCGGTGTATTTATCCTGCCAATCCTGTTTATCCTGTTAAATTTTCCCATGAACAGCTCAGAGTTTTGAAATAACTTCGCGCCTACGCTTGCGGGTGACGAGAAAAACGCCGGTGAAAATCAACGCCATCGCCGTAAAGATGCGCGGTTTCCACGCCTCGCCGAGAACGAAAATCGCCAGCAGCGTTCCGATCAACGGCTGTAAATAAATATAGACGGCGACGATTGACGGCTCGACTCGCGCCAATGCCCAGGCGTTCCAGTAATATGCCAGAATCGTCGGGAAAATGACGACTGCGCCCAACGCCAGCCACGAGCTTAAACTTATCCCGGCGGCATCAACCGTCGAAAGCGAGTATAAACCGACGGGAACATTGACGATTGAGGCGAATAGAAAAAGCCACGCGATGGATTTTAACGCGCCGTAATGGGTGATTAGTTTTTTTGAAACCGCGACGTAAGTCGCATACGACAAGCTGTTTAGGATAATCAAGACATCGCCCCGCGTCGTGGCGGACGAAAAACTGGCGTTCGCCAGATCAATCAGGTAAATCACACCGCCGCCCGCCGCCATCGTGCCGGCAATTTTCAGCCCGGTCAATTGATCGTTGCCGATGACGACGCTGACCAGAATCGCAAACACCGGAATCATCACGGCGAGCAAGGAGGTATTCGTCGCCGTCGTCAGCGACAAGCCTTTGAAAAACAGCAGTTGATTGAAAATCACGCCGAAACAGGCGAACAGCGCGAAATATAAATAATGAACGCGCCGGTCTAATTTGAAACCGCCGCTGAATTTCTGCAAAATGCCGAACGACAAAGCCGCGCCCGCAACGCGAAAACCGACGATGGCAAACGGCGGAAACGCCGCCAGCGCGAGTTTGCCGAGAATCGCCGCCGATCCGAAAAACATCTGCACCGCAAACAGCGCGACGTGCGGCGCGTAACTTTCTTTCGATTCAAACGCGATTTCTTCCATCACCAAACAAAGTTCGATGCTACCAAATCGGCGGCGGCTTTGTCAGTTGCGCGATGGGCAAAAAAATTCTTGGCGAATCGCGGCTTTTGGTTTATCATTCCAACACCTTCTAAAAAATTATGCCGCGACCGCCATTCCAACGCGCCTTTATTCGATCAATCGCTTTTGCGGCGTTGATTTTTTCAACGAATGCTTTCGGGCAGAACGCGCCGAATTCAAAATGCGCGGCGGAAGATTATGAATGTTTCGTCAGCGGTTACACGGCGGCGATCAAAGCGAATCCGAAAGATTATAAGAATTATTATTTGCGCGGACTCTCGTATATTTATTTGAAAAATTACGCGGCGGCGTTACAGGATTATAGTCAAGCGATTGATTTGAATCCGAAATTCGATGCAGCATACGGCGGGCGCGGATATGTTTATCAAATTCAAGGTTTATACATTGAGGCAGCCGAAGAATTTAATAAAGCATTAAAACTCAATCCGGCAAACTCCGATGCTCTTCAAAAACTCGAATTCTGCCTTTTTTCGATAGGATTAAGCGATTCGGCGATTAAAGATTACAGCCGATTGATCGAATCCGATCCGAACAACGCCGAATACTATTACTACCGCGCCAAAGAGCGTCTACACTTTAGAGACATTATCAGAGCCGTCGAAGATTCATCGAAAGCTATCGAACTGAAACTGAAATACGCCGATGCCTATTTAACGCGGGCGGAAGGTTATTGTCGGTTGGTCAAGAAGAAAGAGTCCGAAAGCGACATTGCGAAATACGAAGAGTTGACGGGCAAGCTGTCAGAATACAGATGCCGCCTCAACCCGTTTGACTGCGCTGCTGATAATTACGATTGCCTGATAATCGTTTATACGGACAGAATCGGCGAAGCGGTTAAGACAAAAGATCACAGAATGTCTTATGAGTATTCCGGTCGCGGAACTGCGTATTACCAAAAAGGCGATTACGATGATGCTTTAGGCGATTTTAACAAATCAATCAAAGAATACTATTCAACTTACGAAGACCGTTTTCACAGAGGCGACATTTATCTGCGAAAAGGCAAATATGATAAGGCTTTGGTTGACTTTAAAGAGGCTTTAAGCAGGAAACCCAATTCGGGGGAGGCAAATTTGGGCATCGGCGAAATTTATCTGCATCAAGGTTATTATGAAGCGGCACTGGACTATTTCGATCAGGCGATTTCATTAAATTCGCGTCTTGCTAAAGCCTATCTCAGTCGCGGCACGATTTATTTGGAATTCGGAAAAAACTTTGATCAAACCGAACTCAAGGAAGACAAATCGAAAGCCGTCGAAGCGTATCAAAAAGCCGTCAAAGATTTCGACTCGGTGATTGACATCGAATTAAACAACGCCGCTGTCGAAACATATCTCAAGCGGGCAAAGGCTTATGAAAAACTCGGAGAAACGGAAAAAGCCGAAGTTGACCGCGCCAAATACAAAGAACTAAGCGAAAAGCCTTGATTACCAGAATTTTAATTAAAAAGAACAGGCAGCAAAAACCTGTTCTTTTTAATTTTCACATCGGCATTAAATCAAGTTTTCAAGCATTTGCCTGAACGTCGGCAAAAACTTTGCGTCCGTCAAACCGCCTGGCGAAAAACCTTTTCAATTTCCTGCGAAAGCGGCGCGAAAACGAAATAGTTTTTCGGGTAAAGATAATCTTCGCCTTCGTCGTCAATAACGCGAACGTAATCGGAGCGTTCCGCTTTTTCGTCGGGCAAAACCTGGTAAATTTTACGCGCTGTCAAAAGCACGTCTTCGCCCGCGTGAACGCAAATCGCAAATTTATTCGGCGTTTCCATAAACCTATTTAATCTAAAAGAATTCCCCGATAGCTTGCTTCGGGGTTTCCTTATTCACCCTGAAAGGGTGTAACTTCCTGGTCTTAGAAAATTCGTGGTTTCGCTGCTTTGAGCGAAAATTTTCGGGCGAATACCCCGTCAGCTTGCTGCGGGGTATTCCGAAAATAACGAATTTTCAAAATTTATTCAAGATAATGTTTGATACGCAAGAATTTTTTGCCGATGCCGTGCGCTTCAAACCAGTGAATCTCGCCGTCGCCCAGTTTTATCCGAGCATTTCTTTTCAACTTTCGCCAGCGTCCTCTGCCGAATTCTTGCCGCAAAAAAGGCAGAATGCGAATCTTGCCGCCGATGGCGATAATTTCAATATCGGTAATGTTTCCAAGAATTTCAAAATCCATCTACATCAGCATCAAAATCGGATTCTCCAACATTTGCCTGAACGTCTGTAAAAATTTCGCGCCCGTCGCGCCGTCAATCGCCCGGTGATCGCACGACATCGTAACGGTCATAATGTTTCGCACGACGATTTCGCCGCTGCGAACAACCGCCGTCGGAGTCGCCGCGCCGACGGCGATAATCGCGGCTTCAGGCGGATTGATGATCGCGGTGAACTCTTTGATGCCGAACATTCCGAGATTGGAAATCGAGAATGTCGCGCCCGTATATTCTTCGGGCTGGAGTTTTTTCTCCCGCGCCCGACCAGCCATTTCCTTGATTTCTTTCGAGATTTCCGTGATGCCTTTGCGGTTCGCCGAGCGGACGACCGGCGTAATCAAACCGTCTTCGACCGCCACCGCCACGCCGATGTCCGCGTCTTCGTAAAAGCGCACGGTTTTATCCCGATACGAAGAATTGACCCAGGCGTGTTTGGTCAAAGCCTGCGCCGCCACTTTCACAATCACGTCGTTAACCGAAACTTTTTCGTCGTCTTTAATGCTCGCGTTGATCTGTTTGCGAAATTCGAGCGCGGCATCCATTTCGATTTCGACCGTCAGATAAAACGTCGGAATCGGTCCGATGGATTCGGCGAGACGGCTGGCGATCACCTGCCGCATCTTCGACGTATTTTCGTCACGGAACGCACTCGCACCTTGAACTTGAGAGATCGAAAAATCCGGCGCGACCGGCGTTTCTTCCGTTTTGGAATTTGGGATTTGGAGTTTGGAGTCTGAAATAGCCGATTCGATGTCGCGTTTAATAATCCGCCCGCTCGGACCCGAACCTTTGATTGATTTGAGATTGATGTCGTTTTCCGAAGCCATCCGCGCCGCAATCGGCGAGACGATCATCCGACCGCCGCTCTCGGATTTGGAATCTGAAACTTGAGATTTGGAATCTTCCGCGTCCGTCTTAGCTTCGGGGCGTTGATAATCGTAGCTGCGCCCTTCGGTTTCGGCGACATTTTTCTGTGCCGTCTCGCTGGAAATCGGAACGTCCGGCGTTTTCTCCGCTGTCGGTTCAGCCGGTTTCTCCGTTTTCACGTCGACTTTTTCCGCCGTGTTTTTCTCCGCCACGCTGCCGTTTCCGTTCGCCGTGTTCGCGCCGTTTGATGATACGCCGCCCAAAAGCGCGGAGAAATCTTCGCCCTGCTCGCCGATAATGCCGATGGTTTCGCCGAGTTTCGCGTTCGCGCCGTCGCCGACCAATATCTTCAAAAGCGTTCCGGCATCGAGCGAGGTTACTTCCATCGTCGCTTTGTCGGTGTCAACTTCGGCAATCGGCTCGTTCGCCTCAATCGCGTCGCCTTCTTTTTTGAGCCACCGCGAAATCTGTCCTTCCTCCATCGTCGGAGAAAGTTTCGGCATTATAATTGTATTCGCCATAAAATTATTTCAAAAATTCGTGTCCGCTGTAACTTCCGCCGGTTTCGCCGACCGTATAAATCGCCAGCAATTTTCCTTTACGTTTCCAGTAAAATTCGCAATTTCCCAAACCTGTTCCCGCGCAAACGTGCATTTCAGGTCTGCCTTTGCATCTCGAATCGCCGGGCTGACAATGATCGGAGTCTTCGGCGTGAAAAGGTTTCCAACCGGCTTTCAGCATTTTGTTCCGCACTTTCGCATAACTTTCGTCTTTTTTGAAACGTGGCAGTCCGCTTGTTTGCGCGGAGATCGTTAAGGTCAAAATTACGGTCAGACACAAAATTTTCAGCAGGTTATATTTCATTTGCGTAATTTATAAATAACAAACTTCCCTGACCGCCGCGATGATTTTTTCGACGCTCGGCAAGGCTAAAACTTCGAGGTTTCGAGCGTATGGCATCGGTGCTTCGGCGCAGGAAATTCGTTTGACGGGCGCGTCAAGATAATCGAAAGCGTGTTCCATTACCTGATGCGAAATCTCCGCTCCAACCGACGCGAAAGCGTGCGATTCTTCGGCGATGACGAGGCGATTGGTTTTCTTAACCGATTTGACAATCGTGTCAATATCGAGCGGTTTGATCGTGCGCGGGTCAACGACTTCGACCGAAACGCCTATTTTCTCAAGTTCTTCGGCGGCTTTCAAAGCCTGCGGAACGGTGAACGAACGCGCCACAATCGTGCAGTCGGTTCCTTCCCGTTTGACATCGGCAACGCCCAAAGGGATCGTAAAATCTTCGTCGTCCGGCACTTCGCCTTTCATTCCATACATCGTTTCCTGTTCGAGAAAAATCACCGGATTATTGTCCCGAATCGCCGATTTTAACAAACCTTTCGCGTCGGCGGCGGTTGAAGGCATCACGACTTTTAAGCCGGGAAAATTGGCGTAGAAGGCTTCCAATGCCTGTGAATGCTGGCTGGAAACCTGATAAGCCGAGCCGTTCGGACCGCGAAAAACAATCGGGACGCTGAATTGCCCGCCCGACATATAATACATTTTCGCCGCGTGATTGATGATTTGATCCGACGCGAGAATCGAAAAATTCCACGTCATAAACTCGATGACGGGGCGCAGACCAGCCATCGCCGCGCCGACTCCGACCGCTGCAAAACCGAGTTCGGTAATCGGCGTGTCAACGACGCGCTTATCGCCGAATTCTTTCCAAAGCCCGCGCGTAACTTTATACGCGCCGTCATATTCGGCGACTTCTTCGCCCATCAAAAAGACGTTCTCGTCTCTGATAATTTCCTCGCGCAACGCTTGATTGAGCGCGTCGCGGATTGTCAAAATTGCCATAAAGTCATTAATCTTCAGTTACTTCACCGATAATCCAAGGTATCTCAACTGCGAATTCAACTTGAACAAGGGGAACATCGGATTCAAAAAAACTCAAATCTCTTTTCTGTCTAAAGCCAATAGAAAATTTGTCGGTGATTAGTGTTGTATCAAATATATTTTGGTTGCTATCCAAATCTTTGCCGGAGATAATGCTCCCAGCAAAGTGAAACCAACCGCTATAGCCGTGTAGTCCGTTTAAATGCGAATCAGTAGTTGAAAAGGCAGACAAATTGGCTGATTGGTAGAATTTTCTTACTTATGGAAAATCAACTAATTCAACTTTATCTGTTTGTC
>JAYVKL010000246.1:0-4409 GCA_043768465.1 Pyrinomonadaceae bacterium
GTGTTCGTTTTTCCCGAACCGGTCGGACCCGTCACCAGAACCATTCCGTAAGGTTTCGAGATGTTGCGCTGGAAGATTTCCAAACTTTTTTCTTCAAAACCGAGCTTGGTCATATCGAGCATCAGTTTGTCTTTATCGAGCAGCCGAAGCACGACTTTTTCGCCGAACAGCGTCGGCAGAGTCGAAACGCGAAAATCCAACTCACGCGAGCGATTATCAATTTTGACCTTGATTTTAATGCGCCCGTCCTGCGGCAGACGTTTTTCCGAAATGTCGAGTTTCGACATAATTTTAAGGCGCGAAATCAGCGCATCGCGCATCTTCAGAGGCGGGTGCATCACGTCATATAAAACGCCGTCAATCCGAAAACGAATGCGAAAATCTTTTTCATACGGTTCGACGTGAATATCCGACGCGCCGCGCCGCAAACTGTCAACCAATAAAACATTGACCAGCCGCACGACGGGCGCGTCTTCGCTGGCTATCGAAAGCTGCGCCAGATCAATCTCGTCATTGTCTTCGACCAACTCGAACTCTTCGCCTTCGTGCGCCGCAAATTCAAAGCGGTCGAGCGAAACATTCAAATCCGATTCGACGAGTCGCTCGTCAACAACTGCGGTTTTGCCGCCTCCGCCGCTGCCGTTTTTACCGGTTCCGCCGCCGTTCGTGTCGCCGCCGTTCGCGCCGCTGCCGTTTTTCTTATTCTTCGGAACGAAGCGGTCGGCGACTCCGACACCGGCGTAATCGAAAACGTCAATTTGATTGGTCGGGCTGTAGTATTTGCCGATGCCGCTTTGCAGAGAAGTTTCGGACGCGATGACCGGCTCGACATTCAGCCCGGTCATAAACTTGATGTCGTCCATCGCAAAAACATTCGTCGGGTCAGCCATCGCCAGCGTCAGCGTCGCCCCAACTTTGGAAATCGGCAGCACCGAATACTTTTGCGCGACCTCCTGCGAAATCAATTTGATCGTGGATTCTTCGATCTGAAAAAGCTCGAGATTGATAGACGGAACGCCGTATTGACGCGACAGAACGGCGGTTATTACGTCGTCCGAGATGATTCCGAGATTAACCAGATTGGAGCCGAGTCGTCCGCCGTTCGTGCGCTGATACTCCAGCGTCTCGCGCAGTTGCTGCGAAGAAATTAGGTTTTCACGAACAAGAATTTCCCCAAGTTTTGCTGACATTACGTTAAATTTTCCTTTTGTTTACGCTCAAAAACAGATTTTTGGGATGAAGATTTTCGGGCTTTGAATCGGCTGTCTTCTACATTGCCAACGATGATAAACATCGTTGATTTGAATGATATATTGTTGAACTCTGAACTGTCAAGAATTCTTTTTCAATCTGACGGGAACCTAAACGAATATCGGTCAGAATAAACGAATCGGGAGTTTAGGACAAAAAAAGAGACCGCGCCGGATCGCCGTCGCAGTCTCTCTGATCGAAAAAAATTCCGAAGTTACGATTTCTTTTTAACCGCGCCTTTGTTGACTTTTTGCGGAGCCATCTGTTTGGTCTTCAAATAATCAACTGCGTCTTTGACGCTGGCTTTCAAAGGATGAGTCTCAGGCGCGGTTTCGGCAAAACGCTGCATATAATTTAAGCCTTCCTGCATCTGCGTTTTATTTTCAGGAACGGTTCCCGCGCCGGCACTGAATAAAGACAACCCCAATCCGGCTAAAACGTCCGGGTTGTCGGGCAGCGTTTCCAAAACTTTCCGATAAGCGATGATCGCGTTTTCCGCATCGCCGCTTTCACGCAAAGAATCGCCGAGGGCAATCTGCGCGTCGGTTTTCTTTTTCGCGTCCGTCTCAACCGCCAGATATTCTTCAAAAGCCGTTAGAGTTTCCTTGCCCTTGGTGCGGTCGGCGCCGGTTTTCGCCATCAGCCAGAAGGCTTCCTTGCGATTGCCGAGGGCTTGAAATTTATTGGCATCGTAGCTCTTTTGAATGGCGGCATCAGCCGCCGTCGCCGACTTGAGAACCGTCAGCGAACGGTTGGAAGCCGTCACCGCGTCATCCAAATCCTTTTTCACGCTCGTCATCCCGGCGGCTTTGGCGGCGGGATCGCCTTTGACCGTTTGATTATAATTAGTTCTGGCGCGGGTAATCAAAGCCGCCGTTTTATTGTTCAGCAAAACCGGTGCGCTGCCCGCATAATCCGGTTCGGCGGTAATTCCCTCGTCATACTTAGCGATTGCCGCGTCATAATTTTTATCGCCAAAGGCTTTATTGCCTTCTTCCAAAGCCTTTTTGATTACCGCATCGTTATTTTGAGTTTTGGCATTTTTGGCGTTGACTTCGGCGACCTGTTTTTCATACTCGGCTTGGGCTTTTTTCTGTTCGGCGGCGGTCAGAGCGGGTTTTTTATCGGATTCGGGCGATGTCGGCGCGGCGGCAATCGCTTTTCTGGCTTCGTCCTCGGTCAAGCGTTTGCCATCGCCTTCGACTACGGTCACGTTCGCGCTTTCGTTGCCCGCTCTGATGCCGGGAAAAACTTCCGCCCTGATATTCGGCGCACTGATCGAAATGATAAAAGTTCCGCCGAGCGGCAATCCGGCGAACGAAAATTCACCTTTTTTGTTGGTTTTACTCGGCGAAGGTTTGCCGGCGATGTCGGTTCGATAAACGTCCACGACGGCATCGGCGACCGGAACGAGCGTGCCGTCCGCTTTTTTGAGTTCGACTTTCCCGCGCACCGGCGCGGTTTGAGCGAATGCGGCGAGACCGCCGGTTAAAAATAAAGCGACCGCCAAAAGTAATGTCAAATAATTTTTACGCAACATAAAAAATCCTCCAGAAATTGTTTGAAAAGATAATCGAAAAAACGCCTCTTTGAGATGCCGCCGAAAAAAGAAGAGTTGTTAAGCAACCGCTATTTTAACTCAAGCCCGGCAAAATTTTGAAGCGCGAAATCGGGTTTGCGCCAATTTATCAATAAATTCGCCGTGTGCTATCTTGTATTTTCATCGTTCGACTTTGTTTTTGGGTGGAAAAACTAATGACCGAGAGAATTTACAACTTCAGCGCGGGACCAGCGGTTCTGCCTCTGGAAGTTTTGCAAAAAGCGCAGAGCGAATTGCTTTCGCTCGACGGAATCGGGATGAGCGTAATGGAAATCAGCCATCGCTCAAGACATTTCGCCTCGATTCTGGAAAACGCGAAAAACGGCGTCCGCGAGCTTTTGAACGTGCCGGAAAATTATCAAATCCTGTTTTTGCAGGGCGGCGCGAGTCTGCAATTTTCGATGATTCCGTTGAACTTTTTAAGTGCCAGCAAGTCGGCTGATTACGTCGTTACCGGCGCGTGGGGCGTGAAAGCCGTCGAAGAAGCGACGCGTTGCGGCAACGTCAACACGATTTACTCGTCCGCCGGTTCCGGCTTCAAATCCGTGCCGTCGGCGGACACATTAAATTTCAGCCGCAACGCCCGCTACGTTCATTACACTTCCAACGAAACCATCGAAGGCGTGGAATTCAAATACGATTTGGACGGCAGAGGCGTTCCGGTCGTCTGCGATGCTTCGTCGAACATTCTTTCCAAACCGATTGACGTGGAAAAATACGCGCTCATTTACGCCGGAGCGCAAAAAAACATCGGACCGTCGGGTGTAACTTTAATCATTATCCGCGACGATCTGCTCGCACGAGTTCCCGAAAATCAGCATTCGATGTTCGATTACCGCGCCATTGCCGCCGCCGATTCGATGCTCAACACGCCGAACACCTGGGGAATTTACCTGATCAATCTCGTCTGCGAACACCTCAAAAAACACGGCGGACTTGCCGCGATGCAGCAGAGCAACGAAGAAAAAGCGCAAATTTTATACGACGCGATTGATGCCGGCGACGGTTTCTACAGCGGACACGCGAGCCGCACCGCACGTTCGACGATGAACGTCACCTTTCGTCTGCCGACCGAAGAACTCGAAAATAAATTCGCGTCGGAGGCGACCGCCCAAAATTTGGACGGCTTGAAAGGACACCGCTCGGTCGGCGGCATTCGCGCTTCGATTTACAACGCTTTCCCGAAAGAAGGCGTTGCGGCGTTAGTTGAATTTATGAAGGATTTCGCCGGCAAAAACGGCTAGCTTAGTTCGGGTTCGGAGTTGAAATGAGCAAGACCATTGAACGCCGACGAGCGCAGATATAACGGCTGAACGCCGATTTGATGAATATATTTATGAAGTCCGTCGGAAAATTCACTAAAAATAATCGGCGAAAATTCGCTTCATCGGCGTTCATCCTCGGTCTAAAGCCGACTTTGACTTCAACTCACGACTCGGTTTTATTCAGAGGCGCACTAAGCTCGACTTTGTCCATTTTGATATTTGAAAACAGAACGCAGAGCGAGTAAGTTTTTAACTATTTCGACCAAGAAATAAGGAGACTTACGATGCCCTGC
>JAYVKL010000247.1:0-21808 GCA_043768465.1 Pyrinomonadaceae bacterium
AAGGGTTGAAAATTACCAATGATGAAAATAAAGGGCTTAGGAAATCAAATTTTTGGCTTTTACTATGATTGAGCCTGTAAACTGTTGATTCTTAGCATCTAATTTTAACCTTTGATTCGCATTACCGATAATGTTTGCTCTCCTGCAAAACTATTACAATTTAACAAAAGGATTTTTAACCAGTTTATGAAAAAGTTTTTGTTTTTAACAATAAGTTTATGTCTGCTTGGCGCGTGGTTCGGGATGAGTTTTCAAACCAAAGCGCAAATTGAAATTAATCAGCCGATAGAAGCAAGTCGGGTTTCGCCGAATTTCGTCGTCAGCCAGTTTCAGACGGCGGGCGGCACGTCGAACGACGAATTTATCGAGCTGCACAACGTCAGCGCAAACGCCGTTGATTTGAACGGCTACCGCGTCGTTTATCGTTCGGCGGGCGGCACGAATGACGTTCCGTTTGTCGAGTGGACGACCGGCACGATAGTCGCGCCGGGCGGGTATTATTTGATCGCTTCGACCGCTTACACCGGAACGGTGACACCGAATCTGACTTATAATCCGACGACTTGTTCGTGTTCGATGGGTGCAGCGGGCGGCGGCATTGCCGTTCGCAACGGCGCAATTAACAGCGGAGTTTTGATTGATTCGGTCGGCTACGGCACGGCGACCAACGCTTTTGTCGAAACGGCGACGACACCCGCGCCGCCCGCCAACGCCGGCAGTGCGCGAATTAACAACGGCTGTCAGGATTCGGACAATAATGCGAGCGATTTCAACATCTTGAATCCGTCCGCGCCGCGCAACGCCGCGACCGCCGCGAACACTTGCGGCGGCGGCGGAACGACTTTGCTGGCGGGCGGCGGAGCCAGTCCGAACGCAGTTGCGCCCGGCGGAACGACGCTTTTGACCGTTTCGGTTTTTCCTGCCACCACTCCGCCCAGCACCGGCATCGCGGTGGTCGGGAATTTAACCAACATCGGCGGCGCGGCAAATCAACCGTTTTTCGATGACGGCACGAACGGCGATGCGGCTGCCGGAGACAATATCTTTTCGTATCGGGCGACGATTTCGGCGACGGCGACCGGCGGAACTTTTACGATTTCGGCAGTGGCAAGCGACGCGCAGACGCGCACGGCGAATGTTTCGATTAACCTGACCGTCAACGCGCCGGCGGCGGGCGAAAATCCGCTGCTGCTGGGAAATCCGAGCAATGCGACGACCGATGTCGCCGGCGAAAATAATTATTTAATGCAGAAACCGCAATACTCGCTGTCTTACAATCGCAGCCGCGCGACGGCGAATTGGGTGGCGTGGCGGCTCGACAGCAGTTGGATCGGAACGACCCCGCGCCAGGATGATTTTCGTCCCGATTTGTCTTTGCCGAACGGCTGGTTTCAGGTTCAGAGTTCCGATTACAACGGTTCGGGTTACGACCGGGGACATATGACTCCTTCGGGCGACCGGACGCGCTCGATTCCCGATAATTCAGCGACGTTTTTTATGACGAACATCGTTCCGCAGCTCGCCGCTAACAATCAGGGACCTTGGGAGGAATTTGAAAGTTACTGCCGCACTCTGGCGCAGGCGGGCAATGAAATCTATATTGTTTCCGGTATCGTCGGCAACCTCGGAACGATTGCGGGCGGGCGCGTCGTCGTGCCGCAATACACCTGGAAAGTCGCGCTCGTGCTGCCGAACGGCGCGAACGATTTGCAGCGGATTAACAAGGGAACGCGCACCATCGCCATCGTCGTTCCGAATTTTCCGCCGCTCGACATCAACGCTCCGTGGCGCAATTTCAGAACTTCGGTAGATTCGGTTGAAGCTCTGACCGGCTATAACTTTTTCTCGAATGTCCCGAAAAACACTCAGGAATTGATCAAGCGTAGAAGAGATCGGCAGTAATTTGATCGCTGCAAAAAAGTGTTCAGAAAGTTCTGAGTCCAAACTGCGGAACGCCGTTTGGACTCAGAACTTTTTAAAACACCTAAAGATTCGATTCAACCGCTCAATCATTCGTAATTTGAAATTCGCAATTCGTAATTGAATCTACTTCTCCGCCTGCCAGACGCGATACGCTTCCGAACGCGATAAACCGAATTCCTTCGCCGCTTTTTTCAGCGCGAGCTTGCGGTCAAAGCCTTCGTTTTCCAGTTCGGCGACGCGCTCGGCGATGGATTTTTTACTCTCTACTCGCTCCTCTCGACTCTCGACTTCCCGGCGGTCAATGATTAAAACGATTTCGCCTTTCACATCGCCGGAAGCATATTTTTCCGCTAATTCCCGCAAATTTCCCAAGACAGTTTCTTCGTGCAGTTTGGTGATTTCGCGCACGACCGCCGCTTGGCGATTACCTAAAATTTCCTGACAATCAAACAGACTGTTCGCCAGACGATGCGGCGTTTCGTAAAAACAAATCGTTGCGGGAATTGCAGAAACTTCCGCCAGACGCTTGCGCCGGTCGTTCTTTTTGGACGGCAGAAATCCGCCGAAAAAAACGGAGTCGGTCGGCAAACCCGAAACGATCAGCGCGTTGACGAAGGCGACCGCGCCGGGAACCGAGACGACTTTCACGCCGATTTCGTGCGCTTTCTGGACGATTCGCAAAGCCGGATCGCAGATGGCGGGCGTTCCCGCGTCCGAGACGACGGCGATTGATTTGCCCTGTTTCAAAAGCTCGGCAAATTCTTCGCTGCGGGCGTTTTCGTTGTGTTCGTGATAACTGACCAAGCGTTTTTTGATGCCGAAATGATTTAATAATTTTCCGGTGTGGCGCGTGTCTTCGCAGGCGATCAGGTCAACCAATTCGAGGGTTTCCAAAGCGCGTTTGGAGATGTCGGCGAGATTTCCGATGGGCGTGGCGACGAGATAGAGAGTTCCGAGCATTTTTGACGGCTGTTTTAAAAAGCAGAAGACGGCGCAAGTTTAACATACGCCGTCTTCTATTTTAACCGATTTGAAAATTATTAAACTCCGGCAGTTTGATGCGAAGCCTTTTCATTTTCCGTTTTCAAGCCGCTTGTCGCCGACTGTTTTTCCTTCATCGGACACGAACCGCCGCAGCAATTGTCGCAGCAGTCCGCCGATTTTTCGCCGCTCGCCTTCATCGGACACGAGCCGTTTTTGCAGCAGCAGTCGGCTTTATCACAACACGAATCGCCGGTTTTAACTCCGGCGGTTTGCGCGTTTTTGCCTTTTAACGGGCAATTATCTTTCATCGCGCAACTCGAAGTCGACGCTTTGGCTGAAATACTTGTTTGATTAAAGGCATAAACCGCGACAGCGAATGCCATTACGAAAACGAGGCTGAACACCGTAATAAATTTCTTTTTCATTTTATTATTTCCTCAGAATTTGATTTAGTAAGTTAAAAATTTTGCCAACTGACGATTGATTGACGCTTTCTGCAACATCTTTTTAGATTCTGAAGACACAATTATTAAGATGAGTGCCGCCACGATTGCGGATGAAAGATTGATAAACTGTTGAAAATTGAAAAGTTTTTCGGACAGAAAAAACTCGCGGCGCGACGATTTCAACCGCTTCAGAGATTATGGCGGGCGGCGGCTGGACTTCGATTTTTCTGGCTTTGTCAAAAACTTTTGCCGGAAAAACACAGCAGTCGAAAGTTTGCGATTCGCCGGCGACGGATTCACCCGAATTTTCGCGGGAAGACTTCGCGCAGTCGCCTTTTTTAACCAGCGGACAACTGTCCATTTCCGCGCCCGCCGCGTTCGCCGACGGCATTTGACAGCAGATGACCAGAACGATGCCGCTCAACCAAACGGCGAGCGCGGCGGTAAAAATTCGTTTTGTCATTCGCTGAGGTTTCATTGTTATCAGAATATCAAAAGGCGGCGTTTTTGTCCAGTTTTCGGCGGTTAAATCAACCTCGCCGAATAAGCCGAAAACGTCGGATCGTCAGTTACGAGCGGATAGTTTTTGACCGTCGCTTGAGCGATTAACAAACGGTCAAACGGGTCTTTATGGTGAAACGGCAATTTTCCAAGCTCGTAAATATGGGCGGGCGTAATCGGCAGAATTCGCAAATCGTTGATGTTTTGCTGGTCTCGAATGATTTCAAAAAGCGGCTTCGGAAAACTGAATTTGCCGTTTTGAATTTTCAACTGCAATTCCCAAAGGCTGGCAAGGCTGAGGTAAAGCGTGTTGCTTTTGTCTTCCAACATTTGCAGCCTTGCCGCCGAAGGTCTTCGCAGTTCGATTTCCCACCAAACAAAAATATGCGTGTCAAGCAGCAGATTCATCGTCTTTTTTGATAGTTCCAAAATCTTCGCCGAACCAGAATTCGTCGCCCAATTCGTCGTTAAAGTCGTCGCTGATCCAGCCTTGTCCCTGGTGCAGTCCGGCAATGCGCTTTGTTTGGGGCGGCGTTTCGGCTTGTTTGCGGCGTTCTTTTTCGCGCAGAAATTCGGCGAAGTCAATTACTTCGGCGAGCAGCTCGACCGGCAAATCGTCCGATACTTCGGCTAAATTTTCTTTTAAGTTCTCTTTTAGCGCGACGCTCATTACAGTTCACCTCGAAAATAATTCTACCACCGCCAATCAAACATTAAACCGAAAATCCACGACATCGCCGTCCTGCATAATATATTCTTTGCCTTCGAGCCGCGCCAAGCCTTTTTCGCTGGCTGATTTGCGCGAACCGCAAACGACTAAATCCTGATATGAAACGATTTCGGCGCGGATAAAGCCGCGTTCGATGTCCGAGTGAATAACGCTCGCCGCCGCCGGTGCTTTGGTTCCAATCGGAATCGTCCACGCCCGAACTTCCTTTTCACCGGCGGTCAGATAGCTCATCAAGCCAAGGATCTTATACGCCGATTTGATGAGTTTATCAACGCCGCTCGATGTTACGCCGACATCGGCTAAAAATTCTTTGCGCTCGTCTTCTTCGAGCGCGACGAGTTCGGCTTCGAGTTTAGCGCAGATCACGACGACTTCGGCGTTCTCCTGCGCGGCGTGTTCTTTCACCGTTTTGACGTGCGGATTTTCGTCCGGCGCGAGCAATGTATCTTCGTCAACATTCGCCGCGTAAATCGTCGGTTTAGCGGTTAAAAGAAAGAAACTTTTGAGAATCAGCGCTTCTTCTTTTGATAATTGAACCGAACGCGCCGGGCGACCTTCTTCTAAAACCGGCAGAACTTTCTCCAGAACTTCGAGTTCCGCCTTCGCCATTTTATCGCCCGATTTTGCACCGCGCTGCGCTTTGTCGCGCCGTTTTTCGACGCTCGCTAAATCCGCTAAAGCCAATTCCAGTTGAATTGTTTCGATGTCCCGAATCGGATTAACCGAACCTTCGACGTGAATGATATTTTCGTCTTCAAAACAGCGCACGACCTGAATCACGGCATCGGTTTCGCGGATGTTGGCGAGAAATTGATTGCCCAAACCTTCGCCTTTCGACGCGCCGCGCACCAGTCCGGCGATGTCCACGAATTCGACCGTCGCGGGAACGATTTTTTGGGCTTTGTTCATCACCTGCAAAACCGGTAAACGCTCGTCCGGCACGGCGACGACTCCGATGTTCGGCTCGATGGTGGCAAACGGATAATTTGCCGCGAGCGCGTTTTCTTCGGCGGTCAGGGCGTTAAATAAAGTTGATTTTCCGACGTTCGGCAGTCCGACGATTCCGGCTTGTAACATAATAATTTCAGATTCCAGATTCCAAATTTCAAATTGGTTATTCTACCTTTGAAATTAGTTTTTGAGAAATCGCTGAACTTTAAAACGTGCAGTTTACATTTTCAATATCGCTTGAATTACAATTGAAAGCGTGGAAATTACGATTGCCCGCAGTCAAAAGGAAATCGAAACGGCTTACGAAAAACTCGCCGAAGCGGAAGTTTTGGGCTGCGACACGGAAACTTCTTCGTTGAGCGCGAGACACGGAAAATTGTTCAGCGTCCAATTCTCCGACGGAATTTTTAATGTTCTCGTGCCGCTTTCGGAAAATGTTGCGCTCGGCAGACTCGCCGCGCTTTTGGAAAACCCGAAAATCACGAAAATCTTTCACAACGCGAAATTCGATTTGGAATTTCTGCGCGAAAAAGGCTTTGCGGTCGAAAATGTTTTCTGCACGATGATCGCCGAAAAGGTTTTAACCAAAGGCGCGGGACAATCCGCCAGTTTAGCGGAAACGCTCTACCGTTATTTCGCCGTTGATCTGGACAAATCACAGCGGGCAAAGTTCAACAAAAATTGGAACGGCGTGTGGACGAAAGAATTGGTCGAATATGCTCTGAGCGATGTCGTTTACTTGCCGCGCCTGCGACGCGAACAAATTCTGTGGCTGGAAGGCTTAGGTTTAACGAAGGAATTCGCCGGACGGATGCGAAGGATTATTTAACCGTCCCGCTTCGCCTCCATACAGATTTACACAAATAAATTAAACCGGGCTGAACCGGATTTACGGGGTAAATTCTTTTTCATCCGTCACTCATCCGTGTTTATCTGTGCCGATCTGCGGCTAAATTTCTTCAAGCTCTTCGCAGTCTTCTTTGTTCTGCTCGCGTGACCCGAAGCAAGATTATTGACGATGGCGTTCTTCCAAAATCCGCACGACATCCGGCAAGCCGACGTTTTTCGCCCGCAGCAAAATCAACAAATGAAATAACAAATCGGCGGCTTCGTTTTTGAACAACTTCGCGTCGTCGTCTTTGGCTTCGATCACCAATTCAACCGCTTCTTCGCCGACTTTTTGAGCGATTTTGTTGATTCCTTTTTTGAAAAGCTGTGACGTATAGGATTTTTCCGACGGATAATCAAAGCGGTCTTTGATTATCTTTTCAAGATGGTCGAGAAAGTTCGCCGGTTCGTTTTTTTCGCCGAAACAAGTGTCCGCGCCGGTATGACAAACCGCGCCCGCCGGAATCGCTTTGATTAAAATCGTGTCGTCGTCGCAGTCCGCTAGAATTTCTTTCACGTCGAGAAAATTCCCGCTCGTCTCGCCCTTCGTCCACAATTTGCGCCGCGAGCGCGAATAAAACGTCGCTTTGCCCGTTTCCCGCGTTATTGCCAACGCTTCGGCGTTCATAAATCCGAGCATCAAAACTACGCCCGTCGCCGCGTCCTGCACAATCGCCGGAACTAAGCCGTCGGCGTATTTGCCGTAATTTATATTCATAATTTTTTTTTTGCCACAGAGTTCACAGAGAATACAGAGAAATGCGGGTCAAGAGGAATGCTGGTGAAAAATAATGCAGTTCGATTCCCCTTATAAATTCTCTTCGTCTTAAAGACTCTCTGTGTTCTCTGTGAACTCTGTGGCTAAATTTCTTCAAAATCTGACTTCGATGTTCTGCGATTTCAGATACTTTTTCAGCGCGGCAATCTTGATTTCCCGAAAGTGAAAAATACTCGCGGCAAGCGCGGCATCGGCTTTTCCCGTGGTGAAAATTTCGGTGAAATGTGCTAATTTCCCCGCGCCGCCCGACGCGATGACGGGAACATTGACCGCTTCGGAAACAGAGCGCGTCAACTCGATTTCAAAACCGTTTTTCGTCCCGTCGGCGTTCATCGAAGTCAGCAGTATTTCGCCCGCGCCCAAATCAACGCCTTCTCGCGCCCATTCGACGGCATCGAGTTCGGTTTCGATGCGCCCGCCGTTCAAGAAAACTTTCCACTTATTTTCAACCAATTTGGCATCAATCGCCAGCACCACGCATTGCGAGCCGAAATTCCGCGCCGCGTCGCTCAAAATTTGAGGATTCTTCACCGCCGAAGTGTTAATCGAAACTTTATCCGCGCCCGAATTTAACAGGATTTCGATGTCTTCAATCGTCGAGATGCCGCCGCCGACCGTGAACGGAATATCAATTTCCGCCGCGATTTTTCGCACCAGATCGCGCAGCGTCCGGCGTTTTTCGTTCGTCGCCGTGATGTCGAGAAAAACCAGTTCGTCCGCACCCTGACTGCTGTAAAGTTTGCCGAGTTCCACCGCATCGCCCGCATCGCGCAGATCAACGAAATTCGTCCCTTTGACCGTGCGCCCGTCTTTGACATCGAGACACGGAATGATTCTTTTGGCTAACATCTTCTATCACAAAATTTTAACAGGATGAACAGGATTTGCAGGATAAACGCATTTTTAAATTTGCTTTCATTTATCCTGTAAATCCTGTTCATCCTGTTAATTTTTACCCGCTGCAAACTGTTTCAATTCAGATAATGTTATCTTCCCTTCGTAAATCGCTTTGCCGACAATCGCGCCCGCGCAGCCGATTCGTTCGAGTTCGTAGATGTCTTCGATGGTGGAAACACCGCCGGAAGCGATAAGTTTCAGTTTGGGAATTTCACGCCGGATTTTCGCGTAAAGCGCGTTGGAAGTTCCCTGCAAAAGCCCGTCTTTAGCGATGTCGGTGACGAAGGTTTGCGTCACTCCGTTTGCGGAATACTCTTTCAGAAACGGGATGATTTCGATTGTCGTCGCCGTTTGCCAGCCGTTGATCGCCAGTTTTTCGCCGTTGACATCCGCGCCGAGCAGGATTTTTTCGCCGCCGTATTTTTCAATCCAAGTGAAAAACCTTTCCGCGTCTTTGACGGCAACGCTGCCGATGCTCACCATATTCGCGCCCGCGTCGAAAATTGATTGAACGTCCGCGTCGGTTTTGATGCCGCCGCCGAAATCAATCGTCAAATTCGTGTGGCGGGCGATGGTTTGCAGAACTTTCAGATTGGTGATTCGCCCGTTTTTCGCGCCGTCCAAATCAACGATATGCAGCCGTTTCAAACCGGTGCTTTCAAAATCCTTCGCCGTTTCCAAAGGATTTTCACTGTAAATCGTTTTCTGCGCGAAATCGCCCTGCGCGAGACGGACGCATCTGCCGTCAATCAAATCAATCGCCGGAATTATTTCAATCATATTTTTTTACCACATAAAAACATAGAAAACATAGATTTAAGACAAATTCATTGTGCAGTCGAACTTACCTTAATGCGCTGGCTTACAGATTGACTCAGAAACATTTTTCCCTCTATGTTTTCTATGTTTCTATGTGTTTAAATCCTCAAAAAATTCTCCAAAATCTTCGCGCCGACTTTGCCCGATTTTTCCGCGTGAAACTGCACGGCGTAAAAGTTTTCGTATTCAATCGCCGCACTGAAATTGACTTCGTAATCGCACGTCGCAATCGTCTCCGCGCCTGACTCGACGTAAAAACCGTGAACGAAATAAACGTAGGAATTCTCGTTGATTCCGGCGAACAAATCCGACTTCAAATCAAAGATATTATTCCAGCCCATCTGCGGAATTTTCAGCGTTTCGGATTTAAACTTTCGCACGCGATACGGCAGAATTCCCAGACATCGCGTGTCGTTTTCGTCGGACGAATCGCACAAAAGCTGCATTCCGAGACAGATTCCCAGAACCGGCTGCGTGAGCGATTTGATAACCGCGTCCAGATTCCTCTCGCGCAGATAATTCATCGCCGAAGATGCCTCGCCAACTCCGGGAAAAATGACTTTATCCGCCGTTTTCAGAGTCTCCGCGTCGTCGGAAATCACCGGCTCGATGCCCAACCGATTAAGAGCATTTTTCACCGATTCGACGTTTCCGGCGTTATATTTGACGATTGCCACCTTCATAAAATTAAAAATATAAAATTAAAGGTTAAAAATCGAAAAGCTAAAAAGACAACTCACTTTTTTAACTTTTAATTTTATATTTTTAATTTTTCACAAACTTCCTTTGGTCGAAGGTAAAACGTCGCTTCCCGCGTCGCGTTTGACCGCCATTTTAACCGCTTTGGCAAAGGCTTTGAAAACCGCCTCGATTTTGTGATGTTCGTTGAGACCTTCGGCTTTGACGTTTAAATTGCACTCCGCCTTGTCGGAAAACGATTTGAAAAAGTGAAAAAACATCTCCGTCGGCATCTCGCCAATTTTTTCGCGTTTGAAATCGGCTTCCCAGATGATCCAGTTGCGCCCGCCGAAGTCAACCGCGACCTGCGCCAGACAATCGTCCATCGGCAGACAAAATCCGTAGCGTTCCATCCCGCGTTTGTCGGTCAAAGCCAGATTAAACGCTTCGCCCAGAGTGATGCCGACATCTTCAATCGTGTGATGTTCGTCAATGTGCAAATCGCCTTTCGCCGCGATTTTCAAGTCTATATTGCCATGCCGCGCAATCTGCTCCAACATATGATCGAAAAACGCGATTCCCGTCGAAATCTCCGATTGTCCGCTGCCGTCCAAATCTAATTCAATCGCAATTTTCGTTTCTTTGGTGGCGCGTTCGTGAAAAATCCGGCGCGGCGGAAGTTTCAGAAACTCGTAAATTTTCTCCCAATTCTCCGCGACGAAAACGTCTTCGGTCGAAATCGTTTGAAAATTCGGATTGCTGATAAAGATCGCCTTCGCGCCCAGGTTTTTCGCCATCTGCACATCGGTTTCGCGGTCGCCGATGACGAAGGAATTTTTCAAATCGTAATCGCCGGAAAAGTATTCGGCGAGCATTCCGGTTTGCGGCTTGCGCGTCGGTTTATGCTCGCCTTCAAAAGAACGGTCAATGTGAATTTCCGAGAAAATAATGCCTTCGTTCGCCAACGTTTGCACGATAAAATTCTGCACTGGGAAAAAGGTTTCTTCGGGGAAACTTGCCGTTCCCAAGCCGTCCTGATTGGAAACCATTACGAGTTGATAATCGAGTTCCCGCGCTATTTTGCCGAGATACGTCAGCACATTCGGCAGAAACTTCAGCTTCTCGAACGAGTCAATCTGAAAATCTTCCGGTTCTTCAATCAAAGTTCCGTCGCGGTCTATAAATAAAACTTTTTTCATAATTTTTTTCTAAGTACAGGACAAAAAACTCAAACAATTTTGTAAAATGCTGACAATAAACAGTTTAATGATTTATATCTTTGTCGCCTTAGCGTTGTAACCACAAGACTTAGCAATTTTTGTCCTGTACTTAGTCATATTCTAGAGGCTAATTTTAATCTTTTTTGGACGGCTTGAAAAACCGTTTCGACGGAAATATCCAGACAAATCCAGTTATTGCAGTTTCGCCGGTGGCAGTCAGCGCGGCAGCCGATGTCGTTTCGTTCGACGCACACGTCCGATTCGTGCGGGCTGCCGTTGCGCCACCATTCGGTCGGACCGAAGATGCCGACGAGCGGAGTTTTTGCCGCGACCGCCAGATGCGTCGGCGCGGTGTCGCCGCCGACGTATATTTTAGCGCGTTTCGCCAGTTCGTAGAAACCTTTGAGACTCGGCTGGGCGAGTTTAACTTTTCCCGAACCGATGTTCCGCAACGCCTTTTCCGCCAGTTCGATTTCGTTCGGCGCGGTCGTGATAACTGACACCAAATTATTTTCTTCCCAGAGTTTATCGGCTAACGCGCCGAACTTTTCCGCCGCCCAGAGCTTCGTCGTCCAGCCGCCCGCCGGATTGAGAATCGCGTAGTTTGCGCCCGTTTGTTCGATGATTTCAGCGGCTTCGGCGCGATGCGTTTCGTCGGTGTAAATCGGAAATTCGTAATCGTTTTCGGGAATTCGGATATTCAAAGATTTCTGCGCCAGCGTCAGATTTTTGCGAATGATATTGATTTCTCGTTCGGCTTCAAAAGTATCGTCAAGCAAAAAACGGCTCGCCGGTTCGCGCAGGTTTTGCTTGGAAAAACCGTAGCGGCGCGTGGCTTTCGAGAGTTTGGCGATGGCGGCTGATTTCAAAAGTCCCTGAAAATCGAGCGCGACATCGAAATTGGAAACGCGCAGACTTTTCAGTTGTTTCGATAAATTCGACAAAACGCCGACGACGATTTTCGTGCCGCGCAGCGAGCGCGTATCAACTTCGATAAGGTTATCAATCAGTTCGTTGCCGCGCAGAATTTCCGCCGCGCTTTTTTCGACCGCCCACGAAATTTCCGCGTCCGGCAACGCGCAGCGAATGGCGGCAAGCGTCGGCAAAGTATGAATTATATCGCCGATGCTGCTCAGTTTTACGATGAGAATTTTCACGATTTTACGATTTTTCCGGCGAGTCTTCCGCGTCGGTGTTTAAACAAAGTAATCTTTCCGACTAATTTGTCATTACGATTAAACGCGGCGAACTTCAAAGAGTAGCAAAAAAGCCGACGAAAACGAAAAACAGTCGGAAACATAATGCCGGCGACTGTTTTTCGTTTTCCGCTAATCAGTGACTTTTCCAAAAGATGAATGTTCGATACAATGCAAGCAAGCCGAAACAGTAACCGATGTTATGCAAAAGCAGAAAATGACCGGAGCGTGCGAGCGTCCCGCTGGCAGTGAGCGTCGTTTCGGGCGCGAAAAATCGCCGGTTGACTATTCAATTGAAAATAGCGGACGGCCTTTTCGCACGAGCGACCGCGCTCACCGGCAAGCGGGAGCCTTCTCGTTTCAGTCGGCTGCGTGACATCGGATGATAAACAAAAATCAGTTTCGGCTGAGAACGAAAACCGGGAGAAGTTTATGAAATCAATAAAATTTACGTCGCTTTTGATTACGCTGGCGGCTGTTTCCGCCTGCCAAACGACGACGAATACGAATGCCAATCGCGCCAATGTCAATGCGGCAAATACTATGAATACGACGAACGCCAATTCCGCGCCGACGCTGACGGAAGTTCCACGTCCGCAGAAAATTGCCGACCAAATGAGAGAACGCGGCGAGCAGGATCAAGCCGCGCCGACGCTTTCGGTGGTTGAGCCGAAAAATAATTCGACGCTCAACGGTTCAGCCGTCAAAGTCAAACTCGCGCTGTCCGGCGATTTGAAAGGCTATCAACCGATGAAGGATATGACGACCGGAATGGGCAACCACATTCACGTTATTCTCGACAATCAGCCGTATGAACCCTTCTACAATCTCGACGGCGAGTTCGAGTTGCGGAATGTTTCGGACGGCGAACATACTCTGCGGTTTTTCCCTTCGCGCCCGTGGCACGAAGGTTATAAAAACGCGGGCGCATTTCAGATGGTGAAATTCACCGTGAAAGGCGGTGGCGCGGACGCGGGCAAACCGGCGACGACCAACGCCAATCAAGCGATGTCGAACACCAGCGCGGCGACACCGCCCGAAGGCAAAGATATGAAGGATTCGACGGCGGGCGCAGTTGACGCGGCGAAATCGCTCCTGACTTACAGCCGTCCGAAGGGCGAATACAAAGCGGCTGACGCGGAAAACATTATGATTGACTTCTGGCTGTCGAACGCTAAATTGCAGGGCGACGGCGGCGAATATCGCGTCAGGTATTCGGTTGACGGCGGCGAAGCGAAATTCATTGATAAATGGGTGCCGATTTGGTTGAGCGGCTGGGCGAACGGCGCGCACAACGTCAAACTCGAACTCGTGGACAAAGCCGGAAACCTCGTTGACAACGGCGGCTATAATTCGACGACGCGCGAATTTACGGTGGCGAAATAACAGGCGCGATTTGTGCAGAATATAAAATTCTTGACTCCGCCGGAGCTAAGAATTTTTTTTTGCAGCTTTTGCCGACTGATTCAAGAATTTCAATTGCCAAAATAACCGTCGAACTTGAACTTGCGCCCGCTTTCTCTTAACCTCACATAATCGGATTTATTCAATCAACAACTTATTTGGAGTCAAAATTTATGCGACGCGATACGACATCCTGGTTCAGTCATAATCTCGGAATGGAGATGCCTTTGGTGGCTTACGGCGACCGTGGTTTTCCGCTTTTGATGTTCCCGACGGCGGCGGCGGATTATTTGGAATACGAGCGGTTTTTGCTGCTCGACGCGATCAAACCGTTTATCGAATCGGGTTTGCTCCGCGCTTATTCGATCAATTCCGTCAACCGTTACAGCCTCTTGAACGAACAGGCTTCGCCGCCGTGGAAAGCCGAACTGCTGACGCGCTACGACCGATACATTATGGAAGAGGTGATGCCGCTGATTCGTGACGAATGCGGGCAGGATACCCGACCTTTGACGACCGGCGCGAGTTTGGGCGCGTATCTGGCGGCGAATTGCTATTTCAAACACCCGGATCAGTTTCGCGGCACGATTGCGATGAGCGGCAGTTACGACGTGCGCTCTTATTTGAAAAATTATTACGACGATAACGTCTATTTCAATAATCCGATTCAGTATGTCGCTAATTTGAACGACGGCGACTATCTCCCGATTCTGCAAAAAGCCGATTCAATCGTTATCGTCACCGGACAGGGCGCGTTTGAGGCACCCGAAAGAACCAAACAGTTCAGCGGCGTTTTAGCTCAAAAAGGAATTCCGCATTTGTGCGAAATCTGGGGCAAAGATGTCAATCACGATTGGGACTGGTGGCGCAAAATGCTCCCTTTCTATCTGGAGAAGTTTTTCAGCTAAAAGGGGAAAAAAGCACAAGGCAAAAATTCGGAGCTTGATTGTTCCGAATTTTTGCCTTTTTGCCTTCCGCTATTCTTCCCCTTCGCCTTTTTTGCCTTTTCGTTTCGTGCCTTCGCTTTTGGGTTTTTCCGGCGGCGGCTCGGTTTTGCGCGGCGGCTCCGGCACGGTTATCACTTTCGGCTTCAGCGGTTCTTCACCACGCGGAACGGTCGGTTTAATATCAATTTTCGGCGGGTCGGGCAATTCGCTCGAAGTCGGCGGCAGCGGGTTGATGTCGTCGCCGCCGGTCGCCGACGTATCGCGGCGCGCTCTGGTGCCGGTATTAAAACTCACGCCCAAGGTTCTGCCGGCTTCATCGGCTTTTTCAAGTTTTTCCTGTTCCTCGCGTTCACGACGGTCGGATAAAGCCTTGATGTCGGGAGGCATCGGCGGCGTTTCGTAAAAACTGTCTTTCGGTTTGTCCTTCATAAACGGGATCATAAAGGCGTTAAAATAAGGCAGCGCACCGTGTCCGCCGGTCATATTATTGCCGAGATTTTCCTTTTTCAGCGGATTTCCCATCCAAATGCCGGTCACATATGTCGGAGTGTAGCCGACAAACCAGACATCGGTGTGGTCGTTGACCGTGCCGGTTTTCCCCGCCAGCGGCTGTCCGCCTGCATTCGCGCCCGGAGCCGTTCCGCCGGGAGCCGTAACGCCCTGCATCAACTCGACCATCGTGCCGGCGACGTATTCGCTGGTGACGCGCGAAGTCGTGCCTTTGAATTCTTCCAGAAGACTTCCATCGCGGCTCAATACTTTGCGAATCAGATGCGGTTCGACGCGCAGACCTTTATTCGGAAAAGCCGAATAGGCCGCCACCATTTCGATCAGAGCGACTTCGCTCGCGCCCAGCGCGGACGGCAAACTCGGAGCCATCGGATTGGTAATGCCGAATCGCCGCACCATTTGCGCTCCCGTCTGCACACCGACCTGATCGAGCAGGTGAACCGCCGCCAAATTGTAAGATTTCGCCAGCGCAATTTTCATTGGCACGTTCGGATGGCTCAGACTGCCGTCGTAATTATGCGGCATCCAGCCGCCGCGTTTAATCGGCGCACCGCTGACAATCGAGTCGGGCGTTAATCCCCATTCGACCGCCGCCGTGTAAATAAACGGTTTGTATGCCGAGCCGGTTTGCCGTAAGCCCTGCGTCGCGTTGTTAAACTTGCTCGTGTGAAAATCGTAGCCGCCGACCATCGCCGCGACTTCGCCGGTGTGCGCGTTTTCGCAGACAATTGAAGCCTGCACCTCCGGCACCTGCGAGAGCGCGACCTTCAAAGTCTGCGCGTTTTCGTTCACCTCTTTGACTTCAAACTCCGGTAAAAACCCGACTTTCAATTCAGCCGCCGGTTTTTTGCCGCTCCTGCCCATATCTTTCGCAGTAACGACGGCGGAATATCTGCCGAAACGAACCGTCACTTCATCTTTGGCGGCATCGTTTCTGATCACCAGACCTTTGATAAATTCGCCTTTCTCGTAATTATCGCCATACCAGTCGGCGTGTTTGAAGGCATCCAACTTGCGCTGAACCAACTTCGAGTCGGTAATCGCGGCGTTGTCGTTATTCTCGTCGAGCAGAATGTCCTGATAATCCGAACGCCAGCTTTGACTGCGGTCATAAGTTCGCAAGCCTTCGCGGACGGCTTTGGTCGCCAGCTTCTGCGCGTCAACATTGATGGTCGTGTAAACTTGCAGACCGCCCTGCGCGACGCGCGTCGTGTATTTGTCTTCGAGATATTTGCGAACCTCTTCGACCGGGTAATCCCACGCCGTTGACTTCGGCAGCGATTGATAATACGCCGTGTCCGCCAGTTTAATCGGTTTGGCTTTGGCGGCATCAACGGCAGTTTGCGAATACTTTTCCGGGAAATACTTCGCCATCTGGTCAAGCACGACGTTGCGCCGCTCGCGCGCCTTGTCCATATTTTTGGTCGGCGAATAATCCGGCGATTTCGGAATCGCGGCGAGCAAGGCGGCTTCTTCGAGATTTAATTCCTTCAAAGGCTTCCCGAAATACGTCCGCGCTCCGGCTTCAAAACCGTAAGAACCCGCGCCAAGAAAAACGTAGTTCATATACATTTCGAGAATCTGCTTTTTCGTGTAGAGCCGCTCGATTTGCAGGGCGACGATCCACTCGTTAAATTTGCGCGTCAGCGTCTGGTCTTTATACAAAAACAGATTTTTCGCCAGTTGCTGCGTGATGGTCGAGCCGCCTTCCATTCTGCCGCCGCTGACTATTTTTTTGACGATGACACCTGCGATGCGATACGGGTCGATCCCGATGTGATTGTAGAAACGATAATCTTCGACGGCGATCAGCGCGTCTTCGACGTTTTTTGGGATGTCTTCTTCTTTAATCGGAATGCGTTTTTCAAGCGCGAATTCCGCCAGAACCGTTTCGCCGTCGTCAGCGTAAATCGTCGTTACCTGCGGCGGACGATAAGTTGCCAGCGCGGAAACTTCCGTCGAATAACGCGAATTATTCAAATAGTAAGAAGCCAGAATGCCGCTCAAACCGCCCGCCGACAATGCCAGCAAAAGCGCGACCGGAAGCCACAATAATTGCCAGAACCTGCGCGGCTTGGGCGCGCCCGATTCGACTTCCATTGTTCTGATTTTGCTCATTTCCTTCGCCATAACTTCACCTCTTCCTTTACTTCCGGATTACAAATTCCAGATAAAATCCGTTTCTAACTTTGAAATCTGGAATCTGGAATTTTAATTCACAAACCGCCGCATCTTGATACTGATGACAAATCCGATGGCGATAAAGGTTGATAAAACCGCCGAAAGTCCCGCGCTCATCAGCGGTAAAGGAACGCCGATGACCGGCAGAAACCCTAAAACCATTCCGACGTTCATAAAAATCTGGAAAATCATTCCGCTGACAATCGCCATAATCACCAGCATTCCGGCGCGGTCGGGAGCCTGCCGCGCACCCGCCACCAGCCGCGACAGCAGCAGCGCGTAAGCGAGCAGCAGCGAGAGGCAGCCGATAAAGCCGGTGTTTTCCGCCGTCACCGCGAAGATAAAATCGGTGTGCGGTTCGGGCAGAAACTTCAAGGCACTCTGCGAAGTTTCCGTGTCGCCTTTGATGCCGGATAAACCGCCTTTGCCAACCGTAATCATTGATTGAATCGTGTTGTAGGCGAAACCGCGCGGGTCGGCATTTCCGGGATCAATAATGACATCTATTCGTTCTTTTTTGTAGCCTTTCAGTTTTCCGGTGCTGACCCCGACCCAGTAGCCGACGGGCATCATTATCGCCACGGCGACGACGGTTAAAAGCACATAACGCATTTTGACCGCCGAGAGAAACAGAGCGGCGGCGAGAATCGGAAGATAAGTTATCGTCTGTCCCAAATCCGGTTCGAGCATTATCAAACCGAGCGGAGCCGCCAGAATTATTCCGCCGATACATAATTCCTTAAACCTCATCGTTCCGGCTTTGCGCGAGCCGAAATATTTAGCGAGCATCAGAATAACCGGAATCTTGACGAATTCCGACGGCTGAAACTGCCCGACGACCGGAACTCTGATCCAGCATTGCTGACCGTTGATTTTCATACCGATGCCCGGAATCAAAACGATAACCAGCAAAAATAACCCGAACCCGTAGAAAAGCGGCGCGGCATCTATCACGCGGCGATAGTCGGTCAGGGCGATGACGAGCAGGGCGACGAGCGCGATGAATAAACCGATAATCTGTTTTGACCAGTAAGTTTCCGTCGGCTGCGCGTTGTAAATCTGCCACACGCCGAAACAAACAATCGAAACGGCGAGAACCGTCGTCAGCCAGTCGAAATCTCTCAAATTACGTTTCTCGATGATTACAGTCATTTTGATGAGTCGAGAGCGGAGAGTCGAGAGTCGAGAGCCGAAGAATTTTTCTCTCGACTCTCGACTCTTGACTCTCTACTTCTTAGCTATTTGTTTTCCTTCCAATAATTCGGGACTTCTTTTTGCCAGATAGGCTTCGTGGACGGCTTTGACGGCGGGACCGGCGTTTGCCGCGCCGAAGCCGGAGTTTTCGATTAAACCGATGACGGCGATTTCCGGTTTGTAAGCGGGCGCGAAACTCATAAACCAGGCGTGATCCTTCGCGCCGCCGGAGCCGAGCGAAGAATTTTGCGCCGTGCCGGTTTTTCCGGCGATTTCCCAGTTTGCCATTTTGAGGCTCGCCGCCGTGCCGCCGTTGTTGACCACGCCCCACATTCCGTCCAGCACCAGTTTGTTTTGATCGGGAGTCATTTCGATGATTTTCGGTTCCGGGTGGGCGAATCCGAAACTCGGACGAGCCGGAACGTAAGTCGTATCGCCTTCCTGCCCGATGGCACCGATTGCCTTAAATTCCTTCAGAAAATGCGGCACATACATTCTGCCTTCCACGCCGACGCTGGAAAGCGCGCGAATCATCGAAATCGGCGTGACGACGACGGTATCCTGCCCGATGGAGGCGTAAACCGTGCGAATGTCGCTCCACTTCCCTTCGTTCTTGAGAATGCTCGGCATCCAGGATTTCGGCGTTTGGCTGATTTTCTCGTTCGGCAAATCAATGCCGGTGCGTTTGTCGTAATCGAAGGTTTCGACCATTTTGATCATCCCTTCGATGCCCAGTTTCAGAGCCAGATGATAATAATAGCCGTCGCAGGATTTAGTGATCGCGTAGTCCAGTTTCGGACTGCCGTGACTTCCCATACAGCGCGTAAATTTATTGCCGATGGTGATTCCGCCGCCGCAGAGGACGTTGGAATGCGCGACCGTAATCGCTCCCTGCTGCAAACCGGCGATTGATTCGGGGATTTTCCACGTCGAACCCGGATGATAACGTCCCTGAATCGCACGGTTCAAAAGCGGGCGTTCTTCATTCGTATAATATCCGGTGATTTCCCTGCGCCCTTCGGGTGTCGTGCTGCGGTTGACAAAGGCGTTCGGGTCAAAACTCGGCAGCGAAGCCATCGCCAGCAACTCGCCGTTGTTCGGGTCCATTGCGATGATCATTCCGCGATGCGTCACGGAATTAGCCAGACTTTCCTCCGCCGCCAGCTGCAAATCCAGATCAATGGTCGAAACCAAATCCTGTCCGGCTTGCGGCAAAACCGTTTCGATTTCGCTTTGGACGCGCCCGCGACTATCTACGATAACCTTTCGATACCCGGGTTTGCCGCGTAGGTATTCGTCGTAAAACTGTTCGAGTCCGCCTTTGCCGATGATGTCGCCGGGATGCAGATTCTTCTGCTGCATTTCCGGCTTTTCCAGTTGTTTCGGGCTGATTTCGCCGACGTAGCCGAGAACGTGCGCCAGCGTTTTGCCAAGCGGATAAAACCGCTGCGGCTGCAATTCGACGCGCAGCTCGCTGTATTCCGAAGTGTGCGCTTCGACCCAGGAAATATCCTGGATATTGGCGTTCTCCTTCAAAACCATCGTCTCGAAACCCGGCTGCTTTTTGATCAGATTGATGCGTTCGACCAGATATTGCCGGTCGACATTCAAGCCTCTGGCGTAATCTTCGAGCCGGTCGGTGATGTCAATTTTCTTAATCGGCTCGTTTGATAAAGTGACGTTATAAGTCGGGCGCGAATCAACCAGTAATTTCCCGTTGCGGTCGAAAATCGCGCCGCGCGGCGCGGGAATCGGAATCATCCGAATGCGCTGGTTTTCGGCTTTATCGCTGTAGTATTCGCCTCTGACGACCTGCAAATAATAAAGTCGCACGCCGAGAATCGCCAGCAATACAAACGCGATAATCTGAATCGTGCCGACTCTAATGCCTAAATTCTGCGCCTGGTCGTTGAGTTTCATAAAATTTCAATTCTCGAATTTCGGATTTCAAATCGTTTTCAAAATATAAATTCAGCCGTTTGACTCGGTTATTTACGGCTGCCGAGTCGAATCGGATTACGCCGCCGGGTTTGTCGGCGCGGCGCAAAACTTTCACGGTTTGCTTTTCTGACATTTTCCGCAAAAATGTTATTTAACAGCAGAAAGATAATCGTTCCCGCGATGGTCGTCCCGATCAGCGAGTAGGCGATAGTCGTCATAAATTGTCCGGTCGGTTCCTGTCCGAGCAGGCGGTGCATTCCGTAATAGACCAAATCATCCAATAAACAAGCTCCGGCTATGACGGGAATCCGCAAAAGAAGGTTGTCCACATAGACGCGCCGGACAACCTCCGAAACGACGAAGGCGACCAGCGTTTTCGAGAAGCCGTTCGCGCCCAAAAGCCCGCCGCTCAAGGCATCAACGGCGATTCCGGCGAATGTTCCGTAGAGCAGAGACCTGACCGAATTGCCTTGCAGCGCGGCGTAAACGACGATAATCAGCGGGAAATCAACATAGGTGAACGACTCGAAGACGTTGCGAAGCGTCCATTGCAGCAGAACGGCGATAATGAGGGCGATAATGATTTTTGCCTGTTCCATTTTAGCCGTTAACGGTCAACGGTTGATTGTGCGCGTTCAACCGTTACCTTTTTTTAACTCCTTTGTTATCTTTGTTATCCTTTGCCGCGTTCGGCAGAGATTTGTCGAATTCGGGGCGCGGCGGCGGCTCGTAAAGCAGTACCGCAACTTCCTGCATCGCGGAAAGTTTCGCGCTCGGCTGGATGAGAATTTGCTGCGGCAGAGATGCCGAATCCGCGTGAACTTCAATGACTTCGCCGAGTTTCAGATTTGCCGGATAAATGCCGTCCTGTCCGGTCGTATAAACGCTTTCGCCGATTTCGACTTTGACGCTGCCGGGAACGTAACCCATTTCTAAAATCTCTCGCCTCCCGTTGCCGGTCACGACACCGAGGGCGTTCGAGGTTCCGAGTGCGCCGACGACCGCGCCCAAACCCGCTTTGTCTTTGGTAATCAAAGCGACCTGCGCCGTCAGAGGGCTGACCGCCGTGACCCTGCCGACGAGTCCGCCGTTGGTGACAATCGGCATATTTAATTTCACGCCGTCGAGACTGCCGCGATTGATAATCGAAGTATCGAACCACGCCGACGTGTCGCGCCCGATCACCTGCGCTCCCAAAATTTTATAACCGCCGGTCTCCTTTAATTGCAGAAGCCCTTTCAAACGCTGGTTCTCGATTGTTAAACTCTTACTGTTCTGGGTTTGAATTTCGAGTTCCTGAACGCGCTGTTTGAGCAGATCGTTTTCACTCTGCGCGCTTCGCAGATTCGAGATTGAAGAGAAATAATCGGCGGTGCCGGAGCTGACGAAAGTGACGGGCGACTGCACGAAATCGGCGGTCGTCTGCGCCCAAACGCGAATGACGCGCTGCTGCGTGTTCGCCTGCCGCGCGTCAAACGCCATCAATGCGAAATTGCCCAAAAGCAAAAGCAGCATTACCCACGGCGTTATCTTCCAAACCTCTTTCTGACTTCGCTCAACCATTTTTAGAGTCGAGAGTCGAGAGTCGAGAGTCGAGAGTCGGAGATGATTTTTACTCTC
>JAYVKL010000248.1:0-18165 GCA_043768465.1 Pyrinomonadaceae bacterium
ACCCCAACAGAAATAAGTTAGACTTTGTAAATCTAGAGCCCTTATAATTATTGGACTTTGACAGATGAAACACTAATCTAATTTTGTTGAGGTGCTTAATAAAAAACTTCTTGGTATCTAGGCGAAAAGGTTAATTTTTACGAAAAAGCAAAAAACCTATTTACTCAAACGCGCCGCAATCAATTTATAAACCTGAAAATTAAACGCCAAGCCGATGTGCGTTCCGGTCACTTCAAAATCGTTTTCCGCGTTTCGCAAAACGCACGAACGCCAGTCAACGATGCCGTCGGTTTTCGTGTAAATCGCGGTTTGGCGAATCTTGGCGGACAGCGAATTTTGCAGAGCCGTTACCGCCGGACAATCGCAATAGCCGGTAAAACATTGCGGATGTTCGTTTTCGTCAACCTTCTGAAAAATGCGGCGGCGAATCTGCTGCGACATTCGCACGACTTGCGGATGCGATTTGACACCGCGAAACGGCGATGCCAGAGTTATCACCGATTCGACCAAATCGGGATTTCGGGCGGCGGTCGAACGCGATAAAATGCCGCCTAAACTGTGTCCGATCAAATGAACTTTCTTGCCCGTTTCGGCGTGCGCCTTTTGAATCGTCGCCGTTAATTTTTCAGTCAAGGTGTTCAAACAATCGGCGTTCCAGCCGATGTTGGAAAAATACGGCTGATAGCCGGCGCGATTTAACCACAAATAAAGTTCGTAGAGATAAAAGTCGGAACCCAAAAATCCGGGAACGACGACGACCGCCGAACCGTCGCCTTTCGGAATCCCGAAACCGTAATAAACCGGCGCGAGGTGCAGCAGAGTCCAATCAACGCCGACCAGAGATTCAAACCAAATCGGCAGGGCGGACGAACGCATTTCTCTATCGAATCCGGTTAAAACTTGAATTTCGGTTTCTAAAACGTCCATCTCTTTTAATTCCTCCCGGCGAAAACTTCAGCCGCAAATTAAATATAAAACGATTCTTTGCTTTTGTTTGTCTGCTATGCAACCGATTTCGTGTTTTTGTGCAGCGCAAATCACTGTTCAGAGCCGCCCGCGTTTGCCGTCTGCTTCTCCAGGTTTTCAACAGTTACTTTCAAATCGGCGAAAACTTCGTCCAAAATCTCTTTGAACTTTTCGACATCGCCCATCGCCTGAACATCGGATGACAACCCGAAATAAAGCGTTTGATTGTAACTTAAAATCGCGCAGCCCAAACCCAAACCGTAGCCAATCGGCACAAACGGATATTGCGCGAGCATTTTTACGCCCGCCAGATAAAGCGGCACTTGCGGACCCGGAACATTCGTCGCCACCATATTAAACGGCGGAAACGGCAAATCGGCGACTGCCCCGATTACCGATTGCAGCGGCGCGGGCAGCATCGCAAACAAAGATGCCAGCGTCAGCAGACCGACCGCCAGATTCGCCGATTTCATCAAAGCGGTTTTGCGGTTGACGTATCGGAAACGATGCGGCAAATCGGCGATGTCAAGCGGGATTTCCACCGGCAAAATCGAAATCAGATTGCCCAACGCGCCCTGCTGTTCCTTCTGCCGCAGGCTGACGGGAACCATAAAACGCACGATTTTATCTTTGATCGGCTGTCGGTGAAGTTCGGTGTAACGGGCGACGGCTTCGCTCAAAACGGTCAGCACGACATCGTTGACGCTGCCGCCCAAAACCGTCCGAATCGTCCGCGCGTCTCTGAACGAAAATTCGCTCCACGCCAATCTCCGTTCGCCCGAACACTGCCCGTTAAAAGGCAGTCGCGGCGCGGGTGTCAGCACGGCGGGCAACACGCTGCCGAGATGCGGCAAGGCTTCGACGGTCTGCGGATTCGCCAGCGTCGAACTCAACTGCATCAGTCCCGACTGCATATCCGTCAGGCGATTGATGCCTTCCTGCATTCCGCCGATCAACGAATCGAAAAGCTGCTGAAGCGGTTCTTTTTTCGTTTTTTCTTCCTTAACAGTTTCCGGTTTCGGCGACAGAACCGGCGTTTGCGGCGAGATGTCGAACAGAATTTTTAACAAATCAACGCCCGAAATGCCGTCCACCATACAATGATGAATTTTTATAATTAACGCCGAACGCTCGCCTTCGTAATTCTCGATAACGTGAAATTCCCAGAGCGGTTTCGACCGCTCCATCACGGTCGTTAAAATTTCGCCGGCGAGTTTGATTAAATCTTTTCGGTTTAAGGCTTTCCTTTGTTTGACTTTGAGAATGTGGTTTTCGATTTTGAAATCGTCGTCGGTTTCCCACGTCGGATGCCCGATCAGAAACGGGTCGGGAACGACTTTTTGCAGGTAGCGCGGGACGAGGTGAAGACGGTCGCCGATGTGCCTGATTAAAGTTTGGCGCGTGATCTTGCCTTCAAAAATACTCGTCGAACCGATGTGCAGCGGGCATTCCTTTTTTTCCAAATAAAGAAACGCCGCGTCGAGCGAGGTCAGACGATGATTTAATTCGGGCTGTTTCATTTTTTTATTTAGCCACAAAGAACACAGAGTTCACAGAGAAAATTTTGGAAAAAAATGTAATTAATCAACTTAATAATCGGGAATCGAAAATTATGAAACTGTTTTTATAAATTCTATAATTACCAAAACTCAGTAAATCTCTGTGCGCTCTGTGGCAAAAATTTCATTGCTCCGTAAATCCTGTAATATCGTAAGACATCGCAATCAAATCGTGTGTTTTGTCGTGGCGGTCAATGACGTAATCGGCGAGCAGGGCTTCGACTTTGAAGCCGAGTTTTTCAAAAACCTGAATCGCTCCCTTCTGTTCGGCAGCCATCCGCGCCACGACTTTCTGCAAACCCAAATCTTCGGCTTTGACGAACAATTCGCCCGCCAGCAAATTTCCCAAACCTTTGCCGCGCATCTCCGGCGACAGCAGCAGAATAATCTCGCCGAGATGCCGCGACCAAACCTGTTCGGTCTGCATTAAACTGCCGTGTCCGACGAGTTTGCCGTTCGCTTCGACTAAAATCGTGTGCCAGTTCCCTTTCTCGATGCGCTTCGTCCAACTCTCGACAAAAGCCGCGTCGGTGATGTCGAACGACAAAAACAGCAAATCGTTTTCCGGCAAAAGACGCGCAAATTCCAGCACCGCGTTTTTGTCGTCCGCCGTCATCAGACGCAGAGTGATATTCGCGCCGCCGATCTTTTTCGCCCAGGGATATTTTCTTTTCGTCGCCGCTTGTCTCGCCATTTTTCTATTTGATTTTAAGAGCGTGTTTGGAAATTCACTTGGTCGAAAAGTGGACGGCTTAATTTTACATTTTACATTTTTATCCGGTAAAAATTTAGAATGAAGAATGTAAAATTGCCGGTCTTTTCGAATTTCCAAACACGCTCTAAAAGTAGGAAAGTCGAACCGCAGATTTCGCAGATAAAAGCGGATAAATCCAAATCGAATAAGTTTTATCTTTTCAAATCCACGTTTATCTACGAAATCTGCGGTTAAATTATTTTTTATCTTGCCCTGCAACGCTCCCGAAAATCGGCATCTGCGTCGCCAGATCGAGCCAGCGTTTTTGAATTTCGACGTAGCTGCCCATCGTTTGCTGCGCGAAATCCGCGACCGCCGAAACGGGCGACGAATCGTCCAGTTTCAAATTTTGTTTGAGCATCGCCACCATATCTTTATTTTGCTTTTCGGCGAAATCGAGCCACGCCGTCCGCATATTAACGAGCGTTTCCAGACCTTTGCCCGCCGCCGACTGCGCCGTTCCAAGCGTCTCATTCGTGCCGAAACTCGCGCCCGACTGAACGGTCTGCATCAGCTTTTCGCCTTGCTGCATCGCAATTTCCGACCATTGTTTCTGCGCCGCGATAAAACTTTCGACACCTTGTTTCGCCCAATTCGCCAGCGTTTCCGTCGGCGCGTTGTTCGACATTCCCATCACTTCGGAAACGGTTTTAACGACGAGCGCGGTTTGCTGCGTCGTCAATTCGAGCCACATTCGCTGCGCTTCGACCAACTGCCCGACGATTGTTCGGGCGAAATCGTTCGGTATCGGCGGCGCGGCGGAAGTCGTCGTCGCTTTCGGCTTCGGGGCAGACTTCGGTTGTGTTTGTTTAGTCTCCGTTCTCGACGCATCTGCTTTCGCTTGCGGTGCAGGTTGTTTGGACTGTGCCGCCGGCTTTTTCGGCGCGGCTTTCACCTTTGGTTTGGCGGCAACTTTTGGTTTGGCGGCGATTTTCGGCTTCGCTGCCGCTTTCGGTTTCGCTTCGGTTTTCGCCACTGGTTTGGCGGTTTCCCGGGTTTTCGCTTCAGCCTTTGCTTCGGCTTTCGGCGCGCCGTTTGCGGTTTTATTTTCTTCTGCCATTGTTTTTACCTTTAACCTTTAGCCCGCGAGCCGCAGCCAACGGATGAATTATATTGGATCGCGTCGCCGGATTGCCGCGTCGCCGTCGCTTTTGTGTTCTGACTTTTAACGCTTTAAATATAAAAAAGTCTGTGGTTTATGACAACCACAGACTCAATATTTCGCTGAAAAAACTATTTCGTCGCCGCTTTCGCCTGCTTATTGAGATTTTCAACCGAAACTTCGACGTTCGCGTAGAAGTTTCTGCCGAGTTCGACGACTTCCTTCTGCAAAGGCAATTCCATATTGCCCGCCGCCTTAATAAACTTTTCGCCGGTCGTCGAAAACAATTGAATCCAATCCTGCCGGATTTGTGAAGTCGCGTCCCAGTAATTTTTCGCCACTTTCAACGCTTCGACGTTCGCGTTATAACCGGCGACATACATTCCTTCGAGATAGCCGTTGGTCGCTTCCGCCGTCTGCACCGCGCCTTTCAAAGTCAGGCTCGCCGTTTTTTGGGTTAATTCAATCGCCGTATCAATCGTTTCGTTGTTAATTTTTTTCGTCATTTCTGTTCTCCTAAAATTTGATTCCGTTAATATTTTTTATCAGCTTTGCCGTCTGACAATTTGAAGATTACAAAATTAAGAAACGCTTGTCAAGCAGAAATTTCGCATTTGCGAAATAGATACGACGTATCCAATACAACTTGAGCCTTTGCAACAATTATGTTTTTGCATTTAATATAAATAAAGCATAGCGAGTGATAGTAAAACCGTTAAATAGTCAAAATGTTCCACGAACAGTGATATTTGTTGCCGTTCACTATACTGGTTTTGATATCGCATTTGCGAAATTAATTTAAGTTTAATGATTTCATCATTTACAACAAACCATCTAAAACTCTATCGCATTTGTGATAAAATTCATGACAACATGCCGCGAAAGAAAAAACAACCTGCAACCGAAAAAAATGAAGCCGATCATCAACTCGTCATCAAACGCTACGGCAACCGTCGTTTGTATAATACGGAAACGCGCAGCTACGTTAATTACGAAGAACTCGCCAAACTCATCCGCGACGGGCAGGACGTTCAGGTGATTGATTCGACGAGCAAAGAGGACGTGACAAAAGCCGTTTTGATTCAGCTTATTTTAGAGGAAGAAAAAAACAACAAAACCGTTTTGCCGACGCAGTTTCTTTTTCAGCTTCTGCGTTCCCGCGAAGAATCAATGCAGGATTTTTTCAAAAATCACCTGTCGGCAAGCTACGACGCTTATGTCAGAACCAAAGAAGAATTCGACAAAAGATTCCGCAGCGTTCTGGAAATGGCGGTTTCCGCGCCGCAAATGTGGGAAAAACTAATTCCGGGCGCGGACATCGTGCGCGAAGTTTTGATTGGCAGGAAAGATAATGAAAAGAAATAAAAAACGAAGAACGAACTGCCATAAACTTAGATTACAAAGTTCCGGTCAACCTAAGTAGCGTGTTTGGAAATTCAAAAAAGACCGGCAATTTTACATTCTTCATCCGGCATTCTAAATTTTTGCCGGATAAAAATGTAAAATGTAAAATTAAGCAGTCCTCCCTTCGATCAAGTGAATTTCCGAACACGCTCTCAGTCTTGAGTTAAAAATCAGAAAGGAAATCAGACCGTGGAGAGACGCGGATTTAATGGATTTTCGCCCATTTAATAAAGCTGTTGATAAAGTCGTCGGAAAGTTTCCTGTCGAGAATCGGCGAAAATCCGCTTAACCGGTGAAAACCCGCGTCCGATTTATTCTTTGATCTCAACTCAGGACTCGCGTCCAGTCAATAGCGAATTCCGACGGGTTAAACCGACTTCTCAATACCGATGGCTTGTATTGAATTCATATTTGCGCGAAAATAACGGAAGCAATCAAACCTTTTAATTTTTCGGAGAATATATGAAAATCAGTCATCTGAATAAACTTTTATTCGTCTTTTTAGTGTTGGCTTTCGGGCAAATCGGGCTGTTCGCGCAGGCGGCGCGGCAGCAGCCGGAAACCGAACTTTCCAAATACATTCGGGAAAACTACACCAAGCGCGAGGAAATGATTCCGATGCGCGACGGCGTGAAACTTTTTACTTCGATTTACGAACCGAAGTCGAAGGCGGAAAAATACCCGCTGATGTTCGACCGCACGCCCTACACGGTTGCGCCCTACGGCGCGGACAAATTCAAAACCAGTTTGGGTCCGAACGAGCTTTTTGCCCGCGAAGGCTATATTTTCGTTTATCAGGATGTGCGCGGACGCTGGCAGTCCGAAGGCGAATTTCAGGACGTGCGCCCGGACATCGCCAACACCGACAAGACGAAAATTGACGAATCAACTGACACCTTCGACAGCGTTGAATGGCTGATTAAAAACGTGGCGAACAACAACGGGCGCGTCGGAATGTGGGGCATTTCGTATCCGGGATTTTACACGTCCGCCGGCATTATTGATTCGCATCCGGCGATTAAAGCCGCTTCGCCGCAGGCTCCGGTTTCCGACTGGTTTCACGGCGACGATATGCACCACAACGGCGCGTTGTTCCTGGCGCAAAACTACGATTTCTTCGGCTTCTTCGGTCAGCCGCGCCCGAAACCGGAAACGCCCGCGACCACTTCCGCTAAAGAATTTCCGAAAGGAACCGAAGACGGCTATCGTTATTTCAAAGATTTGGGCGGATTAAAAGAAACCGCCGACAATTACGAGGCCCAACTCGGCACGCGCATCAAATTCTGGGACGAGATGATGGCGCATCCGAACTATGATCAATACTGGAAAGATCGTAATATCCTGCCGAAGCTGAAAAATATCAAAGCGGCGGTGATGACCGTCGGCGGCTGGTATGACAACGAAGATTTATACGGCGCACTCGAAACTTATCAGCATATCGAACGGCAGAATCCGGGAATTTACAATGTTCTCGTCGTCGGACCGTGGTTTCACGGCGGCTGGGAACGCGGCGACGGCGAATGGCTCGGGACGGCGTATTTCGGAGCGAAAACCGCGCTCTATTACCAATCGAAAATCGAGCTTCCGTTTTTCAACAAATTTTTGAAAGATAAAGGCGACATTTCAAACATCAAGGAAGTCAACGCCTTTGACACGGGCGCGAACGAGTGGCGCGAATTCTCGACCTATAATCCGACGAACGGCACGGACACCGCGCTTTATTTAACCGAAAACGGCGGTTTGTCGTTTGCAGTGCCGAAGACCGACGGGATGAACGAATACACCTCCGACCCGTCGAAACCCGTTCCCTACACGCAGAAAATTACGCACAATTACCCGCGCGATTTTATGACCGAAGACCAGCGTTTCGCGTCCACACGCCCCGACGTGCTGGTTTATCAGACCGCGCCTCTGACTGAAGATGTGACGGTGGCGGGCGACATCAAACCGGCGATATTCGTTTCGTCGAGCGGCACCGATTCGGATTTCGTCGTTAAAATAATTGACGTTTTCCCGGACGATTACCAATACCCGGAAACCGGCAGGAAACTGCCGAACGGTCAAGCCGAACGTGTCAAACCGCCGGAAACATCGGCTTTCAGCGTGTTCGAGCCGGGCGGCTACCAGATGCTTCTGCGCGGCGAACCGTTCCCGGCGCGGTTTCGCAATTCGTTTGAAAAGCCCGAACCACTCGTGCCGAATCAGGCGGCGAAAATAAGTTACACGATGCCCGGAATCGTCCACACCTTCAAAAAAAGACACCGGATGATGGTGCAGATTCAAAGCACCTGGTTTCCGCTGGTCGCCCGCAGCCCGCAGAAATTTATGGAGAATTACCAACTCGCGTCGGCTGCCGATTTTCAAAAGGCGACCGAAAGAGTTTACTACGGCGGCAAGAACCTGTCGGCGATAATCCTGCCGATTATAAGGAAATAGTTTCAGGTTTCAGGTTTCGGGTTTCAGGTTTCGGGTTTCAGATTAAATACCAGGTTACAAGTTCGCAGAATTGGAATTTGCAACTAGAAACCCGAAACCCGAAACCTGAAACCTGAAACCCGAAACCTGAAACCCGCCATAATGAACAAACTCATTCACATTTTTCTCTGTCTCGCGCTGCTGATTCAAGCGTCAGCCGTGTCCGCCTTTGAGACCGACCAGTTTAATCTGCCCGAAAAACCGCTTGCCGACATTGGGGCGGAGGTTTCCGAATACATTCGGGAAAACGTCGAAAAGGCGATTGAAAAGATCAACCTTGAAATGGCGGTGCGGCGTAATTGTCTCGAACAGAAAACGGCGAAAAACTGCGAACCGGCGGAACAAAACCGCGAAAGATTGAGTTATCTGCGTTCGGACGCGGCAATCGCCCGCGCGGTTTTTAATCGTCTCGGTGCCGGTTTTCCGCCGTTCACGGCTTCGGGCAGTTGGATGGAATCGCATCAATTCAAAGCGCAACCGGCACGTTATAAAACCAATTTGAAAAATTCGATTTACGCGACGTTTCCAGGCAATTATTTGACGATCAGCGAAACGGTCAATCTTTACGGCGCACAGTTCGGAACCGATAAAATCGCGCATATCTTTCAGCAGGGCTACACTTATCTGCGGATTTACGAACGCGCTTCCGCCACCGGTTCCGCAAAAGAGGCGGCGACCAAACGCGCCAATGATTGGGGACGGAAATCCGAACGGACGTTTTACGGCAATCTCGTTTCGGGCGTTTATTCCAACGCCGATTTAGCCGCCAATTACGCCGGACTGAAGTTTTATCAAAATCTGACCGGCGAAATTCGCATCGGCGAAACGGTCAAACGCCCGTTGCTGATTCTGGAAAACGGCGCGTGGAAGTTTAACGAAGCGGTTGATTTGTCCGAGAATCTGCTTCAGCCGTTTGTCTCGAATCATCTGAACGAGGCGATGAATTCTTCGATTTACACGAAAATTTTCGGGCTGCGTTCGTCGGTACGCCGACACGTTAAAAACCGCGCCTGCCGGCAATGGCAAACCGCTTATCCGAAGTTTTCCAAAACTGATTTTGACGATCAATCGCGCCGTCTGAAAACCTGGTTCGGCGAAGATTACGGATTTACGAGCAGCGAAAATTTGATCACCATTGCCGATACCTGTTTCGGCAGTTGAAATTTGAAATCGCGCTTTGCCAGCGCGATTTCCGGGCGGCGCGGCGTTGCTTTGAACCGATAATATGACGATGAAAAAATTAAACGCTTTTTTCCTGATCGCGCTTTGGGCGGCGGGCGGCGCGTGTTACAAATCCGGCTCGACTGATAAAGTCAAAACAAATCCGGCGACCGCCGCGCCCGTCGCGGAGAAAACAGCCGCGCCGAATAATCCGGCGAACCAGCCGGCATCAAACGGCAGTGAACCGGAAAAGTCCGTCGCAGAACTTGAGGAAACCGTCCGAAAAGACCCGAAAAATCATCGGGCGTTTTTTCAACTCGGCAAGAATTATCAGACTTTGAAAAATGAGGAGAAAGCCGTCGGCGCGTATCAAAAAGCGATTGCAATAAACCCTGATGACGCGGAGGCGAATTACGAACTCGGCAGTATTTACGTCGGGAAAAAGGATTATGAAACAGCACTTCCCTTTATGCAGAAGGCGGCGAAGGTGAAATATACGTCCGCCGAATATCTGGTCGCGCTCGGCGATAATTACCGCGCTCTGAAGCACTGCAATTACGCGATGCCGCCGTATGGCAATTCGCTCGGCTTCGACGACAAAAATCCGGCGGCGTATTACGGAATGGGTTTGTGCTACATCGAACTGAAAAACAAGATCGCCGCCGCGTCGCAGATTCGCCCGCTCGAAAAACTCGACAAAAATCTGGCAAAGAAATTGGCGGATAAAATCGGGCAGTGACTTTTTTAGACAGCGTTCGGCAAATCGAACAAGACGAATTCTTTCCCATCTCGTATCGAAAATTTTAATTACACGGAGATATTTTGTTTATGCCTTCAACTTCAATTTTAAGCGGCGTTTTGTTGATGCTGGTCGGAGTCGCCGGTTTCGGTTTTAGTATCGTGGACGGCACGAACGCGCCGACGGCTTTGATTCCGGCGGCGTTCGGGCTGCTTTTGGTAATTTTGGGATTCGTCGCCAAATCGAAAGAAAATCTGCGAATGCACTTGATGCACGCGGCGGTTTTCGTCGGCCTTTTAGGATTTCTCATTCCGGCGGGACGGCTTTTGCTGCACCTCGGCGACATTAAAGTTTCGCTGGCGGTTTTGTCGCAAATCGCTATGTCGGTGATTTGTCTGGTGTTCGTAATTTTGTGCGTCAGATCATTTATTGACGCGCGGCGGAGTAAGCAAACCTGAGTCTTGAGTTAAAAGGAGAAAGACAATCAGACCAAGGATGAACGCGGATTTAACGAACATATTTGTCTGATTCGCCGAAAAACCCATTAAAAATAATCGGCGAAAATCCCGCGTCTGATTTCGATTTTGCTTTCAACTCAAGACTGAGGTTAAAAGAGCAATGAAGGACGAATTTAAAACATCGCTTTTATTCATCCTTCATCCAAGCGGCAAAGTGATTTCGACTGCCAATCCGTTTCCCGTATTGCTCGCTTTGATCGCCCCGCGATGCGCGTGGACGGCGCGTTCGGCGATTGCCAAGCCCAGCCCGATGCCGCCCGATTTTCTGTCCCGCGCCGTGTTGACGCGGTAGAACGGGCGAAATAATTTGCCCAATTCGTCTTCGGGAACGCCCGCGCCGCAATCGGCGACGGTGACGACGGCGTTTTTGCCGTTCTTTATAAGTTTCACTGCGACCGTCGTTTCGTCTTTGGTGTAGCGCACGGCGTTTCGCAAAACATTTTCAATCGCGCTTCGCAAAAGCGTTTCGCTGCCGAAAACTTGAACGCTGTCTTTCCGCGTAATTTTCACCGATTTATTATTTCCCCGCGCTTCAAAATCGGCATCGGCGACCGTCTGCTCGAAAATTTTGGTCAGGTTGATTTCGCGTTTCTCGAAATTTTCCGAGCCGGTTTCGAGTTTCGACAGAACCAGCAAACGTGAAATCATCGTGTTCAAACGATTCGATTCGGTTTCGATGCGTTCGAGCAAACCGGCGGTTTCGGGATTCGCCTTGTTCCGCGCCAATTCCAGCGCGACGTTCAGACGCGCCAGCGGCGAGCGCAATTCGTGCGAAATATCCTGCGTCAAACGCTTTTCCGAAGTCACGAGCGTTTCGATGCGCTCCGCCATTTCGTCGAATTCCCGCGCCAGTTCGCCGAGTTCGTCGCTCCGCTTGATGTCGAGCCGCGTGTGCAGATCGCCGCCCGCAAACCGCCGCGCCGCCTGCCGGAGACGGCTGATCGGCGCGGTCATATAAAGCGCCAGCGCGTAGCAAACGATGCCGGCGGTCAGAATGACGGCTAAAATCTGCAAAATCTGTCGCTGCGAAAGCGGAAAAAAGCTCGGCTGCAAAGGACGTTCCCACTGCGTTATCAGCACGACGGTCGCGCCGGATTTAAGCGATGTCTTTTTGGCAATCAGCGACCTCGCTTCGGTTCGTTCAAATTCCGCCGCGTCGCTCGTGAGTGATTTCTCCAGCACACTTTTCACGTCGAATTTGATATTGCCGCCCGAAATTTGCTCGCCGTTTTCCCGAAATAATCCGATGGCGGTAATTCTGCCGGAATTCTCCAGCCGTTCGAGAAATTTATCCAAGCCGGCGACTCCTTCCGCGTCGAAAATCTGCGCCGCCGTCTGCGCGTGGACGTTCATCGTCTCGCCGACGACCGTCTGCCACTGCCGCACGACCGGCTCGTTCTGCTGCGTCCACGCGACGAAAACCAGCGCGCCGGCAATCAATGCCATCGCCAGCCAGAACCAGAGGAAAATCTTGAGAAAAAGCGTCATTTAGTTCTCGTTCGACTCGTTCGGCTCGTTCGATTCAATCGGCTCGTTCGGCTCGTTCGGCAATGTGTAGATATATCCGACCGAGCGAATCGTCTTGATAATTTCCGCGTCGTGTTCACGGTTACCGAGTTTTTTTCGCAGGTTGCTGACGTGCATATCGAGACTGCGGTCAAACGGCGAAAGTTTGCGCTCCAAAACCGTTTCGCTTAAATCTTCTTTTTTGACGACTTTGCCCGCGCTTCGCAAAAGTTCCGCCAGCAGGTCGAATTCGACCGAAGTTAAATTCAAATCTGCACCGCCTCTGACCGCCGAACGCGCCGAAGGCTGCACTTCGACATCATCAACGATTAATTTATCGTAATCGCCCGGCGCGGACATTTCCGCCGCCGCGACGCGGCGCAGAATCGCCCGCAGACGCGCCGCCAACTCACGCGGATTAAACGGTTTCGGCAAATAATCGTCCGCGCCGCTCTCCAGACCGGCGATGCGTTCCGTCTCTTCGCCGCGCGCGGTCAGCATCAAAACGGGAATTTTCGACGTTTGCCGCAGTTCGCGCAAAACGTCGAAACCGTTCTTTTTCGGCAGCATCACGTCGAGCGTCACCAAATCGTATGCGCCCGACCGGGCTTTCTGCAAACCCGTTTCGCCGTCATAAACCGCTTCGGTCGCAAAACCTTCGGCGGTCAGATATTCCGAAACCAGTTCGCAAAGTTCCTCATCGTCGTCAATGATTAAAATTCGATGCATATTCTATGGATTCTACCGCAACCCGCTCTCTTTGGATGCGAAAAAACCGTTCCGCCCGCCGGCTTGACATATCTTTGCAAAGCCGCCGAAAACTTTCGGAACAAAACGAAAACGACGGCGTGGAGTAATGTATAAAATGTTATTCTCCTATTCGGGACTTGGGCAAATCTCCTCCGCTCAAGTCCCTTTTTTCTTTGTTCGGCGGGTAATTTGCTAAACTGATTTTTCGCCGTCAGGGAAATTATGCCGAACTGTCATCCAGGAAATCGAAGATGTCGAACGCGGGAGCGCGATTTTGCGCGTCAAAGGCGGAATGTTTCGGGAAGACGCGATTTTGCCGGAGAAAATCGCGCTCGAAATGCGCGCACGAACCGGCAAAAGAATCACGATTGATTTAGCCGCCCCGCACTTTCTCGACAGCGACGGCGCACCGATTCTCAGGCGAATGACCGACGAACATAAAATTTAAAAAATCGAAAGATTGCCGGTATTTTTGCAGCGCGTCCTCAAGCAATCCGAAAACAGCAAATGAAGGTTAAAAACATCGCCGAACTTTTGAAAAGCGCATTCGTCGGCGACGGCGAAGTCGAAATTTTGCGCGTCGCCGGTTTGGAAACGGCACGGGAAAACGAAATTTCCTTCGTCGAAAAAGCTGAAACATTTTTATCGTCAAACGCCGCCTGTCTGCTCGTTCCCGAAAACTTCGAGGCGGGAATTTTCGATTCATTTATCAAGGTCAAAAATCCGAAGCTCGCTTTTGCCAGGATCGCCGAAAAACTTCATCCGTTCGGATGGCAAAGCAATCGGCATGAAACTGCTTTTATTCCAGAGAACTCGGATGTTCGCGCATATTTCATCGGCGCGTTCGTCAGCGTTGGTGAAAATTCATCTATCGGTGAAGGTTCGGTAATCTGTGACGGCGTAAAAATAGGCAGTAATGTAACAATTCACAAAGGCACGATTATTTATCCGAATTGTATTATTTACGACAATGTTGAAATCGGAAACGATTGTATAGTTCACGCGGGCGCGGTGATCGGCGCGGACGGTTTCGGCTTCGTCCGCGACGGCGGACGCGGCTACGTCAAATTTCCGCAAATCGGCACGGTCGTGATCGAAGACGACGTGGAAATCGGCGCGAATTCCTGCATTGATCGCGGCGCGCTGGGCGAAACTCGCATCGGCGAAGGCACGAAAATTGACAATCTCGTGCAAATCGCGCATAACGTCCGGGTCGGCAAAAGAGTCGTTATCGCTTCGCAAACCGGAATTTCGGGCAGCACACTGATCGAAGACGACTGCGTGATCGGTGGACAAGTCGGAATGGGCGACCACGCGAAGGTCTTAAGCGGCGCGATTATCGGCTCGCAAGCTGGAATTTTGCCGGGAAAAATCGTCCGCGCGGGCGTTTGGTGGGGAACGCCGGTGCAGCCGCTCGACGAATATAAACGCCAGAACGCACATCTCAAAGGCATTGCGCGGCTTAAAGATGAAGTTAAGGAATTAAAAAAACAAGTCGCCGCCTTAAAAGGCGAAAAATAATTGCTTTTAACGAAAATAAAATATCAATAAATATATGAAAAATAATCTGCGAACAGTAATCATCATCGCCGTCTGCGGCGTAATTTTCGGCGGCGCGGCGAACGCTTTCGCGCAAACCGGCGAACCCGTCGTCGGCGGTTACGGCAAAGTGGCGGCGACGGATCAAGAGGTCGTCGCGGCGGCGAATTTCGCCGTCAAAGAGCAGGCGAAAAAACAAAAAGCGAAAATCAAGCTCGTCGCCGTCAACGCCGCCGCCCGGCAGGTCGTCGCGGGAATGAATTATCAAATCTGCCTGAGCGTCCAGACGACCGACCGCCGGACGAAAAAGGCGGTACCGCAAATCGTGCAGGCAATCGTCTATAAAAATCTCAAACAGAAATACAGTTTGACGAGTTGGACAATCGCCGCCTGCGCCGATGCCGCGCCGGTGTTGACCGTCAACTGAGCGTAGAAAAGGTCGAACCTAAAAACCGCGCGCCTCCGTCAATCGAGGCGCGCGGTTTTTTTCGCCTGCAATAAAATTTCCGCCGCCAACGCCGATTCGAGAAGACCAGACGCTTTCCGCAGTATTTAACAGTTGATGACAACCCGCACGGGCGGCAGATTAATCTAAAATCAAGTTGGGCGGTAAAATTTTATCTTTCGAGTGAGTCCAGGAAACGGGCGTATCCCCGGCAGCCTTAAAGCGTGCTTGGAAACTCACTTGGTCGAAAAGTGGATGGCTTAATTTTACATTTTTAATTTTTATCCGGTAGAAATTTAGAATGAAGAATGTAAAATTGCCGGTCTTTTTTGAATTTCCAAACACGCTCTTAGATTTTGAAGAGGCTGTGGCAGGTTGATTACAAGCTGAGCCGACTAAAAACCCAAACTGAAAAATGCCGCATCAGAGTGAAAAAACAAATCGAAAACTTGTAAAGTAATCGGTTTTTTCAATTTTTTAATAAAGCGAGTTTTTTGAAGTGCAATTACCTGGGTTTATTAATTAAAATAACCTGCATTCGTTTTATTTAGAATATGCAATCCTTAATAACTTTAGAATACGGAAAAATGCTTGCGCTCGTGGCGCGTTATGCGAATACGCCGATGGGCAGGGATTTGCTCGAAGATTTGCAGCCTTTGAGCGATAGAAAACAGCTTGCGGCGGATTTGCGGGCGGTTGACGAAACGATTCGGCTGAATGAAGAAAAGCAGGTTTCGTGGCGGTTTGCGGAACTCGCCGATCCGTCGAACGCGGTGGCGATTTTGCGGATCAAGAACGCGACTTTGGAGCCTTCGACGCTTTTGGAATTGACGCGCCTTTGCAATCAGGCGTTGTTTGCGCGTTCGGCGATTGCGCCGGAAAAAGATTTCGCGCCGACGCTTTGGCAACTCGTCGAGCGGATTCCGAATGCGCTGTTTCCGGCAATCGAGCGCGTTAATCGAAAACTGCTGCCGTCCGGCGAGATTGACGACGCGGCTTCGCCGGAATTGACGCGGCTGCGGCGCGAGATAAATGCACAGCGCGGGCGACTGCAAAAAGCGCTGGAGACCACAATGCGAAACGCGGGCGACGCGATTCAAGACCAAATCGTGACTCAGAGAAACGAGCGTTATGTGATTCCGGTGAAAGCCGATTTTCGCGGGAAAATCCAGGGCGTAGCGCACGGCTTTTCCTCTAGCGGCGCGACGGTTTTCGTCGAGCCGCTCGCCGCGATTGAGGCGAACAACGAACTGCAAAACCTCAAAGGCAAGGAAGAACGCGAAATCGCCCGCATTCTGTTCGCGCTGACCGAAGATTTACGCGAGCAGCTACCGGCAATCGAAGCCGCCGTCGAAGCCGTCGTTGAACTCGATTTTATCAAGGCAAAAGTCGAATTCGCCCGCCGGTTCAAAGCGATTGTGCCGACGATTTCCGACGATGAAACGCTTGATTTGATTGACGCGCGGCATCCTTTGCTTGAAGAAAATCTACGGCAAATGATTGCGGACGGGTTGTCAGAACCGTCTGCGGTAGCGGGCGGGTCAACCGTGATGATGAAAAGTCCAAGCGCGACAGCGAACCCGCCCGCTACCGCAGACGGTTCTGACAGGAAAAACGCGACAGCGAACCCGTCCGCTGCCGCAGACGGTTCTGACAAGAAAATCGTTCCGGTCAGTTTTAAATTAACCAAACAAAATCCGGTGATGATAATTTCCGGCGCGAACGCGGGCGGCAAAACCGTCGTGATGAAAACCGCCGGATTGTTGTCGCTGATGGCGATTTCCGGTTTGCCGGTTCCGGCGCGGGAAGCGACGATTCCTTTTTACAAATCGGTCTTGGCGGACATCGGCGATCATCAATCACTGTCGGCTAATCTCTCGACTTTTTCGTCGCACATCTCGAACATTGCCGGGATGATGCGCGATTGTTCCGCGCCGTCGCTTGTTTTATTGGATGAGGTTGGCACGGGAACCGACCCGGACGAAGGTTCGGCGTTGGGCGTGGCGATTGTGGATTATTTTCGGCGGCAATGCGCGGCGCAGGTCGTTGCTTCGACGCATTATCGCGGATTGAAAATCTACGCCGCGAACGACGAAAGCGTTATCAACGCTTCGGTTGAATTCAACGAAAAAACTTTGCAGCCGACGTATCGTTTATTAGTCGGTTTGGCGGGCGCGTCTTCGGGAATCGAAATCGCCCGCCGTTTTGGAATCCGCGACGAAGTTATCGAAACAGCCAGACAAAATCTGGATATTTCAGCGCAGAAATCCGAAACCTATCTGCGGCAATTGCAAACCGAAACCACGAACGCTGTTGATCTGCGTCGCGCTCTCGAAGAAGAACGCGAAGCCGTCGCCTATAAATATGCGACGCTCGAAATCGAAGCCAAAAAGCGCGAAAAGGAACGCCGGAGGGAATTTGAAACGCAATTGGCGGAAACCGTCGAAGGCTTTGAAAAACAATCGAAAGCCTTTATCAATTCCATCGAAGACAAAGCGTTAAAAGCCAAACTCGACAAGGAAAGATTAGCGAGAAAAGCCGAACTCAACCGCGCCGTTTTACAAAAGGTTCAAGGTTCAAAGTTCAAGGTTCAAAGTTCGTTTGATTCGACTCAGGACTCAGGACTCGGAATTCAGAATTCAGAATTCAGAATTGAAGATTCGCCGATTGTCGTCGGCGCGAAGGTCCGCACGAGTTTCGGGAGCGTCGGGACGGTCGAGAAAATTGACAAAGATATGGCGGAAGTCGCCATCGGCGCGATGCGTCTGCGCGAAAAATTATCGAACCTGCAAACCGTCTCCGTTCAAACCGAAACACCGAACGAAGCAGTCAAACAAACACGCGGCGAAAAACTGCAAAGTGCGGCGAAAAACTCCAATCTGCGCCTCGACACCGAAGATTTGAGCGCGGAATTAAACTTGATCGGTCAGACGACCAGCGATGCCGAATACGAAATTGACCGCTTTTTAGACGAAGCATATTTGGCGGCACTGCCGCGCATCCGCATCATTCACGGCTTCGGCACGGGCGCGTTGAAAAACTTCGTTCATCATTTCTTGAAAGGGCATCCGCACGTCGAAAAATTCTCTTTCGCGCCGCCGGATCAGGGCGGCAACGGCGCGACCATTGCGGAATTAAAACAATAATCTCTAAGTACAGGACAAAAATTGCTAAGTCTTGTGGTTACAACGCTAAGGCGACAAAGATATAAATCATTAAACTGTTTATTGTCAGCATTTTACAAAAT
>JAYVKL010000249.1:0-11900 GCA_043768465.1 Pyrinomonadaceae bacterium
AAAAACGAAGATTTACCTTTCTGCACCGGACCGCTCAGGGTTCCGCCGTAGAATCTCTGCTGGGTCGGAGCGCGATTGAGCGCGAACGGATTCCGCGAATTGAGACTTTCGTCGTTGAAATTCATAAACGCCTGCCCGCGCAGTTTGTCCGAACCGGGTTTGGTCAAAATTTCGATGCGCCCGAAACCGAGGCGTTCAAATTCGGCGGAAAACGGATTCTGGTTAATGCGAATCTCCCGAATCGAATCTTTCGGCGGAATTCTGCCGCCGGTGAAACCGTCAATGTAAATCTGCCCGCCGTTCGGTCCGGCGGAAGGTCCGGCGAGAGCCTGCAAAGCCGCTTCGAGTTCGTCCGGGTCGTCCGGCAGTGCTTCCAAATCTTTATCTTTTAGAACGGTCGCGCTGGCGTTGTTGTCGCTGTCGGTCGAAATCTGGTTCGCGCCCGAAACTTCGACGTTCTGAGTGACGGCTTCAACGGTCAAAGTGACGATCAACTCTTCGCGCTTGCCGTCGGAAATGTTGACCGCCGGGTTTTCGTAAAGCCCGAATTTCGGCGCGGTCGTCCGCACGATATAAGTTCCGGGCGCGAGTCCGTTGATCGTATATTCGCCCTGACTGTTGGAGACGGCGGTTTTTCCCCTGCCCTTCGAGTCAACCGCGATGACCGTTGCGCCGACGATTGCCGCGCCGAGGCTGTCCACCACTTGCCCGCGCAAACTACCCGCGCCCTGCGCGAAAACCGCCGAATTTATAAACAATGTAAAAAATCCGAGTAATAAAAATGTTTTAAGAAATTTCATACCAATAATCAGTTAACAGTTATCAGTTAACAGTTAACGGTTATCAGCGAGCAAAATTCTGGCTGACGACTGATAACTGATAACTGATTAAAATCCGCCGCCGTCGAGACCCGGAATGCTGAATCCCGAATCCGCGCCGCCGCGTCGTCCGCCGCCGTTCGCCGCCGGCGGATTTTTTAGGAACGGTTCGACCCCCGAAAGCAGTTTAATCGCCGTGATGCGCTCGGCGTTGGTTCCCTTCGTGCCGGAAAAAGCGATCATCCCGCCGACTTTTAAGTCGGCAATCGTAATGGTCGGAAAGCGTTCGAGCATCTCGTCAATGCCGCCCGCGCCGCGCATTCCGCCGCCGCCGCCCGGTCGCGCCGTGCCGCCGTTCGACGGCGGCTGCCCGCCGGTTTGGCTTCCCGGCTGGGTCGGCGGGCGCATTCCGGTCGGCGGCTGCATTCCGCCGCCGCCCTGAAACGCCGCCATGCGCTGCGCCATCTCCGCCGGAAATTGTTTCAATATCGAATTTTTCCCAACGATGACTTTCACGTCTTTTTTAGTTTGAAAATTGTTGATCGTAATTTCGTTTTTCGCAGCATCAATCGCCGTGATCGTCCCGGCGACGGTTTGAAACGAGCCGCTGAGGATTTCGTCGGCTTGAAAATTCGCGCCGTCTGCCGATTTATCGCCGAGTGCGCGAACCGAATCGCCGACTTTAATCTCGTCCATCGAACTGGTTTTCGCCGCGCTGTAATCAACCGAATCCGGGGCGTAGCGGCGAAATTTCGCGCCGGCTTTCGGGGTCAGAATGATTTTTGTCTCGTTCATCATTCCGCGTGAAGTGATGGTAATTTCTTTGCCCGGCGAGTTGATGGCGGCGACTTGACCGGAAATTCCGTGCGTTCGCCATCGTTCGCGGTCTTTCGTCTGTTTTCCCGCGAGGTCGGCTTTCGTCATCAAATAAACCGCCCGCGCCGGAATTGACTTTTTATCGCCGCCTAAAATGCCCGTCACGGCGACCTTATCGCCCGCGCCGAGGTCGGCGAAAGCTGCCGCCGTTTTCAAACTCGGATTTTCCGGCGAAACGCGCTTATACTCTGTTTTGTCCGACAAAATGACATCCAACGCGCCGTCTTTGGTTTTCAAAACGATAACTTTCTCCGAAACGTCCATAATTTCGCCCAGCACGACGCTCGGTTTGATCGCGGCATCCTGCGCTTTGACGAACGACGAAACGCTGAACGCTAAAGTCAATAAAATTGATAAAATAAATGTTTTTCGCATCTTGACCTCTTTTATTGGAAATTTTCCGATGGATAAAAATGACTGTTTTTGACGCAGCCTCTAAAAATCATCAGCCATTTAATACAGTTTAGTAAAGACGCGGTTTCAGCGGGAAAGGTTTCTCCGATTTTGTAAAGAATTGTCAGTAATGAAGAAAGAGGATTTAACGGGAATGATGATTTTCAATCGGCGATGTCAGTTGAAAGCGGGTTTGATGTTTGCTCCGTCAGCAGTGAAATGTTCGTAAAAATACTGACCGTATAAAGCGGAGTTCGGTTGAATCGGCATCGAATTTATGCCGATTCAACCAAACTCCGTTTTATTTCTCGAACGCGAAGAGCGCGGGAAAACGTGCGAAGAAACTATTTCCCTTTTATTTAAGCAGACGAGAAGTAGTTTCGAGGTCTTCTAAAAATTCGGAGTTCCGCCTTCAGGCGGCTCTACCACCCGCCCAAGACGGCGGTAAACCGCCTGAAGGCGGAACTCTGAACGTCGAGCAGCATTTTTGTTCAACCGGTTCTCGAATCAGAATTTACTGTTTCGGACGCTGGTCAGCCGCGACGTTTTTATAAACGTCGTCGAATTTCGCGTAGCCGTCCTTGATCACCGTCGTCATCAGATTGTCTTTGTCAACGGTCGTCACTTCCAGCAGAATCGCCGGAATGTCTTTGCCGAGCGTATCGTTTCTAAACGGTTTCGCGTCCGCCAAAATTTGTTTTTTCGCCAGTTTAATCGCCGCTTCGACCGCCGCGTTCGCCAGCGGAATAATCGGTTTGTAAATCGTCATCGTCTGCGTTCCCTCGGCGATGCGCTGGAGCGCGTCAATCTGCGCGTCCTGTCCGGTGACGAGAACTTTGCCGGTTAATTTTCGTTTTTCCAGCGCGGAAATCACGCCGCCCGCCATTCCGTCATTGGAGACGACGACGGCTTGAATATCGTCGTTATTTTGCGTCAGGGCGTTTTCCACCATTTTCAAAGCCTCTTCCGGCTTCCAGTCGTTGATAAATTGGCTGGCTTTAATGACAACGGCTTGGCTGTCGGTCGCCGGTTTCAAAACGGCGAGCTGCTCTTTGGACATAATCACCGCGTTGTTGTCGGTCGAAGAACCGTAAACCATCAGGTAATTTCCCTTCGGAACTTTCGAGAGCGCGTATTCGGCGATTTTCCGCCCGATAATCGGAACCTGGTGCGAGATATACAAATCGAGCTTGTCAGAGTTAATCAAACGGTCGTAGCTGATGACCGGCACATTTTGCGCCTTGGCTTTGTCAACCATCGAAGCCGCCTGCGTCGCGTCGTGCGGAGCGATCACCAGCACGTCAACGCCCTGCGTCAAAAGATTATCCACGTCGTTCGCCTGCCGGTTGGAATCGTTGTTCGCCACCGTTATAACGCATTCGACTTTCAGTTCGTCGCAATGCGCCTTAAACGCCGCCTGGTCGCGCTGCCAGCGTTCTTCTTTGACGGTATCCATCGCAAAACCGATTTTGATTTTTTTGTTCGGGTCGGCGGGCGCGGCGGTGTTATTGCCGCCGGTTTTATTCGCCGTCTCCGTTGGGGCGTTGGTGCAGCCGGCAAAAGCGCAGGCGAGAGCCAGCATAAAAACTATGATAATTTTTTGCATAAAAATTTTCTCCTGATTTGGTTTTGGGAATTACAACTTTCAAATAACATTACATTATTCAACCCGTTTTCCAAATTTTAGCGGCGGATTTTATCACCCGGCAGAAAAGTATTTCATTTATCAGAAATCGCTAGACAAAACTCTTCTCGCAAGTTATAAGTGAAAAACAAACAATTTTCTAAAACTGTATGCTCGATTGCGGATTTAGACGGGCGACCGAAAAACACGAATATCAAATAAATGAACAAAGAAAAATCTCTGGTGCTGGATTTGAGTGAAGTCAGCGCGGACGACGTGGCGATTGTCGGCGGCAAATGCGCCAGTTTGGGCGAACTCTTTCGGGAATTAACCGCGCAGGGCGTGAAAGCCGTGGACGGATTTTCGACCACTAGCGAAGCGTATCATTCCCTGCTCGCCACCGACGGCTTGCGGAAACGGCTGCAAAAACTTTTGAAAGATTTGGACGTGGACGATCTAGACGAATTGGCGAGAGTCGGCGGCGAAGCCAGACGTTTGATGCTCGAAACGCCTTTTCCGAAGTTGGTGGAAACCGAAATTCTCAAGTCTTACGCCCGTCTGTGCGAACGCATCGGCAAAAAATCCTGCGAAGTCGCCGTGCGTTCGTCGGCGACGGCGGAAGATTTGCCTGACGCTTCATTCGCCGGACAGCAAGATACGATTCTCAATGTTTCGGGCGAAAGTAGATTGATCGAAGCGTGTCATCAATGTTACGCCTCGCTCTGGACTGACCGCGCGATTTCGTATCGGACGGCGAAAGGGTTCGATCATTTTGAGGTCGCTTTATCAATCGGTGTGCAACCGATGGTGCGCTCCGACATCGCCTGTTCGGGCGTGATGTTCACGCTCGACACCGAAAGCGGTTTTCGGGAAGCGGTCGTTATCAACGGCGCGTGGGGTTTGGGCGAAGCCGTCGTGCAGGGAATGGCAACGCCCGACGAATGGGTCGTTTTCAAACCGACTTTGAAGCTCGGATTTCGTCCGATTGTCACTAGAAAACTCGGTGTCAAAGAAGTCAAAATGGTGTTCGCCGACGACGGCACGGGAACGCAGGTCAGAGAAGTCGTCGCGTCGCAGCGCAACCGTTTTTGTCTCGCCGGTTTTGAGGTTTTGCAGCTTGCACAATGGGCTTGCGCCATCGAAGATCATTATTCAAAACGCGCCGGCAAACATCAGCCGATGGACATCGAATGGGCGAAAGACGGCATTACCGGGGAACTTTTTATCTTGCAGGCGCGCCCCGAAACCGTTCACGCGCAGAAGGAGACCAACTTCGTCGAGACTTATAAATTAGGTTCAAATCACGGTGCGCCGCTCGTTTCCGGTGTCGCCGTCGGCGAAAAAATCGCGCACGGCAAAGTCCACGTTTTACTCAATCCCGACAAACTAAAAGATTTTCAGGCGGGCGATATTCTCGTAACTTCGATGACCGATCCGGCGTGGGAGCCGATTATGAAACGCGCTTCGGCGATTGTCACCGACCGAGGCGGGCGCACTTGCCACAGTGCGATTATCAGCCGCGAATTAGGTTTAGCCTGCATCGTCGGGACGGGCAACGCGACGGAGATTTTGAAATCCGGCACGACCGCGACCGTTTCCTGCGCCGAAGGCGAGCGCGGGAATATCTATTACGGCGCGATTGATTTCACGGTTGATAAAAGATTCGTCACCGAAGAAGAACGCCCGCAGACGCAGGTGATGATGAACGTCGGCGATCCCGACCGCGCCTTTGCCGCTTCCCTTCTGCCGAACGACGGCGTTGGTCTGGCGCGGCTCGAATTTATCATCAACAATCACATCGGCATTCACCCGATGGCACTCGTTAATTACCCGAATCTGAAGCGGCGCGAAGATATTGATATTATCTCAAAAAAAATCGGCGAAGAAGACCCGAAGGAATTTTTCGTCCGCAGTTTATCGGAAGGCATCGCCAAAATCGCGGCGGCGTTTTACCCGAAACCCGTGATCGTCCGAATGTCGGATTTCAAATCGAACGAATATGCGCGGCTGATCGGCGGCTTGGAATACGAACCGATTGAGGAAAATCCGATGATCGGCTTTCGCGGCGCGTCAAGATATTACGACGACCGCTACAAACCCGGTTTCAGATTGGAATGTCTGGCGATGCAGCGCGTCCGCGAAGATATGGGTTTGACCAACGTCAAAGCGATGATTCCGTTTTGCCGCACGGTTGAAGAAGGCGAAAAGGTCATCGCATTGATGGCGGAATTCGGTTTGCCGCAGGGCGAAAACGACTTGGAGATTTACGCGATGTGCGAATTGCCCGCCAACGTCGTTTTCGCCGACGAATTTCTTCAGGTTTTTGACGGCTACTCCATCGGCTCGAACGATTTAACGCAGCTTGCGCTCGGATTAGACCGTGATTCCGAAATGGTCGCGCACCTGTTCGACGAGCGCAACGGCGCGGTCGAAAAAATGGTGGCGATGGCGATTGAGGCGGCTCAGCGGTGCGGCAAAAAAATCGGCATCTGCGGGCAGGCTCCTTCGGATTACCCGGAATTCGCCCGCTTTTTAGTCGAAAAAGGCATCAACTCGATTTCCCTGAATCCCGACACGGTGATTCAAACGACGCATCTGATCTTGGAAACTGAAATGGATTTAAAAAATCAATTTGTTGCGAGTTGAAATTTTGTAATCCGATTTTGCTAAACAAAAGTCTGCCTTCGTTCAGAGTCCACGCCTTCAGTTTGCAGCTTCCGTTGCGCTTCGCTGACGGGAAGCACACGCTGAAGGCGTGGATTCTGAACGAAGAACGAAAATTTTAACCATCAAAATTCGCATTATAAAACACGGGGAATTTCAACAGCCGCCGGCAACAGATAAACACCGATAAAACCGCAAATTTTTATCCATTTGTATCTCGTGTTAATCTGTGATTAGAAAATTTTAATCGAAACGGAAAACTATGCAGGAAATAACCGCGACTGAACTGAAAGAGAGAATGGAGGCGAGCGCAGACGTGCAGTTGATTGACGTGCGCCAGCCCGACGAATTCGCCTTCGCCAAAATCGAAGGCGCGAAACTGATTCCGCTCGGCGAAATCGTTAACCGAATGGGCGAACTCGACGACTCGAAAGAACTCGTTCTCCAATGCAAAGCCGGCGGGCGCAGCGCACACGCCATCCAATTTTTAACAAACGCCGGCTACACCGGAAAAATGGTCAATCTCAAAGGCGGCATCACCGCGTGGTCAAACGAGGTTGACCCGAAGATTCCGAAATACTAAGTTGCCGCTTGAAAGCGGATCATTTTACTCGAACTCTTTCAAATCGGATTTTCTGATCGTTCGGATAAGCAGTTGGGTGATTATTTTCGCCCGTCCGAATTTTGAGCGGAATGCCGTCGGGAAACGCCTCAAATTTTCGCCAGTTGATTTTGTGAATACAGAAAGTGCAGACCGGACTAAAAATCGGCGCGTCCAAATCGGCGATTTTTCTTTCTAGTTCAGGCGTTAGTTTCATATATTTTCCCGGCATTAAATACCTTTACAAATGATTTTTCATCGAACGAATTTTTCAATTCTCGCCAACGCCATTTGCATCTGCGTCTGATCTTCGCCGAGTTTCTCCCGCAAACTTTCGTAACCTTCGAGCAGCAATTTTTTTCCCGTTTCCGTTTGCTTCAGAAGCATTAGACGTTCGCCCGGAAAACCGTTCGCCGCCGCCCGCAGCCAGTGTTCGGGCGACAAATTTGCGCGGCGCAGAGCGAGGCATTCGCGTAAAATCGTTTCGGCTTCGGGCAAGTTGTTCTGCGCCGTCAAACTGCGTCCCAAAATTGAAAGGGCGCTGCTGACCAGGAGATTTTCGTCGGTCAGAGCCGTGCCGCACTAACTCAAAATTTGTTTGAACGAGTCGGTGAATCAACTTCAGATACGAACATTACTAACCGAATCGGCATTTTTTTCGCTGCTTTTTGAGCCGCTTTCCGGCTTTTCCCGCTAAACATAACGAAAGCGCAAAAGCGTAGAATTTTTAACTAGAAATTAGCCGTTAAATTTTTAGGAGTCTTTGCTTAAGTTTGATAAACTTTGTTCAGACCCCAAAACACGATTAATCAGCGAAAATACGATTCCTTAAATTTTTAAGTTAAAAGGAGAGAACTATGAAAAAACTAAAATTCGGGCTGTTTATGTTGTGCGGGCTGTTCGCTTTGAGCGGCTCGATACCGGCACAGAGCGCGACCGTCGTCATCTACGACAACTACAATTTTCAAGGCGCGAACACGGCTCTGAACGGAAGTTGGAGCGGCGGCGGCAGTTTTGACCGCCGCATTAAATCGGTGCGCGTTCCGGCGGGTTTTCGCGTGACGCTCTACACCGAGAAAAATTACAAGGGAACGGAAACCCGTCTGACCGAAGACTGGAATCCGGGCAAGGGCGCGTATTGGGTGAACAGGGCGCGTTCGATTCGCGTTGACCGGGCGCAGATTCTGCCGCCGGTGACAAAACCGCAGCCGGTAACAAAGAGTTTTCCGGTGATTTACGCCGGAACCAATTTCGACGGCGCGGCGGAAGCGGTCGAGCGGGACAAATCCGAACTGGCTGATTGGGACGGCTCGCCGCACACGATTCGTTCGATTCGCGTCCCCGACCATTGGTATTTCGTGCTTTACTCGAAAAAGAATTTTCGCGGCAAGTCTTACAACCTAAATTCAAACATCACGTTCGCGCCGGGCGATGCGTGGTATAATAAGATTCGCTCGATCAAAGTTTACGAAGGAACGCCGCCGAAACAGCCGCGCTGAACAACGTAAAAAGCGGGCTGATCGGCGAAAAACTCGTTTGAAATTTTTGCCGGGTTTGCAGTGCTTTTTAACTTTGACCGTCAAACATCCGTCCTCGTTCAGAGTCCAAATCTTAGTTTGTCTTTCCCGCCGTGCTGCGCTCGAAGGAAACACCCTCCGAAAGCGCGGACTCTGAACGAAGACAAGCAAATCTCAATCACAAAAAAACTTTTTACCGATAAAATTATGAGAAATCAACTGTTCAAATTTTTACCCGCCGCAATGGCGATGGTTTTTCTGGGCGTTAATTACGCCGCCGCGCAGTCGTCGTATAGCTGGCTCGACGATAAACCGCTGCCGAGTTGGAACAGCCGCAGCCGGGCGATTTTAGAAGCCGAGAAAATGTCGGCGGGCGATCTGGCACAGTGCCGGAAATTCGTTCGTCAGCCGACCCTGGCGGCGGACAAATCGCTGGCAAAGTTCGGCTGGACGCTCGTCGGCGCGGCGCAGGTTTACGGCAGCACAACCGTCGTTTCGTGGGCAGTCGGTTTTGACGGACAGTGCCGCCCGCGCAAATTTCAGACGCTGGTTTTCGTCGGCAATCGCGTTGCCGGAACGCTGTCACCGGGACCGATGGATTCGCGCACCGACGGCTCTCTGGTCAACGTCAAAATGACTTCGGAAACGACTTTGACCGCCGAGTATGCTCGCTATCGCCCGGCGGACGCGCTCTGCTGTCCTTATAAAATCGAGGCCGTAACTTTCGTTATCAAACCGGACGGCGCGAATTTTCTGCTGGTGCCGGAATCGAAAATCACCGGCGGACTCGTTGAAAATCAGGCGGCGGGCGTGACATTAAAAAACACGCTTTGGCGTTGGGAAAGCTCGGAGTCGGCGACGGGGAAAACGGCGGTTGCCAAGCCGGAAAATTACCAACTCGAATTTGCCTCGGACGGCAAGGTAAATGTGCTGGCGGACTGCAATCGCGGGCGCGGGACGTTCACATCGGAAAACGGCGGACTAACTTTTTCCGGCATCTTTTTAACGAAAATGGCGTGTCCGCCCGGCTCGCTCGACAACCGTTTTTTGCAGGGTCTCGAAGCGGCACGGACTTATCGAATCGAGGGCAACAGTTTATTCGTCGAAGGCGCGGATGATGGCGGCACGATGAAATTTTTTAAGGTCGCTCGCCAAAATTAACCGCTCCCGCAAAATTATTTTACAAGAATTTTTAGCCGCAGATTCACACTGGTGAACACCGCTCGGAAAGGATTAAATCCGATTTTGTTTTATTTCAGGAGTTACGCCGTTGAAAAGTGAAACGGGCGGTCAGCCTGTCCCAAGCGAAATTATGCTGAACATCGTCGAGCGAATCGAAAAAACAATCATCCGCGCGTTGATAATTCTGCTGCTGTTGGCGATGGTTTTAGGGACGCTTGAACTCGGTCGCGTGACGATTCTGGAAGTTTTCGCGCCGCCGTTTCTACTGCTCGATATTTCCAAGATTTTTGAGGGTTTCGGGCTGGCTCTGGTTATTTTAATCGGTCTGGAACTGCTTAAAATTTTGAAGTTGTTTCTGCTCGAAGATAAAATCAAGCCGGAAATAATCGTCGAAATCGCCGTTATCGCGGTTTGCAGTAAAATCATCACGCTCGATGTCAAACACACTTCGGGCGACGTGCTGCTCGGCATCGCCGCGATTTTGGTCGCGCTGGCAGTCGGCTATTTCGTTTTCCGATATCAAGCGGCGAACCAAAAAATTCGTCAGAAACCGACGGCGGCGGAAAAAGCAGACGGAGCAGGTTAATCCCCATTCAAAAAGGAGAAAATAAATTTATGTTTTCAAATCGAAAATTTATTCGTCTTTCGGCGGCATTTTTATTGCTGACGCTGCCGACGATTACTGCCGGTTCAGCGGCGGCGCAAAATAATAAATTAGAAACCGGCGGCGGTGATTTTGTCAGTTCGACGCGCACCGGCACGATGACCGTCGCCGAAGTCAACCGACTGATTCAAAAGAGTTTCGGAAACTCCGTCAGTCCGACATCAGAGGCTCTGGATTTATACAAAATCAATTATCGTTCAAAAGATCAAAACAATCGCGCCGTCGTTTTAAGCGGCTTGGTGGTGCTGCCGCGCGGCGGTGCGCCGAACGGCTTGGTGATTTTCAATCACGGGACGATGTTCAGTTCCGAGTTCGCGCCGTCGCGTTTTACGGGAAAATCGAACGCTTCCGAAGCGGAACTGGCGACGCTGGCGTTCGCTTCGGGTGGTTACGCGGTGGCGATGCCGGATTACCTTGGGATTGGCGACCACAAGGGAGCGCATCCGTATCCGCTCGGCGCGGCTAACAGTTTGTCCGCCGTGGACATCATCGCTCCGGCGCGGATGCTTGCAAGACGGCAGAATACGGAAGTCGGCTCACGCCTGTTCGTCTCCGGTTATTCGGAAGGCGGTGCGGTGGCGATGTGGACGGTGCGTGATTTGGAAAGTAAATCCGGCGCGATTTACGAGGTCGCCGCCGCCGCGCCGATGTCGGGTCCGTATGATCTTTCGGACGCGACGCGAAAGTGGCTGATCGCTTCGCCGACCGATCAGGTGGAATTCGTGACGCGGCTTTATCTCGCGTCTTTTATGGTTCATTCTTTTCACAAAAGCAGCGGCGTGAAAATTACCGATTATTTCAGACCTTCGATGGCTTTTACCATCGCGCAAGCCTACAAAGGTAATATCTCGGATGAAAATATCATTAAGCGGCTGGCGGTCGCGGCAACCTTGATGCGGTCGAAAAACTCGCTGGAAAATGTTCTCACGCCGCGCTTTCAGAAGGTTTTGGAAACTTTAGACACTTCCGATCCGGTGACTCGTGAGATGCTGAAAAACGATGCTTACGATTGGTCGCCGCGCACGAAGATGCTTTTAATTAATCTGCAAAGCGACAAAATCGTTGATCCGTCGAACACGGAAAAAGCGTTCCAAACGATGCGGCGGCGCGGCGTTCGGGCTGATACGCTGCGGCGATTTGAAATCAAAGACAAGAATTTGAATCACATTACGGCGGTTGCTCCGTCATTGGCGCAGGCGCGGAAATTCTTCGACGGCAAATTGGCGGGTGACAATTAACACGATTTCCGCTCGACTGCTGGCACCGGAGGCAAAACCGACGCTTTAATTTTAAGCCGTCGGCTTTTCATCTTGAACTTTAGAAAGGACTCAAAATTATTTAAATTACATTCTGAGCCGCTTTTTCGATTTTTCCGGCTAAACAATGCGAGCGGCAAAATTTGCAAAAAACAATTAAATCAAACCGAAAGAAATTTATATGAACGAGACAATTTTAACTTTGAATGCGAATCAAGGGTTGAAAATTGCCTATGATGAAAACAAAGGGCTTAGGAAATCAAACTTTTGACTTTCGCCATGATTGAATCTGTAAACTGTTGATT
>JAYVKL010000250.1:0-10984 GCA_043768465.1 Pyrinomonadaceae bacterium
CTGCTCAACAAGTATTGACAATAATCTAGGCGCGTTGGTTTTCTTAGAATTAACATGCTGTTGATTATCTACCTTTTACACTTTTGCGTAAGTCCTAAATTAAAAAACGATGCCGACTTGTCCCTGAATCGCTCGCGGAGTCACGAAATGCGTTCCGCTGAAGGTTGATAAAAAGTTATAGAGCGCGACTTTGTTGCCGATATTGACGACTGAAAACCGCGCCGTCAGTTTGACGCGCTCGGTGCGGAAAAGATTATCCGCGCCGAAATTTAAATCGAACAGACTGCGCGGCGCGATGCGCGGCGGATTTTTGTCATCGCTGACCGTGCCGTCCGCCGGAATGCGAATCCGCCGTGCGCCGCGATTCGTATCGCCGCAAGTTCTGATCGGATTCGTCAGCGCCGCCGCCTGACCGCCGCAGAATAACCCGATTTGCTGCTGTTCGTCCGCGCTGAAACCTAAAGCCGTGTTGTAATCCGGCACCGCGCCGGAAACCAAACCGCTGTCGTAACGATAGGTAAAGGCGGCGAACGGCGCGAATTTATGAAAACCTTTGAACCGGTCGAAGCCGTATTGCACCTGGGCCGTCTGCTGAAATTTTTGGTCGTGGTCAATCAGAAACGCTCCGGCGGGCAAATTCGAGTTGAAAAATAAGCCACCCGATTCCGGCGGGAAAAATAATGCGCGGGTGTGTCCGCCGGTGTAGAACGCGCTCAAACCTTTGTAATTGGTCAGATTGACCTTGAACGAAATGCCGTTGATTTTCGATTTGTCCCACGAAATCGGGAACGTGATCGGCGTGTTCAGAATCGCGTTGAAATCGTAGGCATTGCGCGTTCGTTTGTCGAAATAATCAACATCGGCGACGACGTATTTGCCGAAGCCCTGCTGAATTCCGAAGTTAAACTGGTTGCGGTTGCCCGGTTTAAGCGGATTGGTCGAGGTGTCGCCGAAAATTCCGTCCGCCAGACCGTTGCCGCCGGTCGAACTCGACAGCACCAAATTTTCGTTATACGGCGTTTCAAAGTTGCGCGTGTAAGAACCTCTGAAAACCGTGTTCGTCGGTTTGAAAAGATACGACACGCCGATGCGCGGCTGAAAGGAATCGCCTTTGCTCAAACCTTTGTATTTGTCGTAGCGAAGTCCTAAACTAACCGTCAAACCTTTGCCGACATTAAGCAAATCCTGAAGGTAAGCGGCTTCCTGTTTGATGGCGGCGCGTCCGTTGAAAGTGAATTGCCGTCCGCCGCGTGTCAAATCGAACGGCAGCAGTCCGGGCAGAAAGTTACCGTTCGAAATCTGTCCGGCTCCGCAGATTCCGCCGCCGCCGCCGTTTCCTTCGACGCACGGCGGATTAAAATTCGGGTCTGTAATGCCGAAAGCGAAACCTTCATTCAAATAAGTGCGCTGAAGCTGCGCTCCGACTTTAATGTTATTGATGCCTTTGACGTAGGAAACATCGGCTTTGATTCCGGCATTGGCGAGCCGGCGCGACTGGCTGACGGTCGTCGTTCGGTCTTGAAAAGGATTCGCGCTCGGAAAATAATTTACCTGGTCGTTGCGGTAATACGGATTGACGGTCAGGACGGTCGAAGCGTTGAAAACGTGAACGTAGCCGGGCGCGATGTTCACCGATTTGACGCGCTGACGCTGGTTTTGCCCCAGAGCCTGCTGGTCGTAGGTGTTGGCGATTTCAAATTTATTGCGGGCGAAAAACAGGTTCAGATGGAGCGTGTCTTTCGCCGTCGGGTTGTAATCAAAATGGTTGAAGATACTGGCGGAACTTCCGGTATTATGTAATGAAACAAACTCCGGCGCGTCGAGAAAGCGATTGGAACGCTCGAAATTAAACGCCGTAAAATTGCCGATTTTGCTGCTGCCGACGGCGAAGTTCGCTTCTTCCTGAACGGTTCCGAAACTCCCGTAAGTCGAATAAAAACTGCCGGTCGGCTGCCGCTGATTCAGTCCCGAACGAGTAACCGCGTTAACGACCAAACTGGTTTTATCGCCGTATTCCGCCGGAACCGCGCCGGTGATAATATCGAGCGACTGAATGGCGTTCACCGGAACCTGAGTGGAAAAGGCTTTGCTCTGCTGGTCGGAAATCGGTTGATTATCAAGCGAATACTGCGTTTGCGAATGGTCGCCCAAAGGATGGAAAGAGCCGTTTGAATCGCCGACGACACCGGGCGAAGATTTCGTGATGACATCGCTCAAACCATTGCCCGGCGTGCTGAGCGGCAAACGGCGGATCAGGGTTTGATCAACCTGCGTGCGCGGTGTCGGGATGTCTTCGACGATGCTCGTGTCGGCGGTGATCGTGACGTTGGCGGTCGCGTCGCCGATGGTTAAAACGATTGGCGTATTGATCGGAACCAGCGAACGAACGCTGACACCTTGCCCGGCGGCGCGAAAACCGGCGGCTTCGATGCGAAGCGTATAATTATTAAACGGCACGTTGTCAAAACGATACGCGCCCGCGCCGTCAGTCGTTGCCGTGCGCGTGTAGCCGGTGACGGAATTGCTCAAAACAACATTTGCGCCGCCGACCGCTGCGCTGTTCGGATCGTTGACCGTTCCCGAAACCGTCCCGGCTGTGCCGAGCGACTGCGCCGCTGCCAAAGTCGGCAGCGACAGCCACCAGAAAGCGACGACGGCAAATTTTTTAAATGATTGGTATTTCATAATTTCCTTCCCGAAAAAGATTGATAATTAAACTCTCGATTTTATAGTTTCAGGGGTTTGACGATCAAGCGTTATTTTTTCGCCGGTGGTAATTCGGGAATGAGCGGGTGAATTCGCCTGTTCAACGGCTCGAAAAAATGTCGGCGAAGTGTCGAATGATTCGCCTCGCGGCGAACTTTCGCGGGTTGGCGGTTAAATTATTTTCTGACGCGAAGATGCGGAGAACGCCGGGAAACAGCAAGCCGGCGACCGATCAATTTATCGAAAGGTTTTATGTTACTGCGACCGCAGAATTGCCAGCGGCTTTTTGAAAAGCACGTCGAAACTGGCGATTGCGCCGACCGTCATCACGAGCAGCGCGGTGATTAAAACGCCGAGAATCATTAAAGTGTAATCGAATTCCCAACCGATTTGGAAAACGTATTTCGAGGCGGCGAACGACAGAAGCGCGGCAAATCCCGCGCCGATAATGCCCGCTAAAAGTCCGAGCAGACCGTATTCGGCGAACAGAATCGCGGCGAGCGTCGGGCGTTTCGCGCCCAAAGTTTTCAAAACGGCGTTTTCGTAAATTCGCTGTGATTTCGTCAAAGCGATTGAGCCGATTAAAATCAGCATTCCGCTGACGATGACGAAACCGCCGACGAAGGAAATCGCCAGCACGAAATTATTAATCAGCTTTTGCACGGCGGCGACGACTTCGGCGACATCGAAAATCTGGACGTTCGGAAACTCGTCAATCAAGTTTCTTTGAAGGCAGGCGCGGTCGTTTTCGGGCAGTTTTTTCAGAACCGTCGCCACAAAAGTCTGCGGTGCTTTTTCCAGATAACCGGGACGGAAAACAAAGACGAAAGCGGTGCGCGTGTTCCGCAAATCGAGTTTGCGAAGGTTCTCGACGCGGGCGTTGATTTTGCGCCCGGAGATGTCAAAGGTGATCCAATCGCCGACTTCGACGTTCAGCCGCTGCGCCATATCCTGTTCGACGGAAACCTGCGCTTCGTCGTCTTTCAACTCGCCCCGCCACCAATCGCCCGCGACGATTGATTCGTTTTCGTCGAGATTCAGGCGATAGGTAACGGCGAATTCACGCCCGATTTGACCTTGCTGCTGGCGAACTTCGCGGCTGGCGAAATCGAACGCTTCGCCTTTGACCAGCGAAATTCGGGCGCGAATCGTCGGCACGACCTGCACGGCTTCGCTCGTCGCCGTCTCGACGATGGTTTTTAATTTATCAATCTGGCTTTTCTGGATGTCTATGAAAAACAAACTCGGCAACTTTTGATTGCGCGTGAAATCGAATTCGCGGATTAAATTCGACTGCAAAGATTGAACGCCCAAGACGACGAACGCGCCCAAACCGACGGCAAGCAGAATGACGCGAGTTTGATTGCCCGGACGATAAAGCGAGTTGACGGCTTGCGCGATTGAGAAGGAGCCGAAGTTTTTGACGCGCCGCAGAAGTTTCGTCAGGAGAATCGCCGCCAAGTATAAAACCGTCGCAGTGACACCGAGACCCACGAGAAAAATCGCGCCGACTTTGACCGAACCGGCTTGCCACGCCGCCACGCCCAGCAATCCGGCTAAAGATGCCGCGCCGAAAATCAGTTTGGTCGGATCGAGCCGCCGCATTTTTTCGCCCGCTTCATCCCTTAAAAGCAGATTCGGTTTAATCGTGCGAACTTGCAAAAGCGGGAGCGCGGAAAATAAAAGCGAGATTAAAACGCCCAGCAAAATTCCCTGCCAAGCGGTCGAGAGATTAATTGAATAACTCATCGCGGCGGGCAGCGCATCGGCGAATCGCCAGTTTGCGAACCACAAAAAAACCTGCGCCAAAAACACGCCGAACAAACTACCGACGAATCCGAGCGTTAAAATTTGCAATAAATAAACCGTGATGACGGCGTTGCCGCCCGCGCCGAGACATTTTAAAACGGCGATGGTTTTGCGCTTCTGCTCGACAAAAACCCGCGCCACGTTCCACACGCCGACCCCGCCGAGAACTAAAATCAGCAGTCCGGTCAGGGATAAATAATTTTCCGTTTTTTCAAATTGCTCGTTCAGATTCTCCTGCGTTTCGCGGTAGGATTGCACGGTCAAGGTCGTGCCTTTCAAAGTTTCGCGCAGAGTTCTGACGATTTCGGTCGGGTTGCCCGTCGTGCGGTAGAGAATTCGACGGCGAACGCGCCCGCTGTTGCGCGTGATTCCGGCGGTGTCAAAGGCTTTTTTCTCGACGAAAACCCGCGCTCCCAATCGGAAGCCGTTCGCGCCGCCGCCCGGTTCTTCGTCAAAAGTGGCGCGAATCTGGAAGTCCGATTCGCCGATTTTGATTTTATCGCCGACTTTGATGTTTAGTTTTTCGAGCAGAATCGGAGCGACGACCGCGCCGTTATTTTCCAGCAGCTTAAAGTCAAACGGTTGACCGTCGGAGAGCGTAAATTTTCCGACCAGCGGAAACGGCGGCTCGATTCCTTTGAGTTCGATAAAGCCGAAAGATTGGTTGGCGGCATCAACCGGACGCGCCATCGCCGATGTCTCAATCGCTCCGTTGCGGGCTTCGACGATGTTCGACGATTTGATAACCGCTTCGACTTTCTCGACATCGGACGGCGAAAAATCGTTCGTTGAATTAACGACTAAATCAGCCGTCAGCAGTTCCCGCGCATCGCCGCCGACGACCTGGCTGAGATTGATAATCAAAGACCGCAGCCCGACAATCGAGCCGACACCGATGGCGATGCACAAAAAGAAAAACAAAAGCCTGCGCCACGCCGAACGAATTTCCCGCGCCGTTAAATTAAAAATAAAATTCATTCGTAATGCGTCTACATCCGCAACACGCGGACGTTTTGTGTTTCCTTATTCACTTGGTAAATCAGGCGATGTCGGATATTGATGCGGCGCGAGAAAACGCCGTGCAAATCGCCGACTAACTTTTCAAACGGCGGCGGATTTTGGAAAAGATTTTCACGCAGAACATTCAAAAGTTTATCAGCATTTTTCCACCAGCCGCCGCTGTGCAGTTTTTTCGCGTCCTTCAAAGATTGTTTGGAGAAAATCAAATCCCAACTCAATTCGTTTCTCCCGAATCTTCCGCGAGTTCGCTCAAAAATTCGTCGTCGGGCGCGTTCATATTTTCGAGAATTGATTCGCGCACCGTTGGAATCGAAAACAAATAAAGCGTTTCCTGCAAAGCGTTCCAGTCCTCCTCAGATAGCAAAACCGCGTTATTTCGCTTCGCCGTAATCAAAATCGGGCGATGCGTCGCCGCCGTTTCGTCAATCAAATTTTGAATGTCATTGTTGGCTTCGGTCGCCGTCACGATTTCAAACATATTTTGCCTGCTCCTCTAACTTTTTATCGTCGCTCAAAACGCGCCCGTCTTTTAAGATGATCTGCCGCTGCGCTTTTTCGGCGAGAAACTGATCGTGCGTGACCAAAATCAAAGTGACGTTGTTTCTCGAATGTAAATCGGTCATCAAATCGAAAATGTGCGAGCCGTTGCGCGAATCGAGATTGCCGGTCGGCTCGTCCGCCAAAAGAATTTTCGGCTGATTGGCAAAAGCGCGGGCGATGGCGACGCGCTGCTGTTCGCCGCCGGATAATTCGGTCGGGTAATGATGCCCGCGATTCGTCAAATCAACGTCAATCAATAATTGCGCGGCGCGGTCTTTGGCGTTTTTCAAGCCGAGAATCTCCATCGGAATCAGGATATTTTCAAACGCCGTCAAACTCGGAATCAAGTGAAACGATTGAAAGATAAAGCCGATTTTCTCGCTTCTGAGCTGCGCCAAATCGTCTTCTTTCATCGTCGTTACGTTGTCATTATCAATGTAAATCTCACCCGAAGTCGGCGCGTCGAGTCCGGCGATCAGACCGAGCAGAGTTGATTTTCCGCTGCCCGACGCACCCGTCACGGCGACGAATTCGCCGTCGGGGATGGCAAGCGAAACCGCGTCCAGAATTGTCAAATCTTCCGTGCCGGAACGCACGATTTTCGTTACATTCTTCAATTCAATCATAAATTCTCAGGGAAACATTTCGACGAACATCGCCAGTTCTTCCGCGAAATCTTCGGCGGTTTCTTCGCCCGCATCCGCGTCGGACGGCATTGATTCCAAAATCCTGTCGAGTTCGTTTCTCATCTCGTCAAAGGCTTCGTCCGCTTCGGTTTCGTCGTTGAAAAACCGCGTGTGGAACATCCAGCCGTAAACGCCGCAAGTGATGGAAAACGGCGCGAAAGGAGTTTCCTCCTCCAACGTCATTCGCGCTCCCGAATGATGTTCTTCGTCGCGGACAATCGCGCCGTCGTCCGCCCCGACCGTCCCGATTGAATAGCCTTCGTCATAATTATACCAACTTTTTTTGCTGCTCATTTCAAGTTCGTCAAACTTCCTCCTCAACGGTAAAAATCAATCATAACTTTTCAAAAAGTAGTCAACAAGTCGGACAAAACCGGCATCTATAATAAAGTTTCGACTTTATCAACCTGCGTTCAAATTATGCTGAATCACATTCAAAAGGCGGCGATTATGTTTTTCATTTCGATGATGGCGGCATTGTCCGGCTGCGGAGTTTCCACGGCTGAACAGCAACCGAACCAAACGGCTGGCAAGAAACCGCCGACCTTATCCGTTTCCGATAAACCGAAAATCGTCGCGTTCGGCGATAGTTTAACGGCGGGTTTCGGGCTGGCGGAAAAGGAATCCTACCCGTATCTGCTTCAGGAAAAACTGCAAGCCGACGGCTTCCGTTACGAAGTCGTCAACGCGGGCGTGTCGGGCGAAACCTCGCTCGGCGGACTGGAAAGAATTGACTGGGTTTTAGAACAGGAAAACGTCCGGATTCTGGTTTTGGAACTCGGCGCGAACGATCTTTTGCGCGGACTGCCCGCCGCTAAAATGAGGAGTAATCTGGCGACGATTATTAAAAAAGCCAAAGCGAAAAACATCAAGGTTTTATTATGCGGAATGCTCGCCCCGCCGACGATGGGAGCGCAGTATCAGCGCGAGTTCGTCAATACCTTCCCGGATTTAGCGAGTGAATTTAAAGTCGAGTTTCTGCCGTTTCTGCTCGAAAACATCGCTCTCAACAAAGATTTGAATCAAGTCGACGGCATTCACCCGAACGCGGACGGCGAAAAAATTATGACCGATAATGTTTATAAGGCTTTAAAGCCGATGTTGGAAAAGTAAGATTTTTTAGCCACGAACAGACACGAAGAAGACACGAAATTTTAATTGTCGTAATTATTTTTCGTGTCTTTTTCGTGTCTGTTCGTGGCTAAATTCTTCGATTTTGATTACCTTTTAATCTATGAATGTCAAACATCTCGAATGCGCCAATTGCCATAAAATTTACGAAGCCAACAAACTGCATAATCTCTGCGTCGAATGCGGGAAACCGCTGCTCGTGCGCTATGATTTGAAAGCGGCGGCGCAGACTTTAACCAAAGAATCGTTGAAAAGCCGCCCCGAAAATCTCTGGCGATACGCGGAGGTTCTGCCGGTCGAGAATGCCGAAAACATCATCTCGTTCGGCGAAGGTTTCACGCCGATCTTTAAAGTCGAACGGCTCGCCGCGACGCTTCCGATCAAATTAAATCTTTACATCAAAGACGAATCGGTTAATCCGACGCAGAGTTTTAAAGCGCGCGGGATGGCGGCGGCGGTTTCGATGGCGAAAGAATTGGGCGTGAAAAAAGCCGCCGCGCCATCCGCCGGGAACGCCGGCGGTGCGCTCGCCGCCTACGCCGCCCGCGCCGGGATGGAGGCGCATATTTTTATGCCGCAGGATACGCCGCAGGCAAATATCATCGAGTGCGAACAGACCGGCGCGTTCGTGACATTGGTTGACGGCTTGATTACCGACTGCGGCAAAATCGTCGCCGAACGCAAGGAAGCGGAAGGCTGGTTCGATTTTTCGACTTTGAAAGAACCGTATCGCGTCGAAGGCAAAAAGACGATGGGCTATGAACTTGCCGAGCAGTTCGAATGGACTTTGCCTGACGTGATTCTTTATCCGACCGGCGGCGGCACGGGTTTGATCGGGATGTGGAAGGCGTTCGACGAAATGGAGGAAATGGGCTGGATTGACGAAAAACGTCCGCGAATGGTTTCCGTTCAATCGGTCGGCTGTGCGCCAATCGTCAAAGCGTTTCACGACGGCGAAGTTTTCGCCGACGAATTTCCGAACGCCCACACGGTCGCCTCCGGTTTGCGCGTCCCGAAAGCCGTCGGCGATTTTTTGATTCTGGACGCTTTGCGAAAATCAAAAGGCACGGCAATCGCGGTTTCCGATGAAAATTTAGTCGCCGCCGTCAAGGAAATCGGCAGGCTCGAAGGCATTTTCACCGCTCCCGAAGGTGCGGCGTGTCTGCCTGCTCTACGCGAAATGATCGAGCAAAACTTAGTGACCGAGGGCGAAACCGTCGTTATTTTCAACACCGGCGCGGGCGTAAAATATCTGGAATGTTTCTGATTTAACGGATGATTGATAATTGATAATGGATAATGCAGGAATTCGTCTTCATTATCAATTATCCGTTATCCATTATTCTTCAAACGCCTTGAACCAATTCGGCTCGATGTTCTGCAAAACTTCGCAGTCGCAGTAGCCGCCGTTTTCGTTGAGCCAACTCATCACTTTCGGCATATCGAGCCGCCGTTCCATTAGAAACTGCATCGTGAAACGCAGGTTGTGAACGCACGATTCACCCTGCGAACGCACGTCGAGATAATCGAACAAATCTTCGATTTCGTCTTTGGCGGCGGGCAGGGACTCGATAAATCTTTCCCGTTCTTCGCCGTTTAACTGCGCCCACACTTCCAACTGTCTTTTTTTGATCAAAGGCATATTTTTATCAACTCCTTGCGGCTTCTTCGATTTCCTTTCGTTTGATGCCTTCGCGCCCGTCGTATTTGATAAACTTCGGCAGCAGCATCGCCAAAATTATCGTGCCGACGACGGTTAAAACGCCGCCGATGATAATCGAAGTTTTGACATCGAGCAAATGCGCGACGATTCCCGATTCGGCATCGCCGAGCATCGGACCGGTGAGAAAACTTATCATTTCGATTCCGGCGAGCCGCCCACGCAGGTGATTCGGAATCGTTTGATTCCAGACGGTTCCGCGAAAAATGCCGCTAATCATATCGAAAAATCCCGCCGCGCCTAAAAAGAACAGCGCGAGCCACAGATTGTTCGAGAACCCGAAAAAAATAATCGCCGCGCCCCACAGCGCGGCGGCGCAGGTGATCGCCAAACCGTGCCGGTGAATTTTCGCCGTCCAGCCCGAAGTCAGGCTGGCGAGCAATGCGCCGACGGCGATTGCCGAATAGAAAAAACCGACGCTTGAGCCGACTCCGAAGCCGACGGCGAGCGCGGGAAAAAGAGCTTTCGGCATCCCGAACAGCATCGCGTTGATGTCAATCAGATAAGTTCCCAGAAGTTCCTGGCGGCTCATCGCGTAGCGGAAACCTTTTTTGATTGATTCAAAATTCGGGCGGTCGGCATCGGGCGCGGGCGGCACCGGGCGAATCAGCCAGACGGCGGCGAGCGACGCGGCGAACGTCAGCAAATCAAGGGCGTAGGCGAATTTTGCCCCGAATCCCGAAGCGATTAAACCGGCGAGAATCGGGCTGAAAATCAAGCCGACGTTAAAACGAATCGAATTGAGAGCCGACACCGCCGACATCAAATCCAGCGGCACGATGCGCGGAATCAACGCTTCAAACGACGGTCTTTGCAGTCCGGCGAGTCCGGCGTGAAGTCCGACGCAAACGAATAAAACCCAGATTCGCGGATTCGGCAGCAACGCGTTTCCCAACAAAATCGCCGTTGTCACGGTTTGCCCGATTTCCGTCAAACGCAGCATTTTCCGCCGGTCAACCGCATCCGCCAACGCTCCGCCGACGAAAGCGAGCGTGAACATCGGGACGAATTCGGCGACTCCGATCAGCCCGACCATCAAGTTCGAGCCGGTCAGTTGATACATCTGAATCGGCACGACGACGAACGACATCATCGAACCGAAAAACGAAATCAATTGACCGAAAAATAAAAGGCGGTAATCGCGGGAGACTCTGAGCGGCGTTAAATCTAAAAACATAAACGGCAAACGGCGGCAAAAACCAGTTTAACCGCTGCGCCCGATTCCCGCCAAACGCCCGTTCAATAAACCGTTTGCATAAATCAAAGATGGAGAAAATCAACCGCCGATTACGCAGATGAACGCGGATAAATAGGTGAGCAGAATTGAATTCAACTAAAACAAGCGAGATGTCAGAACCGCCTGCGGTAGCGG
>JAYVKL010000251.1:0-5255 GCA_043768465.1 Pyrinomonadaceae bacterium
TTTTAATAACTTCCCGCGCCGCCATTTGTTTTTTTTAGCGTTCCCGCCCGGCTATTTACCGACGAAGTTATAGACGATTGAACCGGTCGCTCGGACTGCCTGACTGCCGACGAGAGTCGGTTTGAACTTCGATCTGCGGGCGGCATCTTCGGCGGCGGCGCGCAAAAATTGATGACCGTTGATCGCTTTGGCGGAGACGACTTCCCCTTTTTCGTCCAGGGCTATTTGAACCGTTACTTTTCCCTGAAGATTCAACTGTTGAGCGGTCGCCGGATAGATGGGCGTTGCCAATTTGGTTGCCAGCGCGTTCAATTGCCCGACTTCCACGGTTTTCGGCGCGGCGGCAGCCTCGGACGTTTTCGGCTCGACTTTCGCGGCGGCTTCCTGCTTTTTGGCAGCTTCGATTTTCGCCTGTTCCGTTTTCAGATTTTCGGCTTTCGCCTGTTCGAGTTTCGCCTGTTCGTCCTGTAATCTTTTCAAAATAATTTTTGCCGATTCGTTGCCGCCGTCCAATTCGACTGCTTTCCGGTAATCGCCAATGGCTTGCAGGGCATCGCCTTTTTTCTCGAAAGATTCGCCGCGATTGAAATACGCCATCGCTTCCTTCGGATTAAGTTCGATGACCTTATTGTAATCCTCAATCGCCGAATCGTAATTTTTCTTGTTTGAAAAGGCGCGTCCGCGATTCAGACGAACCGAAACGTCGGTCGGATTTAATTTGATCGCCTCACTGAAATCGTTGACGGCGGAATCATATTCGCCTTTGACGATGCTTTCGTTCGCCCGCTTTTGATAAAACGCAAAATCCGGCGGCTTCGGAATCGACGCGGGCGCGGGCGGCGCGGTTTTTGAAACGGCAGCCGCGTTCGTTTTCGTATTTTTCTGCTTGATGGCTTCGAGTAACTCACTGCTCGCGCCCGTATTCTGAAGCTCGATTTCGATTTCCGTCGAAGAAGTAAACGTCGTGCCGCGCACTTTGACGGCATCGCTCAAAAGTTTGTTGCGCTCGGCAATCGTCACTTTTTTCGACCGTAAACCGATTAAGATGTCGGCTAAACTAAGCTGCGCCGACTGCTGCGCCTGCCCGATTTGACAGGCGAACAGCACCGAAAACATCAGCGATGTCAAAGAAAAAATAGCAAGAACACGCGGACGCGACAATTTAACCTGGGAAATAAAAAAGGGATTCATAATTTTGATTTTTCGATTTTTGATTTTTCGATTTTTTGCTTGACGAGCTTTGCTTTGTCCGAATTCCGCAAATCCCGAAGTTCCGATAACGAAATTCTTTTCTGGCGGCCCGGCTAACTACCGGATCAGGTCGTCAACCGTAACGGCTTTCTTTTGAGCCGCCGGTGCTTTGGGCGGCGGCGCGGCGGCGACCGGTTTGACGACTCTCGGAATCGGTGCTGACGGCGCAATTTTAGGTTTCGGCGCATTTTGAACGGCGGGCGCGGAATTGGGCGGCGCGGCAGTCGCCGGAAGGGTCGTCGTTTCGGATATTTTTTCGACCGTCGGCGGCGCGGGCGGCGCGGGCGCGTCCGAGGTAATTTTATCAGCCGTCACCGCCGACGAGTTGACCGGCGGTCGGTTCGATTCGGCAGCATCCGATGACCGCATAAAAAACACGCCCGCCGCAATGCCGCCGATCACCAGCACAGCCAACGCCGCGACTGGCATTATCCGGGAAGATTTCTTGTCGGTCGGCAGCTCGGCGAATAAACTTTTGGAATCTTCAAAAACGGGAACTGTTTTATTTGCTTTCGCCTGACCGTCTCCGCGCTCCGACGAATCCGCAGATGCGGCGTTTGCCGTCAAAGCTGTTTCCGCCGATTTTTGATTTTCCTTTTCCGACAATCGTTTTTCCGCTTTAACGGCGCGCTGTTCCGCCTGGATTCTCTGCCCTTCGGCTTCCTTCAACTGGCGTTCGATCAATTCCGCCTGCTGTCGGCGCTCCGCTTCGATGCGGCGGCGTTCCTGTTCGACGATTTGCCGTTCCTGCTCCAACCGTTTTTCTTCCGCCAAAAATGCTTCGCGGGCGGCGGCGACTTTCCGTTTTTCGGTTTCCTCCGCCGTCCGTTCTTTCGCTTTTTTAACCGCCGTCTGCAATTCCTGGCGCATCTGCGTCGCCGACTCAAAGCGGTTTTCGCGCTCGATTTCCAACGCTTTGGTCAATACGTCGGAAATTTCGCTTGGAACGGCGACATTGACTTGATGCGCGGGCGGCAGCGGATCGGGTTTGTCCGCCCAAATTTCGAGCGTTCGTTCAAGCGCGTTCACCGGAATCTGCGCCGTCAGCAAATGATAAAGCGTTGCGCCGAGCGCGTAAATATCGCTTCCGGCATCAACCGGCGGCTTCAAAATCTTTTTCACACGGTCGCTGTAATTATCGGTCAGCTTTTTTTTAGAGGCTTGGTCGGCGACCCGAATAATTTGTTCGAGCGGCAGATAATTCAGCACGGCGGCGGCGGATTGATTTTTTACCGTCATACTCGCTTCCGCGTCCGCGCCGTTGGCGATATTAAAACCGAGCAGTTTGATTTTACCGTGCGAAGTCAGTTTGACGTTCGCCGGATTGATGTCCCGGTGAACGATTGGCGGCGTGAAAGTGTGCAGATAATCGAGCGTGTCGAGCAATTGGTCAGCCCAGTTCGTTATTTCCGAAAACGCGGCGGCGGCTTCGTTCTTCGCCGAAATTTCGCCGACATCGGCTCCGTCCACCAATTCCATAATCAAATAATGCCGGTCAACCTCGGCGAAATAACCGCGCACCTGCGGCAGCGATTCGTGTTTGACCTTCGCCAGAATTTTAGCTTGGTTGGCAAAATCGTGTTTGATTTTCTCCCGCAGAGAGACATCCGAAACCTTTTCCAAATCAATCAGAATCTCTTTGAGCGCGACACTCGTTTCGCGTTCGCTGTCAAACGCCTCATAAACCGCTGTTGCCGCGTCCTGACCGAGCGGCTGGATAATTCGGTAACGTCCTCTTAAAACTTTATTATTTGCCAACATATAAATTGTATTTTAGTGAAAAGAATTATAGGATTGCGGAGCGGGCGTTTTCGCCGTCTGAAACATTATAGCGCATCTTTGTAAAAAATGGAATAAATTTGTTATTAGACCTTTTGCAATGTTTTGCAGGTTGAGAATAATGCCGGTATGGATTTTTCTGATTGCCGATTCGGTCTAATCGGCGGAGCTTTATCACTTCGGAGAATTTGCGTTAACCGGACTTTCGAGAAAAACATTCGTGCCGCCGCCGCCGAAACAAATACGAACGAATACGAAATCAGCAACATCAAATAAATCAAGTGATGGTCAGGATTCTCGACGGAAAGCGTTTTTCAAAAGAATCAAAAGGTAAATATGGCGAAAGATATTAAATCGAGCGAGATTACCGACGAGCAAACCTTTCTTAATCGCCGAAATTTCATCCGCGCCGGGCTGCTCGCCGGAACGACTTTGGCGACGGCGGGCGTTTATCGTTTTATCAATCCGCCGCCCGCCAAACCCGTTATCACCGCCGCGATTCAAGACATTGTTAAACCGCCGGGCTTTCGGAACGCAGAAAATCCCAATACGTTTGAGGAAATCACCAACTACAATAATTACTACGAATTTGCGACGAGTAAAACCGCCGTCGCACGAAAAGCCGGGGAGTTTATCACGCGCCCGTGGACTATCGAAGTCGGCGGACTCGTCAATAAACCGAAAGTTTTCGATATTGACGAACTTTTGAAATTCGAGCAGGAGGAACGCATTTATCGTTTTCGGTGCGTCGAAGGCTGGTCAATGGTCATTCCCTGGGTCGGTTTCCCGTTAAAAAGAATTCTCGACGCGGTCGAGCCGAACGGCGCGGCGAAATATGTCGCGTTCGAGACCTTTTATAGCGGCGGCAAGGAATCGGACGATCCGAACGTCAAACTGCCCGCCGGTAAAAACGGAATGCAGTCGTCGTTTTCGGCAGGAATCGAGTTGCCCTACGTCGAAGGCTTGCGGCTTGATGAAGCCCTGCATCCGCTGACGATTTTGGCGACGGGACTTTACGGCAAGCAGATGCCGAATCAAAACGGCGCACCGATTCGGCTGGTCGTGCCTTGGAAATACGGTTTTAAAAGCATCAAATCAATCGTCAAAATTACTCTGACGAGCAGCGAACCGCCGATCACCTGGAAAATCTCCGCGCCTTCCGAATACGGCTTTTACTCGAACGTCAACCCGAACGTGCGCCATCCGCGCTGGTCGCAGGCGACGGAGAACCGCATCGGCGAATATTCGCAACGCAAAACCTTAATGTTTAACGGCTACGCTGACGAAGTGGCGGGTTTGTATGACGGAATGGATTTGAAAAAATTTTTCTAATCGGGTTGGAAGCCGGAGAAAGTTCAGAGTAACGGCTTAAACCGGGATACTGCTGCGCGAAACTTCTACGGCTCAAGCCGATATTCTAAAAGTAGAGGCTGAAAATGAACACCGTAAAATTTAATAAATTCGTGATTTTTATCAACGCGCTCGTGCCGCTGGCACTGCTCGGCTACGACGCGCTGAACGGGAATTTGGGCGCAAATCCGATTGAGTTTTTCACTCGCACGACCGGCGTTTTGACGCTCGTTTTTCTTTTGCTCACGCTCGCCGTTTCGCCGCTTCGCAGACTTTTAGGTTGGAACGAATTGATAAAATTTCGGCGAATGCTGGGGCTTTACGCTTTTTTTTACGGCTTTCTGCATTTGGTAACTTACAGCATTTTCGACAAAAGTTTGAGCCTTTCGGCGATGGTCGGCGATGTCTGGCAGCGTCCGTTTATCGCCGTCGGAATGCTGGCGTTTTTTCTGCTGATTCCGCTCGCCGCGACCTCGACCAACGGAATGATCAAGCGTTTGGGCGGGAAAAACTGGCAGAAACTTCACAAATTAAGTTACCCGATTGCGATTCTCGGCGTGATTCATTTTTGGCTGATTGTAAAATCCGACGTTTTTTATCCGTTTTTGTTCGCGCTGGTTTTGACGGGACTTTTGGGTTATCGAATTTATACGGCGTTTGAAAAATCGAAGCAGTTGGTCAAGCACAACGCAAATTGAAAAACAAAAATCAAAAAGAACGCGAATCAAGAGTAAAAACTTTTTATCATTTCAGAGCAGAACATTTTCCCGGCGTTTAATAGACCTCTTGCGAAATAAATCAGGTATTTGAAAACTTTTGATAAAGATGGCACAACTATCTGATTGGAGCAAATTTGATGAGATACGAAAAAGCCA
>JAYVKL010000252.1:0-25954 GCA_043768465.1 Pyrinomonadaceae bacterium
TAAGTTTCAGGCAGTTTTTGTTCGAGTAGATATTTCTTTTATTCCTTTGCGTCCACAGCGTCCTTGGCGGTGAAAAATCCTAAATCGCGTAAGGTGAGTTATTAATTCAGCTACTCGCGTAAGTAGTGCTTTGCAAATCAATCCGTCGTAACCTCTGAGGCGCGCTGATAAATCTTTTTGGGTTTGGAAAATATGAAAATGCAAAGTTTGAAAATAAAGTCTTTAATTTTAGCGGCGACCATGTTTTGCTGTTTAGCAATCACGGCGGCGGCGGAAACATCTTCGCGGGCGCGGGCGCGGGAACAGCCAAGCACAACGGGCGGCGACAACGCTTTTGTCGGCACGAACGCCGGACTGAATAATCTGTCGGGTTTCAATAACTCGTTTTTCGGGACGGATGCCGGACGAAGCAATACGGCGAGCGATAATTCGTTTTTTGGACGCTCCGCTGGATTCGCCAACACCACCGGAACACGCAACGTCTTTTTCGGCGAAGATGCCGGGCGATTTAATCAAAGCGGAAGTGCCAACTCGTTCGTCGGCACGAGCGCGGGCAGCAACAACACGATTGGCGTGGACAACACCGCCGTCGGCGATTCCGCCAACTTCGGCAGCAACGGCTTGAGCTTTGCCACCGCGCTCGGTTCGGGCGCAACCGTTTCGACCAGCAGCACCGTCGTTTTAGGCAGAACATCGGATACCGTCGTCGCTCCGAATCTGCTGCAAGTCAATAATTTGGGCGCGGCGGGCAACACATTGCTTTGCCGCAACGCTTCGCTGCAAATCTCGACCTGCACACCGGGTAATTTCACCGAAAAAGGCGATAACCGGAACGCTGCGTTCGACGCGCTGCAAATACAAAACGCGCAAATGCGAAAACAATTAGAGCAGCAGTAAACACAAATCGAAGCGTTAAAACAAACGGTTTGCGCGATGAATCCGGCGGCGAAAATCTGCGGCAACTAAAACCGGTCAACGGAGATTAACGAGACGTTTTGCTTTTCGTTTAGAGTCCACGCTTGAGCCTGGTTTCCGCCGCGCTTCACTGGCGAAGGAGACAAACGGCATTCCGCAGTTTGGACTCTGAACGAAGAAAGTAAGGAGAAAATGTATGAATCAACCAACGCAAGTTCTAAATAGTTTATCATCGCCGCCGGTTCGCCGCACCTGTCCGAAATGCGGCGACATCCGCGAAACCGCCGAGACGAACTGCGCCGATTGCGGGAAACCGCTGCAAAAGGTTTCGACCGTCCGGGCTTTGGGCGTGTTTCTCGTCGTGATGGGAACTGCGCTGCTCGGAATTATGGGCTGGCTGTCGCTCTGGATTTACGGCGCGATGTCGAACACGGGAAACTCCGGCAGTCATTTTAACGGCAGCCCGAAAGACGTGCTTTTTATCATTTTCGTTTTCGGTCTGGTGATTTCGATCAGCCTCGCGGCAATGGCGGGCGGATTGTGGCAGATTATTTTCGGCAAACGAAACAAACTTATCATTTTCGCCGTGTTCGGTCTCGGAATCGTCTTCGTCATCACCGGATTCGCCGTCTCCGTCTCGAAATAAACGCCCGTGCCGCTTTGACGAACAATTTTTGATGTTGAAAAAACCTTTTATTTTCAGAACATTTCGATTGACGGCGATTTTTTCGCTGACGCTCGCATTGCTGACCGGCTGCGCCGAACCGCCGACACCTAAAGTAGTCGCCGTTAGTCGGCCGAATCGAAATCGGGGAAAACCGATGAACCGACCGACACCGCCGAAAATCAACGGCAACACTGAAACCGAACCGCTCGATTGGTCGCAAATTCCGACGGTAACTTACTGCGAACTGATTAAAAACGCCGCCGAATACGACCACCAAGTCGTGCGCGTGAGGGCGATTTATTTCAATGCTTTCGAGCGAACTTATCTTTACGACGAACGCTGCGAAACGAATCAACCGCCGACCGCCCCGAAAAAAGTTCCGGCTGAAACGTGGACTGAATGGGACGTATCGCTCGTCACGAAAGGCGATTCGGAAACTGCCGGTTTGAACCGGCAGTTAAACGGTTTCGGGCGCAAAGACGTAATGCTGACCGGAAGATTCAACCGCAGCCGAGCGGAAAGCGAGACGAGTTTTCCAAATCTTTTCGGACATTTGAACTGCTGCCGCTTTCAATTCCAGATTATGCGTCTGGAAAAACTGTTTTCGCCGCCGCCGACCGACGAAGAAGGTCAAAACACCGTTCGGTCGGGTCAGGTCGAATGGTTAAAAGAATCCGAAGGCAAAGTCAGTGTCGCCGTCGCGCCGTTCGCCCAGATGTTTTACCTGCACCGCTCCGATCCGAATTTCGAGGAAAATCTCGGATTGTTAAATGAAGCATTGAAAACGAAACGTCCGGTGTGGTGCAGCATCCGCGCTGCCAGCGGCAGAATTTTAAAAGTCGGCAACCATCCGTGACCACTGCAAACGGCGATTGAATTTCGGCGATTCAGGATGCGCCGGGATAAAAAATCAGTGGGCAGCCAAGCCGGTTCGCCGAATTCGTCGGCGAGGTTTTGCCAAAGAGAAAAACGCTAAATTATAAAACGGTAAATCGAGAAACTTCAGGAGAAAAACAATGAAAAATCTATTCGTATTACTGATTCTTTTCGCCGCCGCGACGTGCGCCGCCGACGCGCAAATCGCTGCGGGCGGAAACTACACGCTCGCCCAATCGGTCGTCGCCTCCGGCGGCGGCACGAGCGCGGGCGGGACTTTCAAAGTCGAAGGCACCGCCGGACAAGCCGCCGCCGGAACCAGGCAATTTAACGCGGCTTATAACTTTTATTCCGGTTTCTGGACGGCACCGCCGAGTTTCGTCCCGACTGCCGCCGGTGTCGCCGTCAGCGGGCGCGTCCTGACGACGAACGGTATCGGTATCCGCAATGTGCAGGTGACTTTAGCGGGTGCCAACGGCGAAACGCGAACTGTTCTTTCAACCAAATTCGGTCGTTTCCGATTCAACGACGTGGCAGTCGGCGATGTTTATATTTTCAGCGTTTCCGCCCGCCGCTATGCTTTCAGCCAGCCGTCGCAGGTGCGTTCGATTATCGCGGAGACGGACGACCTCGTTTTTACGGCAGATTTTCGGGAAATTTTGATTGAAGGTTTTTAATCGTTCAACGCAAAATTTCGGCTTTCCCGTTGGCAGACGGCAGGCAAACTATAAAATATGACAACCAAATTTGAAACTTACAAAGAAATGTTTGAAGCGAGCCGCGACGAAAAGCGCGGTTTGACGGTTTACTTCGGCGGTCAGAGCATCGCGGGTGTGGTCGTCGAAATCATCGGGACACAGGCGGTTGAAATGCGAAGCCGCGAATTCAGCCGCATCATTGTCCGGGTCGAAGCGATTAACGCGATTGCGGTTGGTTGAACAGCCGGATTTTATATGACACACTTCGTTGACCAAAAATAATTCTTTTTACGCTGGATTCCCGTGTTTGACCGTTCAAAAAAACTTTTTCGCCGCTGCGTTCTCGCGCTTTGTCTGTTGATCGAAATCGGCGGCGCGGCTGAGGCGGAACAGTTTCCGATTAAGACTTTTACGTCGGCGGACGGATTGGCGAGCAGTGCGCTGACGAATATCTTCCGCGACCATCTCGGATTCGTCTGGTTTTCGACGCGCGACGGTTTATCGCGTTACGACGGGCGCGAATTTACCAATTTCCAGATCAGCGGCGTTCCTTCGCCGACCGTTTTTTCTTTTCACGAAACACGGCGCGGCGATTTTTGGATCGTCACGGGCGACGGTTCGTATCGAATCGCCCGTCAAGATTCGATTGAAATCAAACCCGAACTCGAATCGAAAAGCGATAACCGCCGCGTTTTGCTCAACGCCGAAAAAATTTCCGACAGAGCGTTCAACGCCTTTTACGAAGACGCGGCGGGACAAATCTGGACGGGCGACGCGGACGGATTGTATGCGCTCGCCGAAAATAACGGCGAAATTTCCTTTAATAAAATAGACATCAAGTCGGCGAGCAATGTCAAAACAATTACCCAGGCGCGAGACGGCAATTTGTGGATTGGCAGCAGCGACGGAGTTTTTCGCCGCTCGCCTGTCGGAAATTTTACGTTTTACCCGATTGCGCGGTCATCCGATTATGATCAAGTTTTCAAGGTCACAGAAGATTCCGGCGGACGAATCTGGATCGCGCACACGCGCGGCATTTTTATTATTCAGCCCGCCGTAGTGCCAGCTGCCGCGCCGTTGCCGACCGCCCGAATCCGCGAATTAAACGTCAAAGAGCAAACCGTTTCCGCCGATTTCGCGCTGCCGGAAATCGCGCCGGACACGATTTTACGGTTTATTTTCAATGAAGATTCGGCAAACCGGCGCGAAGCGATTGTTCACGATGTTTTTGCCGCTTCCGACTCGAAAATCTGGTTTGCCGCGCAGGGATTTTTGTATTCTGCTTTCGGCGAAAGAGTGCGGCGCGTCAGCGATTCGCCCTTTTTGCCGTTTTATATTCAGAATTTCACCGAAGATTTGGCGGGCAATTTGTGGATCGGAACCAACAGCGGTGCGCTGCGTCTGACGCGTCAGGGTTTTACGACCTTCAAACAAAATAACGGACTCGGAGACGCGGGCATTTTATCAATGTCCGAAAACGCGCGCGGCGAGTTTTTCGTCAGCAACGGACATTTGCGCGTCAGCCGTTTCGATAACGGTGTATTCGATTCAAAGCCGCTTAATCTGCCGGATTCAGTCAAACTGATTTATGCGACGAACGGAGTTTTATTTGATGAAAATAATTTATGGGCGTTGACCGAAAACGGACTTTACCGTTTTGATGCGAACGATTTACAAACTCCGGTCAAAATTTATCGCAAGGCGGACGGCTTGAAAGGCGATTCGCTCTTTTGCGGTTTCAAAGATTCCAAAGGCAATCTCTGGTTTAGCACGCGCAAAAACGCCGACGTTAACGGTCTCAATCTTTTCGATAAAACGACGCAGAAATTTCACGCCTTTTCAACTGACGAAGGTTTTCCAGACGGCAAATCTCCGGCTTCGTTTGCCGAAGACCGCAGCGGAAATTTGTGGTTCGGATTTTACAACGGCGGTTTGGTAAAGTATGCGAACGGAAGATTTACGGATTTTTCGAGCGCGGAAAATTTACCGGCGGGCGGAATTTTCGGATTGCTGGTTGACGCGAAAAATCGTCTCTGGCTGGCTTCGAGCGGCGGCGGTGTCGCAGTCGTCGAAGATTTGCAGTCGAACGATTTGAAGTTCAAACGAATCACGACCGAACAGGGTTTGGCAACCGATAACGCCCGTTGTCTGACCGAAGATGCGGCGGGAAACGTCTATGCCGGAACGGTGCGCGGCATTGATCGGATCGCGCCCGAAACCGGAGAAATCAGGCATTTCTCGACTTCGGACGGTTTATCGGGAGATTTCGTCAGCGCGGCTTTCCGGGACCAAAGCGGCGCACTCTGGTTCGGAACGTCCAACGGACTTTCAAAGTTCGAGCCGCAAGCCGATTTTGTCCGAACCGCGCCGGAAATTTTTATCAGCAATCTGCAAATCGCCGGTGTGCATTATTCGGTTTCGGGTTTCGGGCAAAAGGAAATCGGCGGAATCAGCGTTGGCGCATCGGAAAATAATCTGGAAATCAATTTTTTAAGCGTCGGCGCGGGCGAAAATACACGCTTTCAATACAAGCTCGAAGATGACGGCGGAAGCGAGCAGAATTGGAGCGCGGCAGCCGAACAAAATTCGCTGAATTTAGCGCGACTCGCGTCCGGCAAATATAAATTTTCGGTTCGCGCCGTTAATTCCGCCGGCGTGACCAGCGAAATTCCCGCCGTCGTTTCATTTCAAATCGCGCCTCCTTTTTGGCAAAGTCGTTGGTTTCGGCTGCTTGCCGCATTATTTGTCATCGGATTGATTTTTGCCGTCGAACGCACCCGTGCGGCGCGTCTTCGCGGACTTGAAAACGCTTTCGGCAAACTCTCGGTTTCCGAAAATCGTTTTCGTCAGATGAATGAACAATCGCCGTTGGGCATCATCGTTTTCGCGCCCGACGGTTCGATTCGCGCCGTTAATCGCGCTTACGAAAATTTTTGGGGAATCAAATACGAACAAATCAAAGACTGGGATTTTTTGGCGGACGAACAGCTTATCAGAATCGGTGTCGTCGCAAAACTGCGGCGCGTCTTTGCGGGCGAAACCGTCCATTTTCCGCCCGAAGCCTACGATCCGCGTGAAAACAGTCACGGCGTTGAGTTCGTCGAAAAAGCGTCGCTGCCGTGGTTTGAATCGTTTGCCTATCCGGTCTTAACCAACGCGGGCGAACTGCTCGAAGTGATCCTCGTGATGGAAGATGTCACCGACACCAAACGCAGCGAGGAAATCGAGCGCACCGCCAAAAGCGAACGCCTGCGCGAACTCGAACAAGTCAGAAGAAGAATCGCCGCCGATTTGCACGACGACATCGGTTCGAGTTTGACGCAAATCTCGATTTTCAGCGAAGTTTTGCAACAGCGCATTGATAAAACCAACCACCAAGTTTTAGAACCGCTCGAATTTATCGCCAATTCGTCGCGCGAACTGGTGGACGCGATGAGCGACATCGTTTGGGCGATCAACCCGCAGAAAGATTTCTTAAGTGAGCTTTCGGGGAAAATGCACCGTCTCGCCGCCGACGTTTTGACGGCGCGAAACATTGAATTTACTTACGCGGCAACGCCCGCCGAAAACATCGCGCTCGGCGCAAATCTGCGGCGCGAAGTGTTTTTGATTTTCAAAGAATCAATCAACAATATCGTCAAACACTCGGCTTGCTCTCACGTCGAAATCGAAATGAAAATCGAAAACTCCGAAATATATTTAAGTCTGCGCGACGACGGCGCGGGCTTCGACACGAACGAAACGAGCGACGGACACGGACTTGTCAGTATGAAGCAGCGCGCCGCCGGAATCGGCGGTGCGCTCGAAATCGTGTCGAGGAAATCAAAGGGAACGACGACCCGGCTGATTGTTCCGCTCGGCGCGAATGCCGATGAAAAAGTTTTATGAATCATTTCTTTTAGCTACCTGCACAAGTAGTGTTTTCGCTTGCGGAAATCGTGATAGTAAATCAGGAAACTTTTAACTCCGGCGCGAAATTTTCGCCTGTTCGGAGAACTTAAAAATTTCGGCGAACCGGAGAGGAAAAAATTTATGACAATCGTGAAGATATTGTTTGGTATCGCGGCGGGCTTTGTTTTATTGATGGTTTTGATAGGCGGCGGCGCGTTTTTGTTGACCGGGCTTCTGGACGATGGAAATTATCAGAAAATAGTTGATAAACAAAAGCTCGAAGGCGTGAACTTCGGCAGAACAAACGATCAGGCGGGCTGTTTGTCCGAAGGTTTAAAACGCTCGAAAATCGTGACGCTTGGGTTTTCGTTAAACGATCAAATCGGATTGAAATACTTTCTCAAAGGCTGTCTGCCTGAAAGCCGTCCGACGAAAGATTTCTGTGAAACCGTTCCGGCGCGTTACAATTTGCCGGTAATTGATGATTGGGAAACCCGCAAATGTTCGGAAGCCGGTTTGAGCAGAATTAATTCAGGCTGCACTCATATTTTCGCCGAGCTGATAAATTTTTGCAGCACCAAAGACAATTAACGGAAGGCGTGCGCTTTTGTCCGATCATTTATTTATTCTTTTGAAAGTCCGGTGATAAAATATGAATCTAACCGAATCCTCTGGAACTGCCCCGAACAAAACAATCAACGTCGGCATTATTGAAGACCGCCGCGAAATCCGCGAAGGTTTATGTATGCTGATTAACGGCACGGACGGTTTTTGCTGCCAGGCGAAATTCGGTTCGATGGAGGAAGGTTTGCGGCGCTTGGGCGCGGATTTGCCGGACGTGGTTTTGTGCGACATCGGCTTGCCGGGAATGGACGGCATCGAAGGCATCAAAATTCTCAAAGAAAAGTTTCCCGAACTGCTGTTAATAATGCTGACGATTTACGACGACGACGAGCGGATTTTCGACGCGCTCTGCGCCGGCGCGTGCGGCTATCTGCTCAAGAAAACGCCTCCCGTTCGACTGCTCGAAAGTTTGCAGGAAGCCGTCGCCGGCGGCTCGCCGATGTCGCCGGAAGTGGCGCGGCGCGTGATTACGATTTTCCGCGACATTCGCCCGCCTTCACAAGCCGATTACGATTTATCGCCGCACGAAACCAGGCTTTTAAAAATGCTGGTCGAAGGTCATAACTACAAAACGGCGGCGGCGGAAATCGGCGTGACGGTTCACGCCGTCTCGTTCCATATGCGCCATATTTACGAAAAACTTCAGGTTCACACCAAATCCGAAGCCGTCTCGCTCGCGCTCCGCGACCGTTTAATCAAGTAAATCCCGGTCTCATTCAATAGTGAAAGGCGATGAATTTGATTGTCTTTCAAGAATCAGAAACCGAGGTAAAACAGGCTGTTAGCCTGTTTCCGAGCGGCGCGGAAAGGCTGCGGGCGACGGCGGTTTGAACAGGCTCACAGCCTGTTTTACTTTCAACTGCGAAACTTCTATTAAAAAAATTCGCCCGAAGAATAGCAAACTCAACTTCGATAAACTCGATAATCAAGCTCGGCAAAAATGTTGTCGCGGCTTTCGATTTCGGCGAGCATCGCCTCGTTGAGGTCGCCGCCTGCCAAAGCCGTCGCCAGCAAATCGAAGCGTTGGACGTGCGATTTGAAACGGTTGGAAGAATACTGCACGGTCGTTCCCTGGTAAATTTGAAACGCCCAATCGCTCGACTGCGCCAGTAATAATTCCCGCGCCAATTGATTCAAAACGCGGCGTTCGAGATCATTCGGATACTCGAATTTATTGGCGAACTCCGTCATTCTGCGTTCCGCATCGTGGCTGTAAGGATACATCCACGAATTGCCTTCGTTGAGCCAGACTTTGTAATAACCGTTTTCGCCCCAACTCGAAGCCGACGGCTGCTGAATCTGAATCGGGATGTTCGCGTCCAGATAATCGCCGGGCGTGATTGCCGCGATTAAATCTTTTTTATAATGCAGTTCCTGAAAGAGGAAATCCAAAAACTGCGGACCTTCAAACCACCAATGCCCGTAAAGTTCGGCATCATACGGCGCGGCGACGAGCGGCGCGTGCGTCCCGGAAGTTTCGCGCAATTTATAGGCTTGGGCGATGCGCTTGCCGACGAAATCAGCCGCGTCGCGGGCGACCTGTTCACGCGCTTGATTCGGAATATACGGCTGTTTATCGCCGGTCGAAACCCCGCGCCCGGAAATTCGGTAGTATTTCAAACCCAGATGCCGCCGCGTTTCGTCTTTGTGCAAATGCGGTTTCAAATAATCGAGCGGCAAATCCCAGCCGATATCGCGGTAAAATTCGCGGTAGTTCGCGTTGCCCGGATAACCGACTTCCGCGCTCCAAACCTGTTCCGACGTTTCGACATCGCGGGCGAAAACGCCGACTCCGTTCGGGCAGACGACGGGCGCGTGAACGCCGAAACGCGGGCGCGGCTCGCCGTAGAGAAGCGCGTGCGAATCGCCGATAAAATACTCGATTCCGGCATCTTTCAAAAGGTTTTCGATGCCCGGTTCATACGCGCATTCGGGCAGCCAGATGCCGCGCGGCTGTCTGCCGAAATGTTTTTGATAATTGTTAACGGCAATTTGAACTTGGGCGCGGCGGGCTTCGACGGTGGAAATCAAAGGCAAAAATCCGTGCGTCGCGCCGCAGGTGATGATTTCCAGAACGCCTTGTTCCTGCAATTGACGAAGGGCGTTGACGAGATTGCGCCCGTATTTATCGTTCCAAAGATCGAGCGACGCGCCGAGATTGTCAACATACATTCGGACGACATCGCCGAACTGCGGTTCTTCTTTTTGAACTCGCTCCAGTTCTTTTTTCGACAACTCAAACAGATTTTCCAGATGCCGCGTGTAGCGTTCCTGCAATAATTTATCGGCGAGCATCTCGCACAGAGGCGGCGAGATATTCATCGCCAGACGCGGCTGCATTCCGGCTTCGTGCAGGTTTTGAAAGATGAACACGAGCGGCAGATAAACTTCCGTAATCGCTTCGTAAAGCCAATCTTCTTCAAGAAATTCGGGATATTCGGGATGGCGGACGAACGGCAGATGCGCGTGTAAAATTAAGCTGAAATATCCAATCGGCATAAATTTAATAAGTTTGAATCGAAGGAAAATTTATCCACAGATTAACACAGAAGACACGGATGAGATAAGGAAAAAAGCAGAAGATTTACTGAAAAAAATGCTGTGTAACTTGAGTTTATGAAATTCGGTTATTCGTTCAGAGTCCAAACGCGGAACGCACTTTGTTCTTCCGCTGCGCTTCGCTGGCGGACAAACTGAAGTTTGGACTCTGAGCGAAATCGAAAACCTGATTATCGAAAACTTTGGTTACGAAGCAGCAGTATCGTTTGCCTGCCGCTCTAAAAGCCTGTGTTTATCCGTATTTATCTGTGGACAATTTTCTTACTGCTGTCTTATCGAAGCGAACTGATCGGCGTAAACTTCGACAGCGTGTTCGGTTTCGACGGCAGCGTTCGGCGTTTCAGACGGCGCGGAAAGTTTATTAAACTCGCGCCGAAAACGGTTTCGCCGACGGTTTCCGCTTCATAAATTTCTTCATCGGACACGCCGAAATTTTCCTGCAAAGCCGTCAACGCTTTTTCCGCGCTCAATTTTTCAACGCGGCTTTGCAGAAAATCAAAAAGGCGCGGACTGAGTTGTCCGCGCAAATCTTCGAGCGCGTAACCGGAAGCCAACGCCAGCAAAACAACCCGCCACTCGCCCGGTTGATGCGCCGCAAAATCGCTTTCCGCCGCATCGAGAATTTGGGCGAAAGCCGTTTCGGTCGCTTTGTTGGCGGATTCGAGGTCGTCGCCCGCCAGCGCAACCTCGAAAGCGTCCTGCCGGAAACCCGAAACATCCAGAACCTTGGCGAATTGATTGGCGGAAACGGCGAAATACTCGGAATAATCCTGTCGCGGACTCGGATTTTTGCGCGGCGTGGGCAGCGTGTTGGAAAAAAGAATGCGAACGAACGGACGGCTGACGGCGTAGAATCCGACTTCGACGCGGTAGATCGAATCGGCATCAACGTCAAACCACGCCGCGCCGTCCGTCTCAATCGGGAAAATTTCTTCGCGGTTGTTCGTTTGATTTTGAAGTTTGGCGACGAGTTGATAATTCGTTTGACCGCCGAAAATGCGGCTCAGAATTTTATACGGATTTTCCTTAAAGGACCAGTAGAAATGTATTTTCGTCGGCGACTGCATTTGCAGCCGCGCCCGATTTTCCTTCGGCATTGCCGGCAGTTTCGGGGCGGACAATTCATCGAAAATCGGATCGGCGATTTTCGTCGGCGACCCTTCCGCCTTCGCTTCCAAAACTGATTCGTCGCCGATTAAATCGAATTCGCCGCCAGTGATTTTCGGGTTCCGCGCCGTCGCCAAAGCGGTGTTCAACGAAAGAATATCTTCGTCGTCTTCGTCAATCGAGAGCGGCGGTTTGATCGTTTCCGCCGAAGAAATCGGTTTCAGTTTAAAGTCTTCGAGCGTAAAATTTTCAGTTTTTTTATCTTGTTCAGCCATATTTTTCCGTTAAAAATTTAAATAAGATTATGCGAACTTTTTCGCTAAGAAACAAGCGAACGGCGATTCTCGGTTAATCTTTCGGACAGGAAGAGTTTCGGAGGACGAATTCTTACGACGAGTTATGAGAGGACTTGCTAAAATAATTTAACCATCCGCTCCGCGAGATAGAGAGACATAGAAAACATCGTTCTCAAAGCATTGCGGAGAGCGTGTTTGAAAATTCAAAAAAGACCAGCAATTCGGCATTTTACATTCTTCATTCTAAATTTTTACCGGATAAAAATTAAAAATGTCGAATGTAAAATGTAAAATTAAGCCATCCACTTTTCGACCGAGTGAATTTTCAAACACGCTCTTAAAATGGCTTCCGGTTATTTCATTTGAAGAGATTGCCCGCCAACCAAAAATCCACCCGAAAAAGCTATGTGTTCTATATTTCTAGGTGGTTTAAATTTCTTCGATTTTTATTTTGGACAGATGTCCGTTACAGACAAAAAAAGTCGTCGAGTTTTACAAAACCCGACGACTTTTTCAAACTGAGCGGAACTTAAAGTTCACTTGATTTCCCAATCGAACGGCGTTATCGCCATCGTTTCGCCGCGTTCCATATTGTCGAACAGAGCCGAGTAACGAAACATTTTCCGCAAGTCCGCCGGCAGCGATTTGATGATCGCTTCCTGTTGCGCTCGCTCCTTTGCGCCAATGGTCGCTTCGTCATCGCCGCCGCCGAAGAACGCGGCTAAAAACGGCTGCGGCGCGGGGAAAACGACGCGCTTGACATCTTTGTCGGCGGGCAGATTCGCCAGTCCTTTGGCGATTTCGACGGCGCGATTCAAGCCGCCGAATTCGTCAACCAAGCCTTTTTCTTTCGCCTGAAAGCCCGTCCAAACTCGTCCCTGCGCGACTTCGTGAATTTGCTCGACCGATTTGCCGCGTCCTTTGGCGACTTTCGGGACGAAGTTGTCCCAGTAGAAAAAGTTCGCGCTTTTCTGGAAAACTTCGCGTTCTTCGTCCGTCCATTTTTTATCGGTGCGGAAAAGTCCGGCGTTTTTGCCGCGTGAAATGGTGTCGTTGGTGATGCCGAGCCAATCGTATAATCCGCCGATTGCCGGTTTGCTCAAAACCACGCCGATTGAACCGGTGACGGTCGAAGGTTCGGCGATGATTCGGTTGGAATTGCAGGCGATATAATAGCCGCCCGATGCCGCGACATCGCCCATCGAAGTGACAATCGGCTTTTTCGTTTTCGCGTATTCGAGCGTGTGCCACATCAAATCCGACGCGAGAGCCGAACCGCCGCCCGAATCAACGCGCAGCACAATCGCCTTGATCGAGGCATCGTCCGCCGCGTCTTTAATCGCTTTGACAATCGTGTCCGAGCCGATGGTTTTCGCGCCGCCGAAAGTGCCGTCCGAAGATTTGCCCGGCACAATCAAACCCGAAGCGAAAATTACCGCGATGCGTTCGCCGTTATTTAATCCGAGCGATTCCGGCGTAACGTCTTTATACGCGCCTGTCGTCGTCAATCTCAAATCGTCCGCGTCCTTGTAGCCGAGGCGATTTTTCAGTTCTTGATAAACCTCGTCGCGGTATTTCGCACCGTCAATCAAATTCTGCGCTTGCGCGGCAATCGCGTTATACGGCGCGTTGTCAATAATCGTTTTGACATCTTCGGGCGATTTTTTGCGCGTTTCGCTAATCGCACTGACGACGCGCCCGTAATAATCGTCCAAAATCGCGTTGACGACTTCTTTGGCTTCCGGTGAATGATCTTTGCGCGTGAAAGATTCGTTCAGACTTTTGTATTTGCCGACGTGAACGTCTTCGATTTCCACGCCGAGTTTATCGAGCGAGCCTTTATAAAACTGCGCCTGCGCCGCAAAACCCGTGATAAATAAATCGCCGGTCGGCGGCACATAAATTTTATCGGCGGCGGTCGCAATGTAATACTCTTTGTTCGATCCCATTTCCAGATAAGCGTAAGTCGGCTTGCCGGAAGTCTTGAAATCGGCAATCGCCTCACGCAGTTCGTCCGCTTTACCCCAGCCGATGCCGGGAAAATTGATGTCGAGCAGAACCGCGCCGATCCGCGAATCAACCTTGGCTTTTCTCAATTCGGCGAGCAGACTCGAAAAAGATTCCGCCTGCCCGAAACCGAAAAGTTTCCCAATCGAGTCGTCCGGCGCGTAATCTGGCAAACCGCCCGAAATATTCAAAACCAAAACGCTGTTATCGGCGACTTTCGGCTTGCTCATTGATTCGGCGAGCAGCGCGATGCCGATCACCGCCACGAGAAAAACGGCGAGAACGATGCCGCCGCCGATGAGAATTACCTTTGCTGTTTTTGACATTGCCATTGATTAATTTTTTTTACCCCGCAACCTTTTCGACAAACTTTAAAGTCCGTCTTGTTTTACGCATCCGGCGCGGAAAAGGTTTGAGTTCTTACGATAATCTCTAATGGTTTGATCTGTTTTTCCGATTAGTCGGAATCGTTCGCGGCAGCGAGTGATTAGACGCGGGCGGCAAGCCGCGTCGGTATTTATCATTCGATATTGAAAAAACCAAAGAAATTTAAACCACAGAGCGACATAGAACACATAGAATTTTCAGGTAGATTTTTTAGTTGGCAGACAATCTATTCGATTGAAATTGCCGGAAGCCGCTCCAAACAATGATTTAAAAACTATGTGTTCTATGTCGCTGTGTGGTTTAAATTATTTTGGCAAGTCATCTACCTAAAAAAGCGATTTTTGCGTTTCCAAACTGCTCGCGGCAATCGTCGGCTGCCCGAACAGTTTTTTCAATTTATTCACGCTTTCCGGCGCGTGTCCTTCGTGAAAATTGCTGAAATAAACGAAAATCTCTTGTGCCTTGAAGCGTTCGATCTCCGTTTTCCACATTTCCAGATTCGCGTCTCGCGGGCGAACGACCTTATCGAACTTGAGCAAATCGCGCTCGCCCATAAATCGCACATATCCGAAATCGGTGTTTAATTTTCCGATTGCCCGAAACATCAAATCGCGCGGAATCCAATTGCCTTCAACTAGACAAAGCGCGACTTTCGCTTTTTCCAATTCTTCAAAAGTCCAATCAATCAGCCATTCCCGATTCCTGAACTCGACCGCAAACCGAATCGCTTTCGGCAGCTGCGCCGTGAAATCCCGCAACGCCTGAGCGTTGATTTTATTCGCCTCAAACTGCGGCGGCAATTGAATTAAAACCACGCCGAGTTTTTCTTTGAGCAGTGTCATCCGCTCGCAAAATTCGTCCAAAATGTGGAACGCCGTTGACCGCAAACGATGTTCGTGCGTAATTTCCTGCGGCAGTTTCAGCGAAAAAATAAAATTCTCCGGCGTTTTCCGATACCAATTCTCCACCGCCGAAGCCGCCGGAACCGCGTAAAAAGTCGAATCAACTTCAATCGTATCGTAAACCTTCGCGTAAATCGCCAGCATTTCATTAGATTTCGTGCCGCGCGGATAAAAAATCGTTCCGCCGTCCGCCTTCGTCGTCCAATCATCATAATTCCAGCCTTGACAGCCGATTTTGACTTGGGGTTTTGTGTTTTGCATCTAATTTCAAAAATCTTTCTTACCTGATTTCCGCTTCTATTTTTCCAATCCGGCAAATGCCGGTTAAATGCTTAAAGTCTTTGTATGACTGTGTTTGTCAAAGTAATTTTATCCGATAATTTGTATGTCCGTCCAAATATAATTAAATTTTTAGATGCACTTTTGTTGGAAAAACTCAATTAAGTCGCTTTATGATAATAATTAAAAACACTTAGTATTATTGGCATATTTTTTGCTTGTCGAATTTTCAATTAAGTTTGTTTTAAAATTCAAACCCAATTAAAATTACACAAATAACAGGAGAGAAATATGAAAAGACTTTTGTCAGCTTTATTTCTGACAACAATTTTTGTCGCAATATCGCTAGCTCAGACACCGACGGGTCGTCTTTTGGGAGTTGTATCCAGTCCCGACGGCGTTCTTCCGAACGCCACCATAACGGTAACTTTTAACCAAACCGGTAAAGTTCAAACCATCGTCACGGACGGCGGCGGCACGTTCAGCCTTGCCCAACTCGAACCCGGAACTTATACGGTGAACATAACCGCATCCGGTTTCAAAACTTTTATAGCCAAAGAAGTCAAAATTGACATCGGACGCGAATATAACCTAACACCAGTTCTTGAACTCGGAAATGTTCAAGAAACCGTCACCGTAACAGCCGGTGCCGATGTGCTGACATCAACCAGCGCACAAGTTACCAATACGGTTAGTCCGCAGCAAATTTTGTCGCTGCCGTTGATTACGCGCAACCCGCTCAATTTGACAACGCTTCAGGCAGGCACGGCGAGTAATCCATTTCAGGGAACATCTATAAACGGAATGCGAACCACGCAGACCAATATCACCCGTGACGGTATCAGCATCAACGATGCTTTTATTCGGGCAAACGCGACTGATTTTGCGCCAGGCAGACCATCAGTTGATGACACGGGTGAATTTACAATTTCAACTACTAATCAGGAAGCTGATTTAGGCTCTGGCGGAGCGCAGATCATACTGGTTACTCCGCGCGGAACGCAGGCTTTTCACGGCGCATTATTCGCCTACAACAGAAATTCGGATTTTGCCGCCAACAACTTTTTCAGCAATCGCGCCGGAAGATTTGTAGCGACCGATACTGCCGTTATTCGGGGGCTATCAAAAGTCGGAGATGAAAGAAATCCACGTCCGTTTCGTAATCGCAATCAATACGGCGGAAAGGTAGGCGGACCTTTTCCGGTTTTTAATTTCGGAGAAGGTGGACCAGTATTTAATAAAAACAAAGGTTTTTTCTTTTTCGCTTATGAAAAGGTGAAAGATCCTATTTCTACTCTGACAGCGACTCCGCGCACTATTTTGACTCCTTCGGCACGAGCCGGCACCTTAACTTTTAATCGTGCGACGGAAGGCAGCCCAATAACCAGCGGACAGATTATTTGTCCGAGCGGTGCAGTAGGTAGTCTTTGTACAGTTCCGAACATTCTGTCGTTTGCTCAATCACAAGGATTTGCTGGAATTCCATCAACGATTGATCCGATAATTCAATCGAGAATTCTTTCCCGACTCCCGACTCAAGGTAATGCAACCGGGGTCGGCGATTCACTCAATACGACAGGATTCAACCTAAACCGACAATCAAATCAATCTCTCGATACCTATACGACCAGAATTGACGTGGATGCAACCGACAAGGACACTTTTAGTGGTGTTTTCAGTTACAACTTTGAAAGCAATCTACGCCCCGATGTTGATCCGGCTGGATTCAGTGCGACTCCCGATGTTGTCCAAACTTCGAGAAACAAAACATTTTCGCTGACCTATCGGCGCATTATTTCCGACAACATTGTCAATGAAGGGCGTTACGGTATTTTCACCAGTGAGGTTCCGTTTGCCCGGGTTAGTGCGCGTCCCGATTTTCTTCTTGGAACGGCATCAACAACCAACGACACTCTCTTAGCAGGTTTAATCAGTAATCCAGACAACATTTTTCTGGATCAGGGACGCAATAACAAAACCTTTACCATAGCTGATAATCTTAACTGGATTGTCGGCAAACATTCTTTAAAGTTTGGCGGACAATTTCAAAAATATAAGATAAATTCTTACAATGATGTGCAAACCATTCCGAATTACATAATCGGACCAACAACACAAACAACGCTTGGAACAGGCAATTTCGCTAATGTCGGCGGCGCGGGCAGTCTTATCAACCTTACTCAACTGGGAACTGCTAATAACTTATTAGCTTTACTGGGCGGACTGGTGAACGGCGCGACGCAGAGGTTCAATACCACTAGCCCGACATCCGGTTTTCAAAGAGCGAGAAATTTTTCGCCCTTCCGAAATACCAATGAAGCTCTTTACGCGGCGGATAGATGGACGGTTTTACGCGGACTGACAGTATCGCTTGGATTGCGGTATGAACTGTTTCCAGCATTGAAACTAAAAAACGGTTTATCTGTCGAACCGGTCATTGCTGACCCGAATAATCCGGCGGCTTCGCTGCTCGCTGGAAACGGCACTTTTAACACTATTGGAACTAACGCCGGTAAAGAATTTCTTTACTACAAAACCGATTACAATAACTTTGCACCTTCATTCGGTATAGCTTATTCGCCGCACTCTGGATCTGGCATCGGAAGATATTTGCTCGGCGGTGAGGGCAAATCGGTTATTCGCGGCGGTTACAGTCACATTTACGGTAATGACTCGATCATCACATCGCTCAATGGCACACTTGCAAGTAACGTAGGTCTTGGGGCGGCAACTAACGGTGCAGTTGGCTCAACCGGAACGACAGCTCTAAATGATCGTCTCAGCGGTAGTTTAACACCCGTCGGTCTACCTACATTTACTTCATTACCGCGTTCCTTTCTACAGAATAATACTGCTGGTCAGGGGTTTTTCGGACAAGCCAATGTCGTTGATCCTAAGTTGCAAATTCCGCTAGTCGAACAATATAGCGTTGGTTTTCAGCGTGAATTCTTCGGGAATACGGCGTTTGAAATTCGTTACGTCGGGACTCGCAGTAAAAATTTGGCGAGAGGCGTTGACCTCAATCAAATTGATGTCGTCGGCAACGGTTACTTAGCCGATTTTCAGAGAGCGCAAGCTAATTTGGCTTTGTCCATTGCAGCTAATCCTGGTAATACAACCGCGCAAACTCCGTTTTGTGCCGGTATCACAGCCGGTTGTCAGGCTTTGAGTCTTATCAGAACAGGAAGTGGAGCAACGCAAGTTGGAACAGGTCCGTTGTTGGTTGGCACAAACTATTCGCTTGTCCAGTTTAGATCCGACTTGCAAAACGGTATCGTTGCTGACTCAGCACAGCGGTTTGTCGGATTTAATCTTAATAATCATCCTACGCTTGCAAGTCCAGGCAATGTGCCGTTTGTTAAATTCTACCAAAATCCGAACATCGGACAGATTGAACTTTTCACCAATGACGGTTCATATAACTTTAATTCATTGCAACTTGAAATTCGCCGTCGTTTTTCGCAAGGCTTATATTTTCAAGCGAATTATACTTTCTCGAAAAATCTGACTAATACAGTCGGAACGAGTCAAGGGCTTTTCGAGCCTTTCCTGCAAAACCAAAACCGCAACTTAGATAAGCAGCGTGCCGACTTTGATCAAACTCACGTCTTTAACTTCAATGGTATTTATCAACTGCCGTTTGGCAAAGGCAAAATGTTGTTGAATCAGGGCGGCATTGTTGATAAAATTTTCGGCGGTTTTGAACTTTCGGGACTTCTGCAAACATCAACGGGCGCACCGATTAGCTTTATAGACAATCGCGGAACATTGAATCGCGGAGTTCGTTCGGGCAGACAAACAGCATTTAGCAGTCTGACGAATGACCAACTTCGGGCTTTGTCAGGAGTTTTTGAAGCGAATGGCAATATTTACTTCATAAATCCTTCTGTCATTAGCACCAATGGGGCAGCAACCGGCGGATACATTAATCCGGCAAATTCCAATGTTAGTTTTAATGGACAAGTGTTTTTTAACGTGGCTCCCGGTCAAACCGGCAACATTGCGCGAACACTCATCAACGGTCCAAAAAACTTCAACGTGAACGCCGCTCTTTTGAAAAACATTAGGTTTACCGAATCAATTCGGGTTCAATTGAGGATGGAAACATTTAACTTATTCAACACTGTGAATTTCTTCAACAATACGCAGTTTGCTAATGTCAGCAGCACGTCTTTCGGACAAATTACTTCGGCTGCGTCTGCCCGTCAAGTGCAGTTTGCCGCTCGGTTTGAATTTTAAGTGAGTAGTTCAGTTTGCTCTAGAGGGCGTTGTCTTTAGCCAGACAACGCCCTCTTTTTGTTTTGCAGTCAAATATCCTGTATATTTTCATAAACTTATGGCGAAAAAAGGTTCGATTCTCGTTTGCGATGACGAAGAGATAATGCGCGATGTTTTGGAGACGATTCTGGCGGGCGCGGGTTACAAAGTTGATTTGGCGAAAACGGGCGAGGAAGCCGTCGAAGCCTTTGAGCAGAAAAATTACGATGTCGTTTTGATGGATGTCTCGATGCCGGGCAAAGGCGGTTTGACCGCGCTCGAAGAGATTATCAGGATGGACGCGGAGGCGGTCGTATTGATGGTGACGGCGTATGCGACTTTTGAGACAGCGATTTCGGCTTGGGATAAAGGTGCGGAAGGCTGTATTCGCAAGCCTTTTCAGAACGAGCAGATTTTGGCGTTGGTCAATCGCGGCATTAAAAAACGGCGCAAGGAAGAAGAGCGAGTTTCGCTGCGGCAGGCGATGACGCGCTCGGTCAAGCGCGACGCGATTATCGGGCGGTCGGAGCAGATGGAAAGCGTTTTTCGCCTCGTCGAAAGAGTCGCGCCGGCGCGCTCGACCGTTTTAGTGACGGGCGAATCGGGAACGGGCAAAGAACTCGTCGCTAAGTCAATCCACGAATCCAGTTTGCGAGCCGACAAGCCGTTCGTCGTCGTCAACTGCTCGAACATTCCGTCGGAACTTTTGGAAAGCGAACTTTTCGGGCATACGAAAGGCGCGTTTACGGGCGCGGTGGCGGCGAAAAAGGGATTGTTTGAAGTCGCCGACACCGGCTCGATTTTTATGGACGAAATCGGCGATCTGCGACCGGAAATTCAGGTGCGCCTGCTGCGCGTCATTCAGGAGCGCGAGTTTACGCCGCTCGGCGAAACGTCACCGGTTAAAGTTGACGTGCGGATTATCGCCGCGACGAATGTTGATCTAAAAGAAGCCGTCAAAAACGGGACTTTCCGCGAAGATTTATATTATCGCCTGTCGGTTGTGCCGATTGAACTGCCGCCTCTGCGGACGCGGCGCGAAGATATTCTGCCGCTCGTCAAACATTTCGTCGGCAAATATAACGAGGAAAACGGGCGCGTCATCAGCGAAAATCTTTCGCCGGAAGTTCTGTCCCTGCTCGAAAATTACTATTATCCGGGCAATGTGCGGGAGTTGGAAAACATCATCGAACGCGCCGTCGTGATTGCGCCGACTGATGAAATCACCGTCGAATGTCTGCGCCCGGAAGTTCGCAACCCGGAATTGGCGCGGGAGATGATGAAGGACGGCGAAGGTTCTTCGGATGATATAGACATCTCGCGCGGCGTGAACTTTTACGACGAAGTGCGGCGTTTTGAAACCGATTTGATTCGCCGTTCGCTCGACCAAACCGGCGGGCATCAATCGCGGGCGGCGCGGCTTTTGGGTTTGAACGCGACCACCCTGAACTCGAAAATAAAAAGCTACAACATCCTGCCGCGCATCTAGAGCAAATTCGGATTGAATGTATGGCAGACTAAAGTCTGCCACCGCCGTCGAGAGTCGGGTCTGAGCGAGGCGGCAGACTGAAGTCTGCCACACACTGATTAGCAATCTGCTCTAAGAGCGTGTTTGGAAATTCACTCGGTCGAAAAGTGGATGGCTTAATTTTACATTCGACATTCTAAATTTTTAATTTTTATCCGGTGAAAATTTAGAATGTCGAATGTAAAATGTAAAATTGCCGGTCTTTTCTGAATTTTCAAACATGCTCTAAGTTCGGTGGACATTTCATCTGAGCCGGACGATGGTGCCGGTAAAATAGACTAAACTTAAATCGTTCTTTGCCAATTTATCAAACCGGGAAAACACGCGCCGAAAGTGTCGGAGTTTAAGGCGAGTAGTTTCTCCCTTAGTTGATTATTGAATTTTACAACTGATATTTCGATATTTTATATCCAATGTCAACAGAACCTGAAAACCGGAAACGCTATGGAAAACTTTTTACAGGAAAAAAAAGAGCCGCGCGGCATCAACAAGGTTTTAATCGGTGCGCTGCTGATCGCGGCGGCTTTGGTGGCGGGCGCGGTGTGGCTGCTGACATTCGTGCCGACGGCGGAAGACCAGACCCGGCAGTTGATGGCGGGCGCGGTTTACGAAGGTTCGCCGGAGTTTGACAGTTACACGAAAAACATTATTATCACGACGGATTTAGACCGCACCAGCGAAGGACGGCTCGGACTCGGCACGATTCAGATGGCGATTCACGGCGAAGTTCGCAATCGCGGAAACAAAACTATCAAGCTGCTGGAATTGAACGTCGGCGTGGTGGACGTGAAAAATCAGGTGGTCAAAGAGAAGAAAATTCTCGTCATCCCGACGCTGCAAACCGAAACGCTTCAGCCGAACGAGACGATGAAAGTTTTCGCCGCGCTCGACGGTTTCACCGACAAAGACGACCGCGCCAACGTCCGCTGGAAGGTGACGGCGATTCGCTTGGCAAATTAACCGAATATCTTTGGCGGTGAATCGGCAAAGGTAAACCAATGCCGCGTTTGATAAAATGAATGCTGTTAGTGCAAATTAAAAAAATTCGTTTCGAGAGTCATTCGGACCGCCGCCGTTCGATTTTCGACACTTAGTTTCAGGTAGATATTTTCGGTGTGTTTTTTCACGGTGCGCGGGCTGATGCCGCAAACCGTCCCGATCCCGGCATTGGTTTTACCCCGCGTCATCAAAAACAGAATTTCGGTTTCGCGCCGGGTCAGTCCGAGCGGCGCAAGCGATTTAATCGAGACATCGCTTTTTTCCGCGAGCATCAGAATTCGCTCGTTCGTCCGGCTGTCGTGCGTCAAGCCGATTCGCAATTCGCCATCGGCAATTTTTATGATTAACGGCGCGGGCGACTTTAGATCGTCTCGCGCCGCTTTCCGAACTCAGGCTTTGGACCGCTATCCAACCGCGCAGACTCAAAGGTAAATCACTCGCCTTGAAACGCTCGTTCGCAAAATACCTGTCCAGCATCTTTCGCGCCGCTTCGCTGAAGAATTGAACTTCTCCGTCAGCCGACATCGGACGAAGCGGTCGTTACAACGACGACGTAAAAAGGTTTCTGAGTCGCGTCTTGAGGCAGTTTATCCCTATCTTTCAGTCGCCTCAAGGCGCGACTCAAAACCAATTGTCGAAACGAAGAAAAATAAAATTACAGAAAAACTTGCCGTTTGAATATAAATTTGCCTTACTTTCGGGGCGTTAGTAAGTAGCAGAAAAGTTTCTAAGAGCGTGTTTGAAAATTCAAAAAAGACCGGCAATTTTACATTCTTCATTCGGCATTCTAAATTTTTATCTGGTAAAAATTTAGAATGCCGAATGAAGAATGTAAAATTAAGCCGTCCTCTCTTCGATCAGGTGAATCCAAACACGCGCTTAGATTATCCGTTCGCCATTGTTCGTTACCTCCCAACGTGAAACGTGCAAAACTCCGGCGGTTCGTCGCCTTCTTTGAAAGTCTGCGGATGTTTGTCGGGACAATTAACCGTCGCCCGCATTCCCGTTAGCGGGCAAATCATTATCGTGATGTTCTGCACGACATTGATTTTCGGAATGTCGTCGCCCGCGTTCGGATTCGGGTTGGAATTTTGACTTTGCCCGGCATTCTGCCACGTCTGAAACGGCGTTTCGCTCGGAGTCGGCGCGGCATCTAAATCGGCATCGGCGATAATGTTGTCAATGGGCAAAAGAGTTTTGTTCGGCACGGTTCCGATGACGAAAAGTTCGATGCGGCGGAATTCGGGCGGAATATCCGTCACATAAAGCGGTTTGTTTTCAATCGCCGCAATCTCGCCGGGCGGCAAATCCCGATTGATATTTTGATTGGTATTTTGATTGGCGTTTTGCCTGGCTTTATTTCTCAGCAAAAGCGTCTGTTCGATCCTGGCGGTTTCGGCTTCGGCGTTGGAGAGTTCGCGGACGAGCGAGCCGTTGCGCGTGTCAATTTCGGCTTTTTTGACGGATTCGGGCATCTGCCAATCGCCGTTCCATTCGGGATGTTCATTTAACGCCTCGCGCATAAAATCCGCCCAAATCGGCATCGCCGAATCCGCGCCTTTCATTCCCAAATCTTCGTTATCGTCGAAGCCGACATAAACGACACAGACGATTTCCGGCGTGAAACCGGCGAACCAGCCGTCGCGCGAAGTCCCGGTTTTGCCTGCGAAAGCCGTTTTTCCCGCGACGTTTTTGAAGCCCCAAGCCCTGGCTTCCGCCGCCGTGCCGCGATTGATGACATCCTTCATAATGTCGTTCATAATGTAGGCGACATCCGAATGCAACACGCTTTTACGTTCGGAAACCGGAGCGTTGGTGGTTCTGCCTTCACCGTCGGTCACGCGATTGATGGCGAGCGGCGCGACTTTATCGCCGAGATTGGCGAAAACCGTGTAGCCGGTGGCGACCTGCAAAGGTGTCGCTTCATTCGTGCCGAGAGCCATCGAAGGATACGCTTTCGCCGGTTTCGGCAAACCGGCTTTGTCGGCAAGCTGCATCACTCTGCCGATGTTCAATTCCATTCCCAAATCAACCGTGATGACGTTTTTGCTTTTCACCAGCGCGTCGCGCAAAGTCATCTCTTTATTTGAAAACGTATCGCCGTAGTTGTTCGGGGCGTAGGAGGCGTTGCCGAAGGTGAAAACTTTTTTCTCGTCTTTGAAAATCGTCGCGGCGGTCATCACGCGCGAATTCATTTCATACGCCGAATTTAAGGCGGTCGCGTAAACGAACGGTTTGAAAACCGAACCGGGCTGCCTTTGCGCGTCGGTGGCGCGGTTAAACTGCGACTCCAAAAAATCGCGCCCGCCGACCATCGCCACTATTTCGCCGGTTTTCGGACGAATGGCGACGAGCGCGGCTTGCAGATTTCCCGGTCGCTTCTTCGGAAAATACCGGTCGAGTTTTTCCAGCCTTTTATTGACGATTTGATATGCCGCCTTCTGCAAATCCGGGTCAATCGTCGTGTAAACCCGCGAGTGTTGCAGGGCTTCCGGGTCGCTGACGATTTTCGGCAGCTCTTCGATGGCGAACTGCGAGAAATACGGCATTCCCTGTAAAGCCTTGCCGTTGGAAACTCGGCGAACTTCGAGCGGCGTTTGCTTGCCCGCGCTCGCCTCTTCCGCCGAAATCGCGTTCGCTTCAGTCATCGAATCAAACACCTGATTGCGCCGTTCGGTGACTCTTTCAAGCCTTTTATAAGGATTGTAGCGATTCGGGCTGCGGATAATTCCGGCGATAAAAGCGGCTTCGGGCAACGTCAACTGCGAAACGTCCTTGCCGAAATAAGCGTTCGAGGCTTCGCCGACACCGTAGATCGAAACGCCGTTCTGTTGCCCCAGATAAATCTGGTTGGCGTAAAGCGTGAAAATCTGTTCTTTGGTCAAACGGGTTTCGAGAATCACCGACATATAGGCTTCTTTCAATTTCCGTTCGAGCGTTTGTTCGTTGGTCAGAAACAGATTTTTGACGAGCTGCTGGGTGATCGAAGAGCCGCCCTGATTAGCGAGCCGCGAGTTTTCGTCGTCCTTTTCGTATCTCCGCCACGCGGCGCGAGCAATGCCGCGAAAATTCACGCCGTAATGCTCGAAAAACGCGCGGTCTTCGGTCGAAGTAATCGCTTTTATCAAATGCGGCGGCAAATCCTGAAAAGTCACGGCTTTGCGCCGCCCGTCGCCTTCCGCCGCGATGGAACTGAGAATTTGCGGCTCCAGCAGCGTTTGTTTGACCGTTTTGCCAGCGTCCGTGTCAGTGATTTTTTCGATTGCCTTGCCGTCTTTTTTGAATTCGACGGTCAGTGCCGGAAAAGTTTTTTTGCCGTCAATGGTCGCCGTTCCGCCGGGTTCGATTACGATTTTACCGGCGGCGATTTGATACCGGCTGCGCGAAGCGTCGGCTTGACTGTTTTTTTCGATGTAGCCCGCCGCTTTCAGATAAACCGTCAAATCTTCGGCGGAAATCACATCGTTTTCCTTTAAAGTTTTCGGAGCTGAATAAATGCCCGCCGTATTTGTGTAAACTTCGCCCTTCAAAAGCCAATCAATCCGTTCGGAATAATCGAACCAAAAATAAGTGAGCGTCAGGGCGATTCCGAGCAGAATCATCAAACTCGAAAGCACCGTTACCGGATTAAAAAGCCGCTGCCGAACGCGGCGAAAAAACGACGGTTTAGCGGCTGGAGGCATTTTGACCGGATATTTTCTACGCCAGCCGCGCGGCGGCATTTTCGATTTTTTACCTTTGACTTGAATTTGGTTTGGCATTTTCGGATTGTCGTTTACGATAAGTGGGAATTCCGTTCGCAGCGGTTGCCTTTTTAATAATATCAAATCCGCCGCGCGTTGTATTCAACTTTTTTATATGAGAAATTTCTGCACGGGACAAAACGAAATAAGTCCTGTTTTGTCAGCATCTTAGAATTTCAAAGACATTCACCTTTGCATAGCGTTTGATTTCAAATAAAA
>JAYVKL010000253.1:0-7644 GCA_043768465.1 Pyrinomonadaceae bacterium
GTTCAAACTTCAGTTTGCCCTCGCCGCGCTTCGCTGGCGAAAACACGCTGAAGCGTGAACTCAGAACGAAAATCAAAATGTTTCGTTACTTTTGCTTGAGTGTTTAATTTCAAAAATTTCGGTTACCCGGCACTTGCTGCCCGTTCCGATTTCGAGAAATCCGCGCCGGACGGCGGATTTTGCAAAAGCGCGTAAACCGTCGGCGTGACGACGAGCGACAGCACGAGCGCGAAAACCAGCCCGCCGATAACGGCAATGGCGAGCGGCTGAAGCAGTTCCGAACCCGCGCCGATGGCGAGGGCGAGCGGCAGCATTCCTAAAATTGCCGCCAGCGAAGTCATCAGCACCGGACGAAACCGGCGGCGACCGGAAACGATTAAGGCTTCGGTTAAATCTTTGGTTTTCTCCAGATTTTCCTCAACCGCGTCGAGCATCAGAATTCCGTTTTTGGCGACGATGCCGACGACCATAATCATTCCCATCAAACTCACGACGTTGAGCGTCGTTTTCGTGATAAAAAGCGCGAACAAAACGCCGCTCAACGCCAGAATCGCGCCGGTGACAATCGCCAGAGGATGCGCGAACGAGCGAAACTCGACGAGCAGAACCAGAAAAACCAGCACGATGGCTAAAGCCAGACTAATCGCCAGTTCGCGGAAACTCGCCTGCTGTTCGGCGAAAAGTCCGCCGTATTCAATCGTCACGCCGGCGGGAAGTTTGACCTCTTTGGCAAGCTGCACCTTGATTTTGTCAATCGCCGTTCCCAAATCGCTGCCCGAAAGTCGGGCGGTGACGGCGACCGATTGCCGCAAGCCGTCGCGTTCGATTTCGGTTTGCCCTTGATCGAAAACGACCGTCGCCACCTGGTCGAGCCGCAGCAGCGCGCCCGAAGCGGAGCGAATCGGCAGCGATTGCAGCGTGTCGAGCGTCTGCGTCCGGGCGTTTTCGAGAATCACGCGGACGGCGACGAGCCTGCCTTTTTGCAGAATCGCCGTCGAAGCGTCGCCCGTCAGCGCAATGGTCACGGAGTCGGCGATTTCTTTGGGCGTGATGCCGAAACGCGCCGCCTGTTCCGTGTTGACGTTAAAGACAATCGCCGCGCCGCTGACGATAACGCCGTTATTGGTGTCCACCACGCCGGAAATTTTCCCGATTGATTCTTCGACTTTCGTCGCCGCCGCCTGCAAAACTTTTTTATCTTCGCCGAACAGACGAATTTCAATCGGCGACGGCGAACTCGTCAAATCGCCGATTAAATCGCCTAAAATTCCGACGAATTCGATTTGCAAAGCCGGCTCGCTCGCTTCGATTTTGCCGCGCAGCTCGTCAATCACGGCTTCGGTCGGTCGGGTGTGGTCGGACTTGAGTTTAATCATATAATCGCCGCGATTCGGTTCGGTGATGGACAAGCCGATTTGAAGTCCGGTGCGCCGGGCGTAAGATTCGACTTCGGGCGTGTCCCGCAAAATTTGTTCGACGTTTCGCAGCAGCCGGTCGGTTTCGGCGAGCGACGTGCCGGGCGGCGAATGGTAATCGAGAACGAACGCGCCTTCGTCGAACGCGGGCAGAAATTCCGAGCCGAGCCGGTTGTAAAGCAGATATGAGCCGACCAGAATCGCCGCGCCCGCCGCGACGACGAGCCATCTGTTTTTCAGCGAAAAACGCAGCACCGATTCATATAGACGAACGATCAATTTCATTACGCCGCCGAATTCTTCTTCGTCGGCGGACGTTTTGCCTTTTTTGATTTTGACGAATTTCTCCGCCAAAACCGGCGTGAACGTCAACGCCAGCACCAGCGAAGTCAAAAGCGCGACCGCCATCGTCAGCGCGAGCGAGCGAAAAAAAACGCCGGTTACGCCGGTCAAAAGAGTGAGCGGCAGAAAAACGACGACCGGCGTGATCGTCGAGCCGATAATCGGAATCGTAATTTCGGAAATCGCGTTCTCGATGGCTGTCCGCCGCGTTTCGCCGTGCAAAAGATGCGTGTAGATATTTTCGACGACGACAATCGCGTCGTCAATCACGAGTCCGATTGCCGCCGCCACGCCGCCCAAAGTCATCAGATTAAACGACAGTCCGACCAGATACATCGCCAGAAATGTCGCCAGAATCGTTACCGGGATCACTAAAATCGCCACGAAAGTCGTCCCGATGTTTCGCAGAAAAGCGTAAAGAATAATCACCGACAGAAGCAGACCGATTAAAATCGCATCGCGCACCGAGTTGATCGAATCGCGGACGAGCGTTGATTGATCGTAATAAAGCGCGACGACGACATCTTTCGGCAGCTCTTTTTGAACGGCGGCGAACTCCGATTTTATTTCGTCGGTGACGGTGACGGTGTTGGCTTCGGGCTGCCGCAAAACGTCGAGCGCGACGGCGGTTTGCCCGTTGGAATTGACGATTGTGTAACTCGGCTCGGTGCCGTCGGCGATTTCGGCGACCTCGGAAACCTTCACCGGAACATTATTGACGACGGCGACGACGATGGAATTTAGCTGTTCGGGCGCAATCGCCTGACCGCTCACCAGCGCGAGTTCGAGCGCGTGATTTTCTTCGACGAAGCCGGGCGAAGCCAGAATGTTGGAATTTTTGAGCGCGTCAGCGACTTGCTGAAGCGAAACATTATGGGCGTTTAATTTCTCCGGCGAAACTATAACGTGATATTCGCGGACTTTGCCGCCGGAAATCTGCACGTCGGAAACGCCCGCGAGCCGCGCCAAACGCGGTTTTATCGTGTAAGCCGCAAGGTCGTTGAGTTCCGCCGGAGTGCGCTTTTCGGAAGTCAGACTGTAACTCGTCACCGGAAAAACCGCGAACGTCAACCGCTCGACGTGACGGATTCGCGCCGTCGGCGGCAGAGTGACCTGCGCGATGCGGGCTTGAACGAGTTGGAGAGCTTCTTTCGGATTGGTGTTCCAATCGAAAAACAGGTTGATTTCCGCCGCGCCGCGTGAAGTCGAAGATTTGATGCGAGCGATGCCGGGAACGCCGTTCATCGCCTGTTCGACCGGCTGCGTGACCGTCACGAGCATCTGTTCGGCGGGAATCACGCCGTTGTCTATGACGACGACGACGCGCGGAAAATCGGTGTTCGGAAATATCGCCGTCGGCAGTCGAAACGCCGCGTAGATTCCGAGCAGGCATAACAACCCGATGACGACGAGAACGGCGCGTCTCTGCGTGGAAATGGTGCGGGCGAGATTCATAAAGCATTTTCAATAGCGAGACACAGAGAGAAAAATTTAACAGGATGGACAGGATGTTCAGGATAAAAACCGACTGATACGGTTTTCAATTGGACACCGGGCATCAACATTAAAAATTTTACGGATAAACTGTTCAATCAACTTCAGTTGGTTGGACGCTAATGCAAAGTTTCTATTTGAAAAGCGTATGATTCGATTAGTTTCTTTCTGCCATCCTGTAAATCCTGTCTATCCTGTTAATTTTCCGAGTCTTTGTTTTCCTCCTTCGCAATCTCGACTTTCGTTCCGTCCGGCAAAGCGTAGTTGCCTTCGATAATCACCGTTTCGCCGCCGGATAAACCTTCCGTAATCTGAATTACGCCGCCGAGTTTGATTCCGACCTGCACTTTGGTTTCGTGCGCGATGTCGTCTTTGTTAACCGTCATCACCGTTCCTTCAACGCCGTTAGCAGCGGCGAGCGTGACGGCGGCGAGCGGCACGACGACGGTATCGTTAATCGGATTTGCCGCGACGACGAACTGCACGGCATCGTTCGGGCGCAGCAGTCCGCGCGGGTTGCCGAAATTCGCCTGCACTTCGACGGTGCGATTCTGCGCGTCCGCCGAACGGCTGATTAACGTCACTTTGCCGCCGATTGGCTCGTCGGGCGCACTCGATAAATAAATCGTCACCGCGTCGCCGGTTTGCAGATTGGCAGCCACCGTATCGGCGAAATTCGCTTTGACGATGACCGCGCCGGTATCGGCAATCGTCAAAAGGCGTGCGCCCGCCGCCGCATATTCGCCTTCAAACTGAAATTGGTCAACCACGATGCCGGAGAGCGGAGCGCGAATCTGCGCCAAATTCGTTTGCGTATCAATTGAATTGATGCGCGTTTCCGCTTGTTTGATTTTCGATTGCGCGATGGCTTGCGCGTTCGGATTAACCGCCGCCGCATTTAATTTCGCGTTGTTCTGCGCCAGCCGCCGGGCGTTTTCGGCGTTGGTCAAAGCCAGTTGCGACGTTTCGAGTTCTTTCAGAGACAAGCCGCCTTTGGCGTATAAATCTCTGCGCCGCTCAAAGGCGGCGCGGGCGTTGTCGGCGTTGGCGTTGGCATCCGCCGAATCTTTTTCGAGCTGCGCTTTCGATTGCGGAATCGTGACTTTTTGCAGAGTTTGCAGATTCAATCGCGCTTCGTCGAGCGCGGCGTTCGCTTCATTCCGCTGCGATTGTAAATCCTGCGAAGCCAGCACCGCCAAAACTTCGCCCTGTTTGACGAGTTGATTTTTGAGCCGCCGCATCTGTTTAATTTGCGCCGAAATCGAAGCCGCGACGGTCGAGGCTTGGGCGGGCGCGACATTGCCGATTGCTCTGAATTCCCGCGAAATCGGCTGCTTTTCGGCTTTGGCGACTTTGACGCTGACGACGATTTCGGTTTTCCCGGTTTCCGTCGCCGCGCCCGCGTCCGCCGTTTTACCGCGTTCGTAATAAAAATAGCCGAAAATCAGAAGCAGACACGCCGCGATAATGCCGCCGATGATGAGAAACTTTTGGCGCGGTGAAAAATTTTCGTCCTCCGCTTTTTCGTCGTCTTCTCCCTGAGACGCTTCGCCTGCCGTCTCCGCCGGCAGAACCTCAGCGTCCGCGCTTGCCTTTTCCGCCGCCGGCGTTTCGGTTTTCGTGCTGTTTTCTTTTCTAATTTCACTCATTTTATTGTCCGGCTGCTCGCCTCAGTCGCGCCCGCGCCGTTTGATAATCGAAAATCGCCTGAAATAAAGCCAGCCGCGTCGTCACCAAAGTATTATTAGCGTCGGTGACTTCGGTGATCGGAGCTTCGCCCGCGCCGTAACGCGCCCGCGATGCCGCGACATTTAACTCCGCGTCGGCGACGCTTGCCGCCAACCCGCGAATCCGCGCACGGGCGGAAATCGCCTGCGTTCGCGCCGTAAAAAACGCCTGAAAAAATTGTCTCTGCGCCAGCCGCCGGTTGTTTTCCGCCTGCTGCACTCTTAATCGCGCTTGAAATTCACGCGAACGGCTCGCGCCGCGGTCGAAAATCGGAATCGTCACGCCGACGTTTCCCTGCACGCCGAGCGATTTGGCGACGTTCGCCGGGCGCAGCGAATCGGAGATAAACCCGCTGCCGACCGAATAAATAATTTGCGGGCGGCGGGCGGCGCGAGCGACACTGATGTCCTGTTCGGCGGCGCGGCGTTCGGCTTCAAACTGTGCGAATTCCGGGCGCGCTTCGATTGCCGTCGGCGCGAAAATTTCGATTTCATTGTCCTGCGGCATCTGCACGAGCAAATCTTCGGTCGCCAGCGGAGCGGTAAAATCGCCGCCGATCAAAACCCGCAGCGCATTCGCCGCGACCGATTCGCCGGTTTTCGCCTGTTCGAGTTCGTCGCCGCGCTGGGCGGTTTGCAGACGCGCCCGCACCAGATCAACCGGCGCGATTTCGCCCGCCTCCAGCCGCAGTTTTTCGTAATTTTCAAATTCCCGCCCCGCCTGCAAATTCATCGCCGCGCTGCGCCGTCGAAGCGTTGAGAGCGCGAGATTGTAATACGCCTCGATCACGCCACCGATCAAATCGCGCCGCGCCGCTTCGCTGCCGAATCGCGCCGCGTCAAGCAGCGATTGATTTCTCCGCAACGTCGCTTTTAGCCTGCCGGACGTGTCAATTTCGCCTGAAGTATTAATCAACGCCTGAAATTCGCTGACCGCGTTCGCGCCCAAAAACGACGGCGGACGCGCGGTAATCGCCGTGAGATTGCCGTCGGTGATGCCCGCCGTCACGGTTTTTCCGAGCGAAGGGGTCGTGTAAATAACGGTCGGGGCGGCGACGACTCGCGGATAAAAAGCCGCTTTCGCCTGCCGCACGTCCTGCGCCGCGAGTTGTTCGTTGATTTGCGCCGCGCCAAAAACGGAAGCCTGTTTCAAAGCCGAATCAATCGCTTCGGCAAGCGTCAGCGGTTTTGCCGCGTCCGTTTGATCGCTCGAAAGCGGCGGTGCCGCCGCCGTATCAACGGTCGGCGACGGCAACGGCTGTCCGCCGCTCTGCGCCGCCGTGCCGAAAACCGCCGAAAAGAGCAAAAGCAGCGCGCCCGCATAACATTTTATTTTCTCGATGATGACTGATTCCCTTTCAAAAATGTTGCTTTTCACGCCTTTTGTTTTCGCTTTTTTCGGATTGATGACGCGCCGGAGATTTTAAACATTCCGAACGCCGACTTGCCCGGAACGTTTAAGATCTCTGGCGCATCAATCAGCTTCGGAATTAGACGCTGATACACGCGGATTAAGCGGATTTTCGCTGATTATTTGCAGCAAATGTTTCGGCGGAGCGAATAAATACATCTATTGAATCCGCGTTGATCCGTTAAATCCGCGTGTATCCTCGGTCTAATTTCCTTTTCATTTCAACTCAAGACTCAGGTTTGATTAGAAGCTGTCTGAAAACCCCGAAACGTCGGGCAGCCGTCGTCTTACATTCTTCATTCTAAATTTTGTTTCATCAAAATAAACCGTTTATTGACGGGTATAAAATGAAGAATGTAAAATTTTAGAATTACCCGCGTCTTCGAGAGTTTTCAAACAGCTTCTTAAACGGAAAACTGCATTAGTTTTTTTTGCCCTTCTTTTTTTCCTGTTTTTCGTCCTGCCGTTTTTCCCTCATTTCGTCCTGTTTCGATTCCTCTTTCGCGCTCAGCAGTTTCCCTGTTTTCGCGTCAACCTGCACTTCGGTAATCGAGCCTTTGGCGTTGCGAATGTCGAATGAATAAAGCAGTTTGCCGTGTTCTCTTTCCAGTTCTTCGCCTTCGATTTTGCCTGTCGCCTGTTTCTGCGCGATTTCACGCGCCTGCGCCATCGTGATTTTCGCTTGCCGGGCAAGGTTCGGATTCGACTTCTCCCCTTTTTCCTGCGCCGCTACACCGAGTGCGCCGACGGCGATCACTCCGACTAAAAATAAAAACGACATCGCCGCGCCGACGATTGATTGATTGATTGATTTCATAAATTTGACTCCTTAGAAATTATAATTTCCCGCCTGAATTTTTTTTTGCGGGTTCGTCAAACAGATTAGCAGTCCGAAGTTAAACGGAAAATTAACGCGGACATTTTTTTTCCGTTTCAAACAGTTGAACGGAATTATTCCGTCCGACTGTTTACTCGATCTAAAATACCGAATCGTTTTGAAGCGGACGCAGCGAAAGCGGAACAGTAATGCGTCTGATTACCGTTCCGCTTTCAATTTTGACAGTCGCGCCTTCTAAAAATCAATGTCGAATTTAGCTTTGACCGAAGTTCCCAGGCTGTTGTAAAACACGCCGTAGTTCGGGCTGGTCAGATTGGTCTGCACGTCACGCGGGTTGAAATGATCGGTTAGATTAAACAATGCCACGCCGACGCGAATCCGTTTGTCCTTGAAGAAAATCGGTATTTTGAAACCCTT
>JAYVKL010000254.1:0-7573 GCA_043768465.1 Pyrinomonadaceae bacterium
GTGACGGACTGGGCGTAATCAATCCTTGTTCGACACCGTAGCTGGTAAATTGCCTTTGATGATAACGCACGACACCGCTTTCTTCGGTTCCCGCCCATAAATCACCGTCTGCGGCTTCAAACAAACTGATAAAACGATTATTGACGATGCCCGGCGAATTGCTTCGATTGAAAACCGTGAACCGCAAGCCGTCAAACCGCGCCAGCCCGTCAACGGTCGCCAGCCACAGATAACCGTCGCCGGTCTGCACAATCCCGTAAATCGAATTCTGCGGCAGCCCGTCGTCCACCGTCCAATGGTCAAGCCGATACTGTGCCGTTGCTGTCGCAACGAACAAAGAAAGACAGCAGCACAATAATAATTTTCCCGATAATTTCGTCACAAGTTTTAGAGTGCCAAGAGAGATTAAATTTTGCGGAAGAATTGCACTCAAATTTAACTTGGAGCCGGATAATTGACAAGTTTAATAAATTGATAAATCTAAAAGCCCCGTAAAAAAAATCACCCGCGCTCGATTCCTATTGAGAGAGCCTCCAAACGCAATGCGCCCGAAACCTGCAATCATCCGCATTTTGAAACCAAATTATTTAAAACTATAAATTCCGGTGAATCGAGTATACTGCAAACGAAATTCGCATTATTTGCAAGTCACCTGCAATCAAAATTTCCACCCGGAACTGCCAGCAACTCTTGAAAACTAAAAACGGCACGTTTATTCGCTGAAATTTCCCATCCTCAATTTTAATTTGCGGTTTTTCGACCAACCCCTTGAAACGGTGCAATAACGATATTGACGATTAAAATAGGTGTCTTATTTCATTTCTCTCGGATAATTTTGACGTTGTTAAGATTTGTGCTTTGCAGAGGGCAACTAATAATTGATCAAAAGCAAGTGTTCACGATTGATGATGGACAGGAACAAAAAAGTTAAAAAGCTAATTGATACTTTTCGTGAGTTTGGGCGGAAATCCCCTAATAGAAATTTTCTTTGGCATTTATCTCTATTGTTACCATCAGGTAAGTAATCGAACAAGATTAGATTAGACCATTTTTATATTGAAAACTCAGTGAAATCAAGGCTTTTCTGAAAAATATAGTCTAATTTATTTGAGTCTGACTACTTAACAGTCTAAAAGCGCGAGTTTCGCCTGATGCTACGGTCAGGAAATACGGGAAATAAAAGTCCAAGGTTTTGAACCTTGATTTCAGATTTTAATTTCCTTCCATTTGAATGGGCGAAATTCGGCGATGATCCGAAAATCGGCGGCGTTATGGGTGATGACCGTCAAACCGTGGCGGGCGGCAGTCATCGCAATCAAGCAGTCGTTGGTCATTCGGGCGCGTCTGACCGTCTCGAACCCGTGTTTGCGACCGACGTTCGAGAGAATTTGCCCGCCGCTCGTCCAGTCGGTTTGATTCGGGACAAGCAGCCGATTGATCTTCTCGAAATTGTTTTCGTATTTGGCGAGTAGTTTTTTCAGTTTGTCATTGATGGTTCCGACGTAGAGTTCTTCCAGAACGACCGCGCTTAAATACAGCGGTTCATTGCCGCCTTCTTCATCCGCAATCCGGGTCTGACCGAAAACGGAGGTGTCGCGGCGGCGCAGGGCATTGATGTAAACGGAAGTATCGAAAATTGTTCCCGCCACCTTATCGCTCCCCGATTCCTTCCAAACGCCCGAAGACATCTTCGATTTGCAGTTCGTTCCGAACGGCGGCTTTCAAAAATTTATCCTGTGCCTGCTGCGCCCGCGTGTTTCGTTCGGCTTCACTGATAATGCGTTCGAGAGCCATTTCGATAGTTTCGGTTTCGGTTTTTGCGCCGAGAACTTTCTGCGCTTCCTTCAAGCGATTTTGATTAAGAAGAAAATGTTTGTTTTTTCGATTTTCGATGGTGACTGCCATAATCTCTGATCCTCAATGTGCATAATACCGCATTCTATGAACATTTTCAATTTCGCCCGGTCGGGGAAACAACTCTGTTTGCTGAATTCAATCGCTGAATAATTGAACATCAGAAACATCTGTCGGATAAAAATAATTACCGGGGCTGTTCCGCCAACGATAGCTGCTCTTTATCACATCGTTAAAACCTGCACTCTTTCAATTTCCATCTCCATCGCGGCGTGTTTTTCCGCTTTGATCTGCGCGACTTCGCGGATTCGGTCGGTTAATCTAACTGCCTGGGTCGCTTTTTGTTCTTCATCGTATTTGCTAATGCTGTAGGCATTCGCTTCAAGGGCGTTGGAGAGTTTCGGCGGCTCCAGATTTTGGTCGGTCAAAGCGGCAATCGTGTCCTTTTGCGGTTGAGAAACTTCTAAGTTGCCGGCTCGCAATATATTTGCCGTCAGTTGATTTTGAACATATCTCTCCAATGGTCTGTTTTGGCTTTCGTATGCTTCGACAAGCTGCCGCGCGACGAAATCGGCGAGCCGTTTGTTTCTTTCGAGATCGCCGTCCGGCGGTTTGATTTCGATTTTGTATTGTTCCGCCAGATTATTGACCGTCGGCGCGAAATTTTCAATCGTTTGCAGCCAGTCGAATTGTCCGAAATTCCGGTAAGCGTCGCTTGCCGGCACCGGCGCATAATAAATCTGCTCGGCTAAATTGTCCTTAAAATTATCGGTGAATGCGTTCGTTTGTCCGCCGTATGCGATCTGGACGAGCGTCGCCGTCGCCTGCGCCGCCGCGTCGTTCGTGTTAACGTATCGCTGCGCCTGAATGACCGCCGACGCATCGAACCCGCATCTCACTGAGTCGAGCAGTGCATTTAGTGCTTCCGCTTCGAGAGCCGAAGACGGCTTCACAGTTGATTCGACCACTCTATCGCCGAAAGTTTCCTGAAGACCCTCGATCTGTTCCGGCTGCGGCGGCGCGGCGGCACGGCGCATATTCTCTTTGACCAGCACTTCAAAAACTTTGTCGCACAGCGGCTTGCCCGACGCTTGCTCGTAGTTGGCAACCTCTATTTCCGTCAAAGCCACGGCGAGTTTGAGGGCGTTCGGTTTGGCTTCGGGTTCGGGCTGCGGCAATTTGACCTGCTTGGCGATCAGCGCGGCTTGCGCGTCCAGATGCCCGAAAAGCTGTTGCTCTTCTTCGCGGCTTTTTAGTTTAATGACTTCATTGAGAAAATCCGCCGCATCCGATTTCTCGATGATCGTCGTCCATTCCGCGACAATCTGCGAATCAAGTCCGCCGCTGAAGCGTTTAACATTGATTAGCTGCGCCGTTTTTTCTGCCGTCCGACGGTTCGCTTCGACGCTGATTGAATTATCTTCGCCTGCTCCGACGGCGACAGATTGTAAAGCCGCTCTATTTCCGGGAATGTTTGCCGCAACGTCGCTACAGTATTGCTGAAATTCTGCTCGGTCGTCATTTTGTCCCTTTGTACTATATTTAGCTGCTTCTCCATTTCCACTGATCTCTTTGTCTCCGCTGCCAGATTCTCGCTTAAATCCTTGCTCGTCCCGAAATAACATCCCGCTGACAGCATCACTAAAATCAGCGGCACGATTGATACCTTCAATATGATCTCTATCCACTCGATCCGGCTGTTGAATTTTCGTTCTGTCGAAGCCCCCGATTCCTTCGCCCACTGTTTTTGTTGCGGAATCGAAGCTATCTGTTCTTTCATTTTCACCGATTCGCTCTGTAGAAGTTGAAGTTCGTCTTTCTGCTGCGCGCTGACTTCCATCAGATGTTCGAGTGTCGGCAAATCCTTCACTTTCAAACTCTCCGCCATTTGCGATTTGAGGCTCTTCGATCTGGTTTGAAAGAGTTGCAGTTCGCTTGTCGCCGTCTTCAATTGATATTCCGCCGAGGTCGTCAATTGTTTGGCTCGCTGCTGCTCCGAGTTCAACTCTGCGATGTTTGTTTTCAGATTCTTCGTTTCGTTTTTCGCGGCGGTCAACTCGGCGTTCGCTTTTTGCGTCAATGCTCGTATTTTCTCCGTCGTCGCGTTCAACTGCGCCGAGGTTTTCTCTATCGTTTCCTGCAATTTCGTGTCCGCCGCGAGCTGCCTGGTCGTCTGTTCGATTGTCCCGAAACGAGGTAAATGTTGCTCCGGCAATTTCAATTTGCGCCACACATGCACTGGGTTCGAGGCGAGGCGTTGTTTCCATTTCAACAGTCTTCGGCTGAAAATCCGGCTTTGCTTGGACGACGCTTTCGTTTTCGACAGATTCAATCGGTTTGAAAGGTAATTTATCTGACTCTCCGCCGTTTTCGCCCTTTTCGATGCCTCCTCCAATGATTCGCCGATCATCTGACTTTCCGCTTCCAGCACTTCCGCTTCGATCCGATAATTCTCGTTCTCGCCTTCCAGCCATTGAATTCTGCTCTGCGCCTGTTCGAGTTTCAGTTGCAGAATCGCTATTTCCTCGATGGTGTTCTGCTGCGTAATCGGTGAGTTTTGGTTCTGACTCGCCGGTTCTGGCTGATCCGACGAAGGCGGTGTGACTGATGGCGGAATTGCTTTTGATTGGACTGACAATGTTTGATTCGGAGGTGTTGTCTCCGCTGCCGAGTCTTCTTCCGTCACGAAATACTCGGATACTGTGTTCTCCGCCGTCGGTGTGGTCGGCAATAATTTCGTTTTCTCTGCGGCGGCTTCCGCTCGTTCGAGTTCGGCTTTGTAGAATTCCAGGTTTGTCATAAATGTTCTCAAATGACTTCTCGCTTTGTTGCTTGATTTCTAATTTAATTTCGCTCGCTTCCCGATGATTCGTCTCGATTTTCTCCGGCGGTATTACAGGGTTTGGCGGTTCAGGGTTTGATAACGCTTCCGTTGCTGATTTTTCCTCACTGGCGAAATCTTTTCGATCAAACAACGGTATTTGTTGAAAGAGAGAATCTTTAACTACGGTCTCACTTTCCAACGCCGGGGCTTCCCGCCGTGCCGTCATCGCCGGATCAATTTCAATCACCTGATCCTGAACGGCGGGCTTTTGAATGGCGGTCTGCAAAGGTGAATCTTCGATTGCGGTTTTCGTGTCCGCCCGGAAGGTTTCCTCACGTTGATCCGTCAGCCTTTCATCGTTGAATCTAGTATTTTCAAGATTTCCCAAAGATGTCGGTTCATTGAGTTTTATCACTCCTTCGTTGATTATTCTTTCGGAGATAAGCGACGCGGAAATCGCTTTTTCCGCATTCTGATTTTCCCGTTCCGCCTGAAGTTTCGCTTTGCGCCGGTCAAGCTCGAATTCTTTGAGTTCGCCGCTTTTCTCCCGCTCGCTGAACTCCGCTTTGACTCGATCAATCGTCAGTTCCGCCGGTGAGTAATTGAGTGTGTCGGTCAGTAAACTTTGCCGCGTGATCCATTTGCGCTTTGAGACTTCAATATCTTTCTGCTCTTTTGCCTGCGCGATGATAAAATCAACGGCGGCGGCAGCTTTCGTAGCGGTTCGCTCCGCCGTATTCGACGAATCGGGAATTTGTTTTTGGGGCGCAAGCGTCTGTTTTTCCGAGTTGATGATTTTGGTTTGCTGCCGCGCCTGCTCCGCCGCATTCGCCGCCTGACTGCCGAATTTTTCATCCATCTCGCGCCATCGGTCGCGCATTTCCACCGGGTCGAAGTTTTTGCCGCGACGATAATTGCTCGCCACTATTTTGGTGGATTTGATGCCCAGTTCTTCGGCGGTGCGCTTGATTTCCGTTTGTCTGGGGCTGCTCGCTTCGATGTAGGCGCGGCTGATCGAAGCCACTTCCGGTGCGCCCGTCTTTTCATCAATCCGCATCTCATAGCCGATGGCGGTCATCTCTTTGAGCAGTTCGGAGCGGTAAACGGCGGTGGCGAGTTTCTGACAGCGATAGACTTCCCGCGTCTCTAGTGCGCGGTGCCGCCCGTCGGCGGTGCGGGCGACGTTGAACTCGAAAAAATGCGTGTGCAAATCGGGCGCGGCGAAATTGGTTTTGAAATCGGGACGGGCTTCAAAATGGAGGAACGCGGCATAGGCGGCTTTCCCGGTTCGTTCGGGCGGTTTGACGTTGCCCATTTTAGCGGTCGTAAATTCCTCAATCGTTTCAATCGCTTTGATCGCTGACCGCCAGTGAACGGTGATTATTCGTTCATCATATGGCGCGACTAAAGACACGGATTTCGGGGCGTTGAGAGTTTGATCGAGTCCGGCGCGGTGCGATTTCGTTTGGCGGGTTTTCCCCTTTTCATCGGTCACGGTTCGCGGTTTGACGTGGCGAATAAATTGTTCGCCGGTTTGCGGGTGAATTCCGCGAGCCAATGAAGCGAAATCCTTTTCCGAGACCTCTCCGGTTAATCCCAATTCTTCACTTATTTTGCCGACCCAGCGGGTTCGCGTCTGTGCGAAGTCAATTCCACTTTCATCGGAGTTCGATTGCTCGACGATTGGATTTTCAACACTTGGGGTTGAGGGAGGAAAGGAACAGAAAGCGACGCTGCGCGTATAATACTTTTTATACGCTTAGTTGATGCTGTTTTCTTTTCTTCTCAACTGACGCAAGACTTTTCTATTCAGATTTTCTTCAATATTGAAATAATACCTGCCATATGGATTAATATGAGCAAATCGCGCCGGTGAAATATGACTCAAATCTTCGTCTTTTATTTCCACTCCCTCTGATTTTAACTGCTCGACGGCGGCATGAAGATAAATCGTATTCCATAGAACAATTGCATTAGTTACCAGATTCAGGCAGTTGGCTTGGGTTTGCTGTTCTTCGGGAAATCTTTTGCGGATATTGCCTTCATTGGCGAAGAGCAGAAATCTCCGCAGAGAATGCAGCGATTCGCCTTTGTTGAGTTGGCGATTTATTCGGCGGCGAAAGCCATTGTCCAGCAAATATCGCAGAATAAATTCGGTTTTCATGATTTTGCCGTATTCCTGCAAGGCGCGGGCGAGATCATTTTTGCGTGGAAACGATTGTAATTTCCCGATCAAAAGCGAAGCGGTTGACCAGCCGGTTTTGAGCGATGCCATTAAACGCAGCAAGTCATCCCAATGTTTGACAATCAAATCTTTTTTTATTTTACCGGTTACTAACGGCTCTAAATGCTTGTATTTAATTGTTCTATCGAACCGATACAAGGTTTGGTCGGCAATATCCCGGAGGCGGGGTGAGAATTTTAATCCGAGCAGATCGAATAATCCGAAAACAATCTCGGTGTAGCCGGCGGTGTCGGTCGTGTGTTCCTGAATATCGAGTTCGGTTTCGTTATTGAGGATTTCATCCAGGACGTAGCGGGCATCCCTGATTGTCGCGGGGATCACTTTAGTGCCGTATTGTGAGTGCTGGTCGGAAGTCCAGGTGTAGAAAGTGATTCCTCGACCGTAACCGAAATATTTCGGCAGCGCGGTCGCCGTCACGCTTTTGACCGAAACCGGAAATCTTTGCCCGTCCGAGGAAGACAAAGCACCGCCGCCCCAGAGTTTGGCTAATGGCTGCCGATATTGATAATTGACCAGACAATCGGTGGCTTTTTTTAATGTTTCTTCACGGCAATACCAGGTATGCGTCCATAACATTTTGTTCAAACTGAGGGTGGAAATTTCCGCCATCCTGACAATTCCGAGATTGCAGGCTTGCGAAACCAGCAGCG
>JAYVKL010000255.1:0-5745 GCA_043768465.1 Pyrinomonadaceae bacterium
GTGCGACCTGAAAGTCGCTTAACCGAGTGTTCAATTTGAACATTCAAATAACGAACCGAGTGTTTCACCACTCGTACTCTAGGAGGAAATGCGAAGCGGTAACAATTCGTATTAAAGCTCCTCTGACAATGCAACCCAAGCCGAAAGGCTTTTGATAAGAGTCGTGAGGCAATCAATCATTCTGCCAGCATCAAGGCGGATGGGAGCTAGAGTCGGATGGTATGGCTAACAATAACGTGAACTCTTGATAAACGTCGTCATGTAAAACAAGCCAAAGATGCTGACAGGCTTGAGCCAAAAGGCAGCGTAGCCGGAACAAGCAGTGCCTTCTTGCTTGTCGTGAACATCAAAGCTACCGGCGGAAAGAGAGAGCCTAACCCATCTATTGCTCGATTAAGCGGAACAGGGTAAGCCCGACATTCTCCCCGCCCGCGCGGGTGGGGAAAGCAAGCCGTAAGGTGAACCGATAGAATGGTGGGTAAAGGATGATGGAAAAAGCAAAAGCTTTGCTGTAACGGCAAGGATACGGTTTGAAACATCAGCCGCTGCGAAAAGCAGGCAGACTTCCATCGGGTCTTTAATCACGAGAAAACTGGTAGAACCGACTTCAGGAGAAAAGGCAAATGACAACCGAATCAGCAATGAATCAAGTTGGTGCAGTCTCCAGCATAATGGATTGGCATTCTGCCGATTGGCGGGCAGTCAACCAAAACGTGCGTCGGCTACAAGCGCGTATCGTGAAGGCAACACAAGCGAAAAGATGGAACAAGGTGAAAGCCTTGCAACATCTTTTAACTCACTCGCACAGCGGCAAACTGTTTGCCGTTCGGCAGGTGACGGAAAACTCCGGGAAGAAAACATCCGGTGTTGACAAGGTGACTTGGGAAACACCGGAAAAGAAGATGCAGGCAGCACACAGTTTGAAAAGCAGAGGTTACAAACCTTTGCCGCTCAAGCGCGTGTTCATCCCGAAGTCAAATGGCAAATTTCGACCTTTGGGTATTCCGACAATGACGGACAGAGCGATGCAAGCCTTATACTTGTTAGCTTTAGACCCCGTTGCCGAAACCGTTGCCGACCCGAACTCTTACGGATTCCGAAAGATGCGGTCAACCGCCGATGCGATGGGACAATGCTTTAACGCAATACGCCAAAAGACATCGGCGCAATGGATACTCGAAGCCGACATCAAAGGCTGTTTTGACAATATCAACCACCAATGGATGCTTGAACATATTCCGATGGACAAACGCATCCTGCAAAAGTGGCTGAAAGCGGGCTACTTGGAAAAATTAATGCTTTATGCAACCGAGAGCGGAACGCCGCAAGGCAGCAGCATCTCTCCGGTGTTGGCAAATCTGGTGCTTGACGGCTTGGAAACAAAGCTCCGCAAATGCTTTGAAAACAAACGACAATGCCAAAATATCAACATCGTTCGATACGCGGACGACTTCGTAATTACAGGCAGAACGAAAGAACTGCTGGAAAACGAAGTGATGCCGATAGTCGAAACGCATCTCAAAGAGCGCGGTTTGGAACTCTCCCCTGAGAAAACCAAAATCACGCCGATTGAAACGGGCTTTGATTTTCTCGGATGGAACTTTCGCAAATATAGCGGCAAATTGTTAATCAAGCCGTCGAAAAAGAATGTTCAGTCTTTGCTGACTAAAATCCGAAAGTTAATTGATTCAAACAAGCAAACCGCAACCGGAAAATTGATAATGCGGATTAACCCGATTATTCGCGGTTGGTCGAACTATCACCGCGTTGCGGTCAGCAAACGAATCTATGCTCAAGTAGATGACCAAATCTTCAAAAAGTTGTGGCAATGGGCGCGACGCAGACATCCGCAGAAAAGTAACGGATGGGTGCGACAGAAATATTTCGCAACCGTCGGCAACAACAGGTGGGTGTTCTGCGGCGAAACCAAGATGACGAACGGTGAAATAAAAACTGTTCGATTGCTCAAGGCTTCCGGCACACCGATAAAACGGCACGTCAAAGTTAAAGCAGGAGCAAATCCTTATGCTTCGGAATGGGAGACTTACTTTGAACGTCGAATAGATGTTCAAATGGAAGCCAACCTGCAAGGCTACAAGAAATTGCTTCGTCTTTGGGTAGAACAAGACGGCATCTGTCCGATCTGCAATGAGAAGATAACTAAACTGACGGGCTGGCACAGCCATCACATCGTTTATCGCTCTCACGGCGGAACGGACGGAAACAGCAATCGTGTTCTATTGCATCCGAATTGCCACAAACAAGTTCATTCTCAAAGGTTGGAAGTAGTGAAACCGCGTTTCAAACGAGGCGTTAAATAAGGCTTGAGCCGGATGCTTGGAAACTTGCAAGTCCGGTTCTGAGGGGAGAGGAGCGCAGTAATGCGTTCTTCTTACCCGACTATTACAATCGAATCAGACTTCATTCGAGTTTAGGCTACAAAAGCCCGCCGGAGTTTGAAAAACAGTTGGAAATCAAAAATATAAGGAGCAGAGAGAGTTTTGTGTGCGGAAAAACTTGACCGTCTCAAATGATACTCTGGCGCGGGCGCGTTGGTATGCAAAAAATTGGGGGACAATTTAATGCTGAAAGCTGTTATTTTTACGTTTGCGTTTGTTTGGGCGGCGAGCAGTCCGATAGTTTCGCAATCGAGCAATGCGCTACAAAACACTGATAAAAATCCGACGACGACCGCGAAACCTGCGCCGGACGCGACACCGGCGATGCTTTCCGAATGTGCGGAAAAAAGAATCTACGGTTTGTCGAAAGATGTCCATATTCCGCAGGAACTGTGTGTTGACTTGAAAAAACCGATTGATCGGGGCGAAGACGTGGTGGTGCATCGGCGTTTAGTCGGCAATACCTGGAAACAGGAACACGATCTTCCGTTTGCGAAACTTCCGCCGGAAGTGCAAAAAATTGTTCGTCTGACGACCGGCGAGCAATTCACGAAAAGCATCTACACGCTTTACATTATTCTGAGCGACGACGAGAGCCAGCCCGGAAAACGAAGCGTGAAAACTTACCGCTATTTTTCTTCGGACGGCGAACCGCGATGGGATTTTAAACGGCAGGATAAAATGCTTAAACTCGATTCCGCCGAGATCAAATTTCCGCCGGCACAGTCTGAAAGCTCTAACCTGGAAAAATTCACCGTGATCTGCACAAAAAGCCGCGCATATCCTTTGCCCGCCGGTGCGCCGATGCCGAACATACCGCTTGAACTGTGTTTCGACGACAAAAAATCGGTTGACCGCAGCGAGGTAATCACCGGTAAACCGAAAGCAATGATTGACGACGTAACTTTGCAGGAAGAATCGGATATTGTCTTCGATAAACTTCCGCCGGAAGTGCAAAAAATCATTCGTTTGACGAGCGGCGAGAAATACGTCAAGGAAAAATTTCATTTAAGTGTGCTGATAAATTCGGGCGGCGATCCTGACCGACCGACACGAAAGAAAACGAAAGATTATTTGTATCATCCCGGCGCGGAAATCAAAGATAATCTGAGTTGGGCGTTTAAGCGACAGGATAATTTATTAAAATTGACGCAGGCATCGCTGGCACCTCAAAAATAAAAATCGGCGAAGTTTTGACGTTAATTTGAAAGCGGTTCGGCGTTTATCGAGCCGCTTTTAATAGTATGCGAATCAGTAGTTGGAATTTCGCTAATCGCTTAAACCCTCTCTCTGCGTCCTCTGCGCCTCTGCGTGAAATTATTTCTGTCAAAAAAAGAATTTCACGCAGAGGCGCAGAGGACGCAGAGAATTAAATATCTCTCAAAATTTAATTTACGGGTTATTTAATTATGCTAAAATTGACGAAAATATGCGAAAACCGGTGATTGCGGGAAATTGGAAAATGTACAAACTGCTCGGCGAAGCGGTCGAGACGGCGTTGTCGTTAAAGCCTCTGGTGGCGAACGCGAATCATTGCGAAGTCGTGATCGCGCCGGTGTTCGTTCACCTGAAAACCGTCGCCGACCGTTTGGAAGGCTCGAATATAAAAGTCGCGGCGCAGAATTGCGCTTCGGAGGCAAAACACGGAGCGCAGACGGGCGAAGTCGGCGCGGATATGCTGAAGGATGTCGGCGCACAATACGTCATTATCGGACATTCGGAACGGCGGCAGTTTTACGGCGAGACCGACGAATCGGTTAATCGAAAGACGAAGGCGGCGTTGAGTTTCGGGTTAAAAGCGATGGTCTGCGCGGGCGAAAGGCTAGCGGAAAGGGAAGCGGGCAACGCCGAAAACGCGGTCAAAACGCAGCTTGTCGGCGCATTAGACGGTTTGACAGTTGCCGATATGGAACGTATTATTATCGCTTACGAACCTGTCTGGGCGATTGGCACGGGAAAAGTCGCCACTCCCGAACAGGCTCAGGAAATGCACCGTTACATTCGCGGAATCGTCGCCGAAACACACGGCGAACAGATCGCCGAAGCCGTCAGAATCCTTTACGGCGGTTCGGTGAAAGCCGAAAACATCGGCGATTTGATGAAGCAGGCGGATATTGACGGCGCATTGGTCGGCGGAGCAAGCCTTAACGCGGAAAGTTTCGCCTCAATTGTCAATTACAAATAAACCGGAAGTATTTACACTGTGACTTATCTCTTATATACATTATTTTTTGTCTCGTGCGTGGTGCTGATCGCCAGCGTTTTACTACAGCCGGGGAAAACCGACGCGGGTGCTTTATTCACCAGCAACATTTCCAGTTCGGCGTTTCAACCGCGCGGTTCGCAGACGATTCTGTCGAAGATGACGATTGTCGCGGCGACGACTTTTATGCTGACGGCTCTGCTTTTGGCGATGCCCGCGCTGACCGGAAACCTCTCGGTGCTGGAAACCACCGGCGCGACCGCGACCGAAACCGCGCCGCCGGCGACCGACGCGAATACTAATGCCAATGTCGCGGTTGACACCAACGCCATCGTCGCGCCGTCGAACACGGCAGTCGTCGTCAATTCAAATCAATTGACCGTTACGGACACGGCGAACTCCAACAAATAAGTTTGTGCGATTGAAAATTTAAGGAAGGCGTTGTTCTCCGACGCTTTTGAAATCTTTGCCGAGGTGGCGTAATTGGTAGCCGCGCACGTTTGAGGGGCGTGTGGTGTAAACCGTACGAGTTCGAGTCTCGTCCTCGGCACCACTATAAATAAAGGGGTTCAGCATGTTGCTGAACCCCTTTATTTATTCCAAATTCGAGATGGTGTAAAAATGGTGTAATGGTCAGTATTGGTTCTTCTCGGATACGATTTCCAGTGCGGCGCGCAAATTTTCGTTTTGGATATGCACATAAATACCAGTGTTCAGTCAAGGTTGAATTGACGGATAAAGTCTTCTCAGTTTGACTCTTGCATCGGCGGTTGTGAATTGCCAATCTATTTTTACTTGTTTCGCATTTCTTGCTTTTTGATACGCTTCAGCCTGTTTTTCCAATTCTTCCCGACTGCCGACTCTTTGGGCGATTCCAATTCGTTTTAATAAGCCCAACTCGATCTCCGCCACGTTGAGCCACGAACCGTGTTTCGGCGTATGCACCAATTCCACTCGCCGCAAAATCGCCCGCGCCTGCTCCGCCGGCATAATCTCATACAAGGCACTCGGTTTGTGCGCCGCCAGCTTAAGTAAGAAGACTAAATTATTTTATAAATGCTTTTCAGAGTCTCTCAATAAACACTGGAAAGATAAGTGAGTTTAAATTTGAACATCTATAAAATAATTCAGTCCTCTTACTTA
>JAYVKL010000256.1:0-35948 GCA_043768465.1 Pyrinomonadaceae bacterium
CTGGATCAACGGCAAGGTCGGCGTTTTACAAGTCGCCGACGGCGAGCTGCAGGAAAACTCCAACCCTTTCAACGATTTAGACGGAAAACCGAGTCATCTTAATCTCGCCGAAATAAAAGAGCAGATCAACAAAACCGAATCCGAATCCGAACGGCGAACTTTTGAAACAGCGTTTGAAAAGAAATACACGACGCTCTTTCTGCCGTTCGTCATCGCGCTGTTCACCGCGCCGTTCGCTTTGTCCCTGAGCCGCAAAGGGCGCGTCGTCACCGTCGGCTACGCGGTCGGCGTGTGGCTTCTGTTTATGGGCATCACCAGCACTTTCGAGCAGTTCGGCTTAAACGGCTACCTCGCGCCGGTGTTCGCGGTCTGGAGTCCCCTGTTTTTATTCTCGATCATCGGCGCGTTCCTGCTCTCCAGAGTGCGAACTTGAATAACGGACAACGAAAAACGGATGATGGAAAGTGATTTCCATCATCCGTGATCCGTTTTTTATTACCCGTCAAATTAAGTTCCGCTTTCCCAACTCGACATATATTCGAGCATTTCCGGGGTTAAAGTATCAATTGAAATACCTAGAGCGCGAAGTTTCAGGGAAGCGATTTCCTGGTCAACCTCCGACGGTAAAACGTGAACGCCCGCGCCGAGTTTGCCTTTATTTTTAACCAGGTATTCAGCCGACAACGCTTGATTGGCAAAACTCATATCCATTACGCTCGCCGGATGACCTTCCGCCGCCGCCAGATTAATTAAACGTCCTTCGCCTAAAACAATCACGCTTTTGCCGTTGATGCCGATATACTCTTCGACGAACGGGCGGCGATTGGCGACCTCCGAAGACATTTCACGAAGTGCTTCGAGATTCAGTTCCAAATCGAAATGTCCCGAATTACAGACGATGGCACCGTCCTTCATCGTTTCAAAATGGTCTTTGTCAATAACGTGGCGGTTGCCGGTGACGGTCACGAAGAAATCGCCGACTTTCGAGGCTTCCGACATCGGCATCACTCGGAAACCGTCCATCACGGCTTCGATGGCTTTGATCGGGTCAATTTCCGAGACGATAACATTGGCTCCTAAACCACGCGCCCGCATCGCCACGCCTTTGCCGCACCAGCCGTAGCCGACGACGACGAAATTTTTACCGGCGAGCAAGATATTAGTCGCCCGAATAATACCGTCCAAAGTAGATTGTCCAGTGCCGTAACGATTATCAAAAAAGTGTTTGGTCTGCGCGTCGTTGACTGCCATCGCCGGGAAGTTCAGAACTCCGGCTTTGACCATCGCCTGGAGACGGACGATGCCGGTCGTCGTTTCTTCGGTCGTGCCGATGATGGTTTTGGCAAGCTCCGGTTTTTCTTTCAACATCGTCGCCACAACATCCGAGCCGTCGTCAATGATGATGTTCGGGTTCGATTCGAGAGCCATCCGAACGTGGCGCATATAGGTTTCGGTTGATTCGCCCTTCATCGCAAAAACCGGAATTCCCCAGTCAGAGACGAGCGAAGCCGCTACATCGTCCTGCGTCGAAAGCGGATTGGAGGCGATTAAAATCGCTTCCGCGCCGCCGGCTTGCAACGTTCGCGCCAGATTCGCCGTTTCGGTCGTGATGTGAGCGCAAGCCACGAGTTTCACGCCTTCGAGCGGCTTTTCCTCGGTAAAACGCTCGCGGATCAAGCGCAGAACGGGCATTTCGCGGTCAGCCCATTCGATTCGTTGTTTGCCCTGCGGTGCCAGGTTGATGTCTTTAATATCGTATTCCATTGAAATTCCTTCTTTAGCCATAGTTTTGTTGAATTGAAAATTAAAAATTGAAAATTGAAAAAAAAGGAATTAAAAACTAAAAGCTGCGGCAAATGATTGCACGGCAGACTTTTAATTTTTAATTCCTAATTTTTAATTGGAAGCCGTCGCCGCGCTCAAAGCGTGAAGCAGAGTGTCGGCTTTGTCGGTTTTTTCCCAGGTGAATTCGTCGCCCGTGCGTCCGAAATGTCCGAATTTCGCGGTTTCCTTGAAAATCGGACGGCGCAAATCCAGAGTTTCGATAATGCCTTTAGGCGTTAAATCGAAATTTTTGCGAACGACTTCCGAAAGCCGGTCTTCGTCAACCTGACCGGTGCCGTGCGTATCAATGCGAACGGAAACCGGCTCGGCAACGCCGATGGCGTAAGCCAGTTGAACGGTGCATCTGTCCGCCAGCCCCGAAGCAACGATGTTTTTGGCGATATAGCGCGCCATATAAGCCGCCGAACGGTCAACTTTCGTCGGGTCTTTGCCCGAAAACGCGCCGCCGCCGTGCGGAGCGTAGCCGCCGTAAGTATCAACGATGATCTTTCTTCCGGTCAAACCGGCATCGCCCATCGGACCGCCGACGACGAATCTGCCGGTCGGGTTGATGTGATATTTGGTGTCACCGTCCAAAAGATCGGCGGGAACGGTCGCTTTGATAACCTTTTCCAGAATGTCGGCGCGAAGCTGTTCGGTTGTCACGTCGTCGGCGTGCTGGGTCGAGATCACGACGGCTTCGACGCGAAACGGTTTGCCGTCGCGGTATTCAATCGTGACCTGCGATTTTCCGTCGGGGCGCAGGTATTTGAGTTCACCGCTGCGGCGGATTTCCGACAGTTTGCGCGTTAGATTATGCGCCAACTGAATCGGCAGAGGCATCAGTTCGACGGTTTCGTTACAGGCGAATCCGAACATCAAACCCTGATCGCCCGCGCCGCCCGTGTCAACGCCCTGCGCGATGTCCGGCGACTGTGTGCCGACCGCGTCCATAACGCTTAAAGTATTGCAGTCATAGCCGTAACTGGCATCGTTGTAGCCGATGTCGTTAATCGTATCGCGGACGATTTGTTTGTAATTAACCCGCGCGTTGGTCGTGATTTCACCGGCAATGACCGCTAATCCGGTCGTCACCAATGTTTCGCAGGCGACTCTGCCGTTCGGGTCTTGTTCCAGAATCGCATCTAAAACCGCATCCGAAATTTGATCGGCGATTTTATCGGGATGTCCTTCGGTCACGGATTCCGATGTAAATAAAAATTTTGCGCTGCTCAATAGTTTGTAACTCCTTAAATATACGAATAAAATTAGAATCTTGGGAAAGATAACAAAAGGCAGATTCTAACTTTTAATTAACGAAGTGTCAAAAGTTGGGAGGTTTCAGGTTTCAGGTTTTTAATGCGGAGCGTTAATCAATAGTGTTATCAAACCTGAAACCTGAAACCTGAAACCTGAAACCTGAAACCTGAAACCTGAAACTCAATCTTCCTTTCTGACGCTGAAAATCCTCGAACCGAAATCAATCTGCCGGTTGAACTTAAATCTTGAATCGTTGATTTTATCGGTGATTTCGACGCTGTTGGCGGTAAGCGTCGTGCCGGTGGCGCGTTGAAAAGTCGAAACGGCTTTGTTGAGCAGCGTCTGCGCCTGAAGTTCGCTGCTGCGAGCCGTCACCAATGTAATTTGCCGTTGCTGGACGAGAAAAACCGTCGAAGTTCCGGCGCGAAAAAGTCTGGTTTCACTGTCGTAAAGCTGTTCGGCGGAAAGTCGCGTGGCGAGCGCGGCTTGCAGACGGGCTTCGGACGAACGCAGGGCTTGCAAAGCGTTTCGCACGTCGGCTTCGATGGTTTGCGCCTGCTGCGCCTGCTGATTTTTGAGCTGCTCGCCTTCGACCAAAGTTCTGCCGAGATTGGCTTGCGCCGTCCGGTTGCGAAGCGGCAGGGAAATGGTGATGCCGGCGCGAAACGTCGGATAATCGGCGGTCGCTAAATTGGACAGCGATTTGATATAACCGCCGACGAGATTCGGCGGAACCGTGCCGGTCGTCGCGGCGGTTGGCAGCAGCGGCAAACCGTTTAAGGCGGAAAGTTCGTTGACGCGCGTGGTCAAAGCCGAAGTCGTCACACTGCCCGTGCGCGGGACGACCGTTCCGGCGAGTCCGTTCGCCGTGTAGCTGCCGACCAGATTAATTTGCGGTTTGGTCTGATCGCGGAAATAGCGCGTGTTGATTCGGTTGATTTCGGCATTGGTTTTCAATTGCGCGAGTTCCTGGCGATTGGTCAAAGCATCGGCGACGGCTTCGTCCAGCGAGACGCGCGGAATTTCCACCTCGACCGGTGAAACGGGAACGAGGGCGCGGCTCCAAATCGCGTCCGAACGGTCGGGCAGCATTAAAGTTTTTAAGCTATTTTCCGCCCGTGTCACCGATTCCTGCGCCGTGTAAACATTCTGCTCGAAAGTGGTAATCTGCGTATTGGCGGAAATTATTTCAATCGGGGCGAGCGCGCCTTTGGCGACTAATCTTTGATTGCTGGCGAGCTGCGTGCGCGCCTGTTTGACGGCATCAATCTGCACCTGCAAATTCCGCAGAGAGAAAATCAAATCCCAATACGCCGACTCGACCTGCGCGATGGTTTCGACGGCTTTCTGGCGAAACTGCGCGTCGGTCAGGCTCAGATTCTTCTTGGCGATTTCGATGGTGCGGCGGTTGTTGTCGAATCGCAATCCGCGCCACAAAGGTTGCGTGTAAGTGAGAGCCAGCACGGAAGGAAACTGCGGATTCAAAGTCGCATTCTGGCTGTTGGTCGTCGTCCTCGAACCGGAGAAATCCGCCTGGTAAAGTCCGCCCGCCGCCGGCGAAAATCCGTTGACGTTAAAGCCGTTGACCAAATTCGACTGCGTGACCGAACCGCTGCCGCTCGCACCGCCGATGGTCGAAGCCGTCGGGGTCGTCCGCCGCTCGTAATAATTTTCCGAAACAATGACCGGATCGTAAACGCCGCGTGCCGCCCGCAGATTGAATTCGGCAATCTGCACGCCGATTCTCGACGAATCAATGTCGTTATTATTTTGCAGGGCGAGCGTGACGGCTTCCGGCAGAGACAGCGGCATCTGGTCGGAGACATCAACGCCGACGCGCTCGGCGGACGGCAGAGGACGCGGCGGAGCTTGAAAATCGGGCGCGACCGGCGGCGGATCGGCGGGCAGCACGGCGGGCGCGACACCGCCGGAAGTCCCGACATTCGGCATCGGCGGAATCGTCGTGGTTGGCGTTGGCGGCGTTGGCGGCGTTGGCGGATTCGTTTGATTCTGCGCCGGAATTTGATTCGGAGGCATTGGCGAATTCGGCGGATTCGTTTGATCCGGCGGTTGCGTCGGTTGGGTTTGCGCCCGCGTCGTCGGACCGGGCTGATTCGGCATCTGTTGCTGTGGCGGCGTGTTCGGCTGTTGAACTTCGGTCGGCTCGGTCGGCGGCGGCGTGGCTGACGGAACGGTCTGCGCCGCCAGCGCGGTGCCGAAAATCAATAAAAGTCCCGCCGCGCCGAGCGATTTTGTCATTTGGGTCGTATCAATCATCTGAAAATATAAAATACCTCTATTTAATTAGTCCGAGTCTCAATTTGAAATCAAAGTCGGAATCAGACACGGATGAACGCGGATTTGACGAATTTTCGCCGATTATCTTCAACGAATTTTCCGGCGAATTAGCCGAATATATTAGAAGCCAGCTCAAAAATCCGCGAATCGGCTTAAATTCTCAATTTTACATGCTCAATCCTTCATTTTTCCGCGTAAAATTTAGAATGAAAAATGTGTAATTTAGAATTTCCGATTTTTAAGATAGCTGGTAGTTAAATCCGCATTGATCCGTCAAATCCGCGTTTCTCTGCGTCTGATTTTATTTCTCTCTTCAGCTCAAGCCGCCGGTTTGATAATGTTTAGTCGGCGCAGCCTTCCTTCGTTTCCGGCGGCGGCGCATTCTTTCCGGCAGCGGATTTTCGGCGCGTGGACAGCGTGGCGACAGCGGCTAATTTTCGCCGCAGCGGACGCAGAACTCGACCGATCCCGCCGAGGCGACTGCCGAGGCGACTGAAAACGGTTAACTCGGAAGCATCGTCAAAAAGCGAATAAAAAACCGGCACTGCCAGCAGCGTTAAAAGCAGGCACATTGACTGACCGCCGACCACTAAAATCCCGATGGAGCGGTTGGTCGCCGCGCCCGCGCCGCTGCCTAAAATCAGGGGAATCATTCCGGCGACGAGCGCGATGGTCGTCATCAGAATCGGTCGCAGACGGTCGCGGTTCGCCTGAATAATCGCGTCGTCGCGGTTCATTCCGCGCGCGCGTAAAGTATTGGTATGGTCAATCTGCAAAATGGCGTTTTTCTTGACGATGCCGAAAAGCAGCAGAATGCCGAGAGCGGAAAAGATATTTAAACGCTGACCGGCAATCAGCGACGAAAGCAGGGCGAACGGCACCGACAGCGGCAGGGTGAGCAAAATCGTTACCGGATGGATAAACGATTCAAACTGCGCCGCCAGAATCAGATACATAAAGACGAACGACAGCAGAAACGCCAGGGCGAACGAATTGACCGCCCGCGCCAATTCTTTGGATTGTCCGGTAACGCCGGTTTGATACTCCGCGCCCATATTTAATTCGCGGGCGTATTGCTGTAGAATCCGCACTGCGTCGGCTTCCGAAGAAGTCTGGGCGACGCTCGCCGAAATCGTCACCTGCCGCTGGCGGTTGAGCCGCGCAATCGAAGCCGCGCTTTTATTATCCGTAAAAGTTACGAGCTGGTCTAAATTAACCAAGCCGCCTTTCGTCGAAGTCACCGTAAAGTTCTTCAAATCATCGCGCCGCCGCCGAAACGGTTCGTCGGCTTGCACATAGACATCGAAGCGGTCGGTCCCTTCGCTGTAGGATGAAACCTTCTGCCCGTTGGCGAAGACGTTGAGAGCCTGCGCGACATCGCCGGTCGAAACCCCCAAATCGGCGGCTTTGGCACGGTCAATGCCGATTTGCAGTTCGGGACTGCTCAAATCGAGCGAGCGGTCGGCATCGCGGAAATTGGCATCCTGTTTAAGCCGGTCAACGAGCTTTTGCGAGTATTCGTCGAGTTTTCCCATTTCGGGACCGCTGATGAAAAACCCGATGCCGCCCGCGCCGCCGCGCCCGCCGATGCCGAGACTCGCGCCGATGGACGAGGTTCCCGAAACGCCGATAATATACTGCTTCGGATATTTTTTGGTGATTTCCCGCGTTTTGTTGATCAGCTCCGTCTGCGAAAAATCGCGCCGGTCAACCGCCGCGAGACGGACGTTGATGTTGCCGGCATTCGGCTGGGCTCCGCCGGCTCCGGCAAAAGCCAGCGTGTTATCCACGCCCGGAATCTGTTCCCGAATATCGCGGGCGAGCCGGTCGAGAATGCTCTGCGTGGCGGCGAGACTCGTGCCTTGCGGGGCGCGCAGCGAAATTTGAAAAAGCGATTCGTCTTCGTCCGGCAGAAAATTGATCCCGACGTAATTGTAGAGCGGGTAAATCGAAATTATCACCAGGGCGCACAACCCGACGACGAGCCATCGGAAACGCATCGAAAGTTTGAGCAGCCAGGTGTAACTGCGGTCAATTCTGCGGTAAAACCACGAATCCTTACTCTCGTTGGTTTCCGGTTTCCGGTTTCCGGTTTCCGGTTGTTCGTGTTCACTGTTACCGGCAAGCATTCCGTCGCCGTGAATTTCGGATTGTTCGTCGCCTTCTTCAACAGACACCGGAAACTCGGAACCGGAAACCTTTTTCGGCTTGATCCAGCGCGCCGCGAGCATCGGGGTCAAGGTGAACGAAACGATCAGCGAAACCGCGATTGCCGCCGCGCTGGTTAAACCGAACGAGGACATAAAACGTCCGACGATGCCGGTTAAAAAACCGACGGGAATAAAAACGGCGAGCAGACTGAGCGTCGTCGCCAGCACCGCCAGCCCGATTTCGCGCGTTCCTTCGACGGCGGCTTGAAAAGGCGGCATACCTTTTTCTTCGACGAAGCGATAGATATTTTCCAGCACGACAATCGCGTCGTCAATGACGATGCCGACCATCAGCGTCAGGGCGAGCATCGTCATCTGATTGAGCGTGTAGCCGAGAGCGGCAATCAGCGCGAACGCCGAAATAATCGAGGTCGGAATGGCGAGGGCGGCGATCAGAGTCGTGCGGAAATTCCACAAAAAGAGAAAAACGACAATCGAGGCGAATAAACCGCCGAGAATCAGATGCTCTTCGATGGCGTGCAGGGAAGTTTCGATAAATTCCGACTGGTCGCGGACGATGCCGATGTTGACATCCGGCGGCAGAGTCGCCTGAAGCTGCGCCAATTTCTGCTTCACGCCGTTGATGACGGAAACCGTGTTGGCTCCCGATTGTTTGATAATTGCCAGGGCGACCGAAGGATTGCCGTTGAGAGTGACGGCACTGGTCGGGTCGGCTCCGGCACTGACCACGCGCCCGACATCGCTGATTCGAATCGGATGACCGTTCTGATTTTTGACGACGATTTGGTTGAAATCTTCGACTTTTGCCAATTTGCTCAGGGTGCGAAGCGTCACGGAGGTCGCTCCTTCGTTGAGTCTGCCGCTCGGCAGTTCCTGATTTTGCCGGGTCACGGCTGAATTGACATCCGTGACCGAAAGATTATAGGAACGCAGTTTGTCGGGGTCGAGATAAATTTTTATCTGCCGCGTTCGCCCGCCGTAAATCTGGACATCGCCCACGCCGTCCACGGTTTCGACTTTTTCTTGAATTTCTTTGGTGACGAATTGCGTCAAATCCACGACCGAACCCGGACGGCTGATCGCGTATTGAATAATCGGGGTCGAATTCGGGTCGGATTTCTGGACAATCGGCGCGTCGGCGTTCGACGGCAGTTGCCGGATCACGCCGCTGACTTTATCGCGGACTTCCTGGGTCGCTACCTCCGGGTCTTTTTCGAGAGCGAAGGTAATCGTCACCTGCGAGCGTCCGAGTGACGAATTGGAAGTCATCTGATCAATGCCGGTGACGGTATTGACCGCGCCTTCGATCAGGTCGGTGACTTCGGTCTCCATTTCCTGCGGAGCCGCGCCCGTATTGCCGGTTTGCACGGTGACGGTCGGCAGATCAATCTGCGGAAAGCGGTCAACGCCGAGCGTAAAAAAACTGAATCCGCCGATGACCGTCAGAAACAAAACGATAACGGTCGCAAAAACCGGACGATGCACACAAATTTCAGCTAACCATTGCATATTATGATTTCAGGTTTCGGGTTTCAGGTTTCAGGCTCCAGATTCTTCAATTTGGAACCTGAAACCTGAAACCTGAAATTCATTGAACCCGCGCACCTTCAAAAAGTTTATCCAGAACGCCGGTCGCCACCGTTTCGCCGGCGTTCACGCCGGACAAAATCTGGATCGAATCGTTTTCTTCGGTGCCGATTTGCACGACGCGCAGTTTCGCCACGCCCTCCTGAATGACGAAAACGCGTGACGATTGGGTGTTCTGGTCGTTGTAAACCGCCGCGCGCGGCACGAAAATGCCCGTGCCGCCGCCCGGTTTGGCGATTTGCGCCGTCGCAAACATTCCCGAACGCAAAGCGTTGTCGCCGTTTTCAATCGAAGCCTCGATAATCGCCGTGCGCGTCGTCGGGTCAATCGCCGGATTGACCGACGTGACCGTCCCGGCAAACCTACGGTTTTGATAGGACTCAACCGCAATCGAAACGCCGCGTCCGAGGACGATTAACGGCACATTCACCTCCGCCACCTGAAGCTGGACTTTGATGGGATTGGTCTGGAGCAGCGTTGCCACGACCGTCGCCGTCGAAACGAATTCGCCGACCGCTACCGGACGATTGCTGATATAGCCGGCGAACGGGGCGCGTATAATCGTGTCGGCAAGTGCCTGTTTTGCCGAATCAACCTGCGTTCGGGCGGCGTTGACGGCGGCTTCGGCGCTTTTTATCGCCTCGTTATTTTGCCGCGCCGCGTTCCGCGCCGCCTCCGACTGCTGCCGGGTGCTGTTGACCCGCGCCCGCGCCGTGTCGCGCAGAGTGCGGTAGTTTTCATAATTCTGCATCGAAACATCGCCCGTTTCGACCAGTTCACGATAGCGTTTTTCGTTGGCTTCGGCCTGCCGCAATTCGGCGAACGCCTGTTCGGAGACGGCATCGGCGGCGCGGACTTCGGGAATGATGGACGCGCTGAAACCGCCATTTGCCGACAATCCGAGACGCGCTTCGGCTTGCCGGACGGCGGCGACCGTCTGGGCGACACCGGCGTTTGCCTGTGCCAGACGCAATTGCGCGTCGCGCACGTCCAATTTGGCGATAACCGCGCCCCGAACGACGAATTCGCCCGCCTTCACGCCGACATCGGTAACTTTGCCCGCCGTTTTCGGGGCGATGCCGGAAGTCTCCGTCGCCGCCAAACTGCCTGTCGCCGAGATGTAAGCCGGAACCTCGCGCACCGCCGCTTGCGCCGTCGTGACGGTGAAAATCTCGTTCAAAGGCACCGGCTGGTTCCGGTTATTCGGTTCGGCGGTCGGCGATTTAGAACTGCCGCAGGAGATTGCGAAAAATGTCGAAAGGACGATTAAAATCATCGGTCGTCCAAACCGTCGCGCTTCGCTCCGAAAAAATGTCATATAACAAGTAAACCAAAAATCTTCGATGGAATAAACAGAACAAATTAAAAACACGGTTGCCGAGATTGGTAAATCGGCTGGACAGCGGACATTTTTCAAACGGAAATAAAGATACCGCCGGAAGAAAATCAAGCGTTATTACCGAATCGGCACCCTCGATGTTCCGGTTTTACGGATCGGCAGCCATTTGAGAGTTTTTTCAAGCGGCTAATTGATAAAACCGATATTTAAAAAGCGAGTCACCTTCGTTCAACCGATGGTTTGCTGATTCACTGCATCGGTAAACTGCTTCTCGACGAAATAGGTAAGACCGGTTAAATGTGAGCGGGGAATGATGCACTTAGAAGCTGTTTAATAAATCAAAAACAGACTAATCTACGAATCATCAGACGAGACATTGCGACATAGATAAAAGTCTCACTCGTCTTGGTAAATCGTTCGTAGTCTTTGGACAACCGCCGATGATTGCCAAGCCAGGCAAAGGTGCGCTCAACTACTCGGCGGCGTGGCAAAAGCACAAACCCCTTTTGGTCATCCGAACGTAAGACGACCTGTAAATAAAAGCGAAATCTGCTCTTTACCCATTCCAATAACTGACCGCGATAACCGCCGTCAACCCAAATCTTGCGGAGTTTCTTGCCAGAACCCGGCAGTCGTTTCAGCAAAATCCGCGCTCCGTCGCGGTCTTGGACGGCGGCAGCCGTGACCACCACGACCAACAGCAAGCCCAAAGTATCAACTAAAATGTGGCGTTTGCGTCCTTTGACCAATTTGCCCGCGTCAAATCCGCGTTCAGCATCGACGACCGAAGTTGTTTTGACACTTTGCCAATCCAGAGAGCCGGCTGTCGGAGGTTTGTGTTTGCCCCCTTGGCGTCGAACTTCAGCCCGCAACCAATGGTGAATTCTTGCCCAGGTTCCATCCGTTTCCCACTTCCGAAAATGATAATAAACACTCTCCTGCGGTCGTCCTCTGTGATTTTTCCTTTCAAAGAATTCCTTGATATGATTCCACCGGCTATCGGTTAAGTCGCTTGGATATGTTTTTTTTCACACATAAATGTTACTCAAGCAACCGCCGTTAGCCTATTTATTAAACAGCTTCTAAGATCAAATTCAGTCAATTTCACTCTGCGAATTGTTCTTTGCCGCCCCAACTGCATCCTTGATCTCGATGAGCAGTTTGGAGAATGCGTCCGTCCATTCTTGGTGCGGCGGTTCCGCTTCGCCGACGTAAACGAGGTTCCGCAGCAGGTGAGCATTGCATAAGCTGTGCCGGCATTGCCCGTATTGCTTATAAGAAAACCAGCCGTCTCGAACCAGTGTGCCTTCGAACTGATTCAAAATACCGATAGCATCAAAAGCGGCTTTGCCGCGATTGGTGTGCGAAGCCAGATGCGTCGGCACCATTGATCCTGATGCCGGTCTCGTCCGCGCCGATCACCGTCGACTCCCGAATCGCCTGACTGCCAGACTCCCATTCTCGATCTCGAAGACTTGTCTTTTATACAGATATACAGATATACAGATTGTTTGCAGAAACGAGAACAAGCGGTGCGCCGCAGTTCCGACACTCGTCCGGCTGATGAACGACGACTCGCTGATGAACGACGACTCGCTGCGGTGCGGCGACCTGCCGCAGACCTTTAACCCGGACTGCTTTCTTAAACTTCGGATGCGCTTTGGCTTAATCCAGGGTAGATCGAGCGACGGCGGCTGGTTCGAGTTATGCGAATCGCGGCTGAATCTCGACCGCCCGTGACGGGTCAGTTGACGGCTCGGCTTCAAGACTCTTTTCGAGTTCGCGGATCCGCCGCTCCAACTGTCGGTTGAGTTAATAAACCTCAATCAGTTCCGCGTCTTTACTGGCAATAGTCTGTGTGAGGCGTTTGATCTCCAGAGTCTGCGGCGGTGTGGAGACGTGCCGTGAGCTCAAATCTTCGATCTGTGCTTCGAGGTCGCCGAGCGGCGACCGCGCATCTCGTTAATAAACCACCAAACCAAACTTAAAGTGTGCCGAATGAAAAATGCAAGAAAGGTTGAAAACGTGAGCGGGAAGTGGTATCGTTAAACTATTGATGCCGCTGGAGTTAGCCGCATGTCTGAGCAGTTACTAGTTATTAGTCGCGTCTGATAATAAAGATTATGTTATTTGATTATTGATTTTTGACGCTTTCGAAGGCTTCGCGTAAGGCGCGCAGAAGATCCTTCTTAAGATACTCTTCCTGACCGTCTTCTCCGGGTTGTTTGAAGACAATTTCGACGCTGAATTTTTTATCGGCGGAAACATAGCGAAAAGTGGGGTTTCTGTGCGGGACTGCCGCGGCTTGTTTTTGATCGGCAGCGCGGGCGGCGCGGCGAATTTCACCGCGCTGGAGATTGCCGCCGCCGATGGTTTTGAAGTATTCGTGCATTGCCGGTTCGTCGAACTGGCGGGCGATTTCCAGTAGAACGGATTTTGCGGAAACCTTCGTTTGCAGACATTTCGCCCGAATCGCTTCAGGAATTCCGGCGATTGACATGGATTCGGTGACGGTCGAGCGGCTTTTGCCGATTTTTTTGGCGATTTCCTCGTGCGTGTAACCGAATTTGCGGCTCAGGTAAGCGAGTCCGTCGGCTTCCTCCCAAACGGTCAAATCCTTCCTTTGGAGATTTTCGATCAGGGCGATTTCGGCGATGGCCTTTTCATCAATATCGAATTCAATCGCCGGAACCTCGGTCAGACCGGCGAGATTCGCCGCCCGCCAGCGGCGTTCGCCGGCGATAATCATCCACGTGCCGTCGCCTTTCGGTTTGAGCAGGAGCGGCTCCAAAACGCCGTTTTGTTTGATGGAATCGGTTAATTCCCGCAAATCTCCGATTTCCACGCGCGGCTGTTCGGGATTGGGCGCAATTTTACCGATGGGAATAATTTTGCCGATAGAGCGATACGCCCGCGTCAATTCCTCGACGTAATGAGCATCGTGCCGCATCTGGATGCCGGTCGGTAAACCTCTTTTAGACACGTTTCAGAACCTCCTTCGATAATTCCATATATTCGACCGCGCCGGATGATTTCGGCGAAAATTCAAAAATAGTTTCCCGGTGCGCGGGCGATTCTTCGAGCCGGACGCTGCGGGAAATTCTCGTCTTAAAGGCTTTTTTGCCGAACACCTGCCGGATGTGCGCTTCGACATCTTTCGAGAGCGAAGTTCTTTTGTCGAAGAGGGTCACCAGCACGCCGAGCAGTTCGAGTTCCGGGTTCGGGCGCGAGCGGACTTTTTCGATGGTTTCCAGAAGGTCGTCGGTTCCCTCCAGAGCAAAATACGACGACTGGATCGGAATCAGAACGTATTGGGCGGCGACCAGGGCGTTGACGGTGATCAAACCGAGCGTCGGCGGCGTGTCCACGAAAATCAAATCGTAAACGGATTTGATTTGTTCAAAACGGTCACGAAGACGAAAAATCGCGTCGAAGTCGCCGACTAGCTTGGCTTCGAGCTTCGCCAGATTGATCTTCGACGGCACGACATCCAAATTTTTGACTTTCGTGTGATAGATGAATTTGCTCCAAGGTTCCTGCATTTCCGTAAAAAGCTCGAAAGCACTGCCGTCAACGGCTTCGGCTTCCAGAAACGACAGCGAACTGTTGCTCTGCGGGTCTAAATCAAGCAGCAGAACCCGTTTGCCCTTCATCGCGCAGGCGGCGGAGAGATTGATGGCAGTGGTCGTTTTCCCGACTCCGCCTTTTTGGTTGGCGATTACGATAATCATTAAAATTAAAAGAATAAAATCAAAAAGCGGCGGCTGGAGACACCGGGAAAATCTTAAAAAGGTTAAAAAACCGGTGGTCAGCCGATCAGGTCAGGCCAGTCTTCGGCGGCGGAAACATTGTCGGCGGCGAGTTCCTTTTCCGCCGCCGGTGCCGCCGCCGCCGAACTATCTAAAACCTTCTGCGCGACGAAAACCGCGCAGTCGAGGCGCAGAGCGAGCGCGACGGCATCCGAAGGGCGCGCGTCGAGAGTCATCTGCGAGCCGTTTTCGCCGACCAATTCGATAACGGCGTAAAAAGTGTTTTCGCGCAAATCGGAAATGATCACGCGAACGATGCGAAAGCCGCTTTCGACGATAAAGTTTCGTAGCAAGTCGTGCGTCATCGGACGCTGCGGCACGATTTTTTCGATTTCCAGAGCGATGGCGTTGGCTTCGTAAGCACCGACCCAAATCGGCAGAATCGTATCCGAATCAATCCCTTTGAGAACGACGATGGGCGTGTTGGTGTTCGGGTCCATAATCAACGCGCCGATTTTCACTTCAACTAACATAAAAAACATCCGCTAATAAAATAATAGAAAATAAAGAAAAATCCGCTGAAAAAATATCCGGCAAATCGTCAGCCGTCCGCAGCCGTCCGAATTCAGCAAATTTTACCATACAACGTGTTGACTTTCGATTCGGTAATTTTAACGCGGACGATTTTCCCCAAAAAATCCGCCGCGCCCGCAAAGTTGACGACCATCTGGCAGGTCGAGTGTCCGGTGATTTGATCCGGGCGCTGCGGGGAAATTTTTTCCGCCAGAACTTCCAGAGTGCGCCCGACATAATTTTGAAAAACCGCTTTTTGATGAAACCTGATCAATCGGTCGAGCCGCGCGAATCGCTCGGTTTTCTCCGCCGGAGTGATATTATCCGGCAGATCGAAAGCCGGGGTGCCGGGACGCGGCGAGTATTTGAAGTAATACGCGCTGTTAAATCGGCAGTATTCGGCGACGGCGAGCGTCGCTTGAAAGTCCGCTTCGGTTTCGTACGGATAGCCGACGATTAAATCGGTGGTCAGAGCGATTTGGCGCGGCGAGGCTTTGATCACATCAATTCGCGCCAGGTAATTTTCGATGGTATGACCGCGCCGCATCGCCCTTAAAATTTGATTGCTGCCCGACTGCACCGGCAGATGCACCCAGTTGCAGAGATTTTCGTGTTCGTCGAGGGCGGCGACGATGTCCGGATGAAAATCGCGGGGAAACGAAGTGGTGAATTTGACGCGCTCGATGCCGGTGGCGGCGACGGCGCGGAGCAGTCTGGAAAAAGCGGTCGCCCCGCGAAAATCTTCCAGACCGACGGCACTCGAAGGGCGATAACTGTTGACGTTCTGCCCGATCAGATGAACTTCCCTAATTCCGCTCCGGCGTAAATCGAGGACGTGCCGGATGATCTCCGCCGCCGGCAGACTTTTCTCTCGTCCGCGAGCGAAAGGCACGATACAATAAGTGCAGAATTTATTACAGCCCTCGATGATCGGGACGAAGGCGACGGATGGCGAATGTCTCTGCGCGGCGGCGACCGTCCAGTCGTAGGCGGCTTCGCGGTCGTCCAAATCGTAAATTTCGCGCGCACCGGCAAAAACCTTCTCGATGGTTTCCGAGATGCGCCCGACGGCTCTGGTTCCCAACACGAAATCAATGCCGCTCTGCTTCTGAAAAAGCGTTTCGCCTTCGAGCTGGGCGACGCAGCCGAGCAATCCCAGCACCGGCTTCTGCGGCAGATTTTTGCGAATCTGCCCGATGCGCGTGAAGATTTTATGTTCGGCTTTTTCGCGCACCGAGCAGGTGTTCAGCAGAACCACATCGGCGCGGGTTTCGTCTCCGGTCATCTGGAAACCGTCGGCGGCGAGCTGCGTGGCAATTCGCTCGGAATCGGAAACATTCATTTGACAGCCGAAAGTTTCGAGATAAACTTTTTTCATACAGTTAGATTTTAACTGATTTTCAGTGAAGACGAAAACACGCGCCGGACATCGAACCCGACCAATTCGGAAAAGCCGCGCCGGATGCCCGGAAACCATTACCGAAACCACGACCGACGAAACACAAAATACGGAAAAATACGGAAAAAATTATGAGTCTCAATTTCAAAGCGAAGGATTTCGTACACCTCCACCTGCACACCGATTACAGCCTTCTGCAGAGTGCGATCCAGCTCAAACCGCTCGCCGGACGTTTGAAGGAGTTGGAGATGAAAGCCTGCGCGATCACCGATCTGGGCAATCTCTTCGGAGCCGTCTCCTTTTACAATCAGATGAGGGCGGCGGACATTCACCCGATTTTAGGTTACGAAGCGTACCTCACGTTCGGCAGCCGGCACGACCGCGAAGCGCGGCTCGAAGTCGGCGAGCGACCTTTTTATCACCTGGTGCTGCTGGCGAAGGATTTGGAAGGTTTCAGCAATCTGACTTTTCTGGCATCGAAAGCCTACACCGAAGGCTTGCATCACAAGCCGCGCATTGATTTGGAACTGCTCGCCGCCAAGTGCGGCGGCTTAATCGCTCTGTCGGCGGGCGGCAAAGGGGCGGTCAATCATTTTCTGCGGCAAAACGATTACGAAAAGGCGTTGTCGAACACCGTTTTATTCAGAGATCTGTTCGGAGCGGAAAATTTTTACATCGAAATTCAAAGTCCGCACACCGCCGAAGAAAGCCGGGTGCAGATTGATCTGCTGGCTTTAGCCGAAAAAGCCGGAGTTCCGGTCGTCGCCTGTAGTGAAGCGCATTACCTCACGCCGGAAGACGCGCCGGCGCACGAAATTCTGATGTGCATCGGCGAGGGAAAAACCATCAACGACGAGACTCGAACCCAGATGAACGGCGCGAATTTCTATGTGCGGACGGCGGCGGAGATGTGGGAGCTGCACGGTGCCGCACTGCCCGAAGCCCTGACCAACACGCTGCGAATCGCCGAGCGGTGCCAGGTGCATTTTCCCAAAGGCGATAATTTAACGCTGCCGAATTTCCCGATTCCGGCTGATTCCGGCTGTGCGACGACGGACGAGTATTTCGAGCGGGTCGTCAAGGAAGGCTTCGCGCGGCGGCAGAATGCGGTTTGGGAGCCGCTGCAAGCGGCGGGCAAATTGAAATATGACTTGGAGGCTTACCGGGAGCGGATCGAGCGGGAAATGGCGACGATCCGCAAGATGGGTTTTCCCGGCTATTTTCTGATCGTCTGGGAATTCATCCGCTACGCCCGGGAAAAAGACATTCCGGTCGGACCCGGACGCGGTTCGGCGGCGGGTTCGCTGGCGGCGTATTGTCTGGAAATCACCGATATTGACCCGTTGCAGTATGATTTGCTGTTCGAGCGGTTTCTCAACCCCGAAAGAGTTTCGATGCCGGATATTGACATTGATTTCTGTGTGCGAGGGCGCGCCGAGGTCATCAACCACGTCACGGAAATCTACGGGCGCGAATCGGTCTGCCAGATTATCACGTTCGGGACGATGGCTTCAAAGGCGGCGATCAAGGATGTCGGACGCGCCCTCAGTATGCCGCTCGCCGAAGTGGAAAAAGTCGCTAAACTGATTCCGCCGCCAGTGCGCGGGCGCAATATCAGCATCACGCAGGCTCTGGAGCAGGTCGCCGATTTGAGAAACGCGATGGAGACCAGCCCGGAGGTTAAGAAACTGGTGGATTTAGCCAGGCGTTTGGAGGGCTGCGCCCGGCACACTTCGGTGCACGCGGCGGGCGTGGTGATTTCGCCGAAGCCGCTTCACGAATTGATTCCGGTTTCGCTGTCGGGCAAGCACGAATTGACCAGCCAGTATCCGATGGGCGACCTGGAAAAAGTCGGGATGCTTAAGATGGATTTTCTCGCCTTAACTACCTTAACGATGATAAGCGATTGCTTAAAAAGTCTTAAGCAAAAGACCGGCACCGAGATCGAGTGGAGCGGCATCGCCCTCGATGACGAAAAGACGATGCGGCTGTTCGGCGAAGGGCGCACCGAAGCGGTCTTCCAATTTGAGTCCTCCGGGATGCAGGAAATCTGCCGCCGTCTGAAACCCAAGGAACTCGAAGACCTGGCGGCGTTAAACGCCCTCTACCGACCGGGACCGCTCGACGGCGGAATGGTTGATGATTTCATCGCCCGGCATCGCGGCGAAAAGAAAGTTCAGTATCCGGTGCCGTTGATGAAAGACATTTTGAGCAATACCTACGGCATTCTGGTATACCAGGAACAGATTATGCAGATCGCGCAGCAGATCGGCGGCTACAGTTTGGGCGAAGCCGATTTGATGCGCCGGGCGATGGGAAAAAAGCAGCGCGAGGAGATGGCTCTGCACGAGGAAAAGTTTGTCGAAGGCGCCGTCGAGCGAAACATCAAACGCGAAAAAGCGGTGGAGATTTTTCGTCTGATGGCGCAGTTCGCCGATTACGGATTCAACCGCAGCCACAGCGTCGCCTACGCTTACCTGGCGTTTCAAACCGCTTATCTTAAAGCGCATTATCCGGCATATTTTTATGCATCCGTTTTAACCAATGAAGCCGATGACACGACCAAGATTTACAAATACTCGAACGAGCTGCGCTTTTTCGGACTGCGGCTGCTGCCGCCGGACATCAACGAGAGCGACGCGGATTTCACTCCGCTCGAAAACGCCGTCAGGTTCGGTTTGAGTGCCATCAAGGGAATCGGGACGGCGAGCGTGGCGGCGATTATCGAAGCCCGGAAAGACGGTGCCTTTACTTCCCTGTTCGACTTTACCGCCCGTCTCAGCCAGGGTTCGGTGAATAAACGAGCTTTGGAAAGCCTGGTAACGGCGGGAGCCTTCGATTCGATGATGCCGGAGAATTCCACCGTCAATCACTGGCGGGCGCGTTTGCACGCGGGCAGCAACGCGGCTCTGTCGAACGGGCAAAAATTCTGGAACGATCAGGCGAGCGGGCAGCACGCCCTGTTCGGCGGCGGGGAACACCGGCGAACGGACTTTTTCGGCGAACTCCCGGAAGTTCCCGCCTGGTCCCCGACCGAACTCGCCAACCTGGAGAAGGCGGCGGTCGGTTTTTATCTGTCGAATCATCCGCTTGACGATTATCAGCAAATTTTAGCCGACTTAAAAATCAAAAACGTCGCCGATTACGAGGAACTGAAGGTCGGCGATAAAACAACGCTCGCCGGCATTGTCAGCGGCGCGGCGGTCAAATACAGTAAGAAGGGCAATCGCTTCTGCATTTTTCGTCTGGAAGATCGCTCCGGCGGCGTGAAATGTCTGGGCTGGTCGGAAGTTTATAATAAATACGCCGATTTGTTCAAAAATGACGAATTGCTCATCGTCGGCGGAAAAGTCGAATCCGCCGACGGACAGGAGATCACGGTGATCGTCGAAGAAGTCAGAAAGCTCGCCGACGCGCTGCCCTTAAAAGCCCGCCGGCTGGCGTTGAGTCTCGATAAAAAAAGTTTCGATGAAAGCTATTTTGAAAAGTTAACCGAAATTTTTAACAAAAATCGCGGCGGCTGCGACGTGGTTTTTGACTTCGCACTGGAAAACGGCATCAGCGTCAAAATTCAGTCGCAGGCACTGCGCGTTCAAGGCACGAGCCGTCTGGAGAAGGAATTGAACGATTTGGAATGCCGGGTCAGATGGGTTTTGTAAGAGCGACTGAAAAGTTTTTATCAATATATGATAATGAAAATATGAAAATATGAAAAATATGAAAACGGTCTCTAAAAACGAGCCAGCGGATGCCTTTGCCAGAGTCAGGACGGCGCGGGATGCCGAGCGCCCTTACACGACGGATTTGCTGGCGGCGATTTTCACCGATTTTACGGAGCTTCACGGCGACCGGCGGTATGCCGACGATCCGGCGATCATCGGCGGTTTCGCCAGACTCGGCGTGACCGAGACGGTCGTGATCGGTCAGCAGAAAGGACGCGACCTTAATCAGCGGCGTTTTCGCAATTTCGGGATGCCGAAGCCGGAAGGCTACCGGAAAGCCCTCCGGCTGATGAAATTGGCGGAGAAATTCCGCCGCCCGGTGATTACCTTCGTTGACACGCCGGGGGCGTATCCGGGAATTGATGCCGAAGAGCGCGGACAAGCCGAAGCGATTGCCTTTAATCTGCGCGAGATGGCGAACCTGAAGGTTCCGCTGATCGTGGTGATTCTGGGCGAAGGCGGTTCGGGCGGAGCGTTAGGCATCGGGGTCGGCGACCGCGTTCTGATGCTGGAAAACGCCGTCTATTCGGTGATTACGCCGGAGGGCTGCGCGGCGATTCTCTGGAAGGACGCGGCGGAAGCCCCGAACGCGGCGCAGGCTCTGCGTCTGACGGCGAATGACCTGCTCGAGTTCGGTCTGATTGACGAGATTATCCCCGAACCTTCCGAATGGAAGGTAACCGCTGGGGTTTTCGTTGAAATCGCCGAAAATCTGAAAAAATCAATTATTGAAAATCTTTCGGAAATCAGTCTCTCGAATGATTCGGAACGATGCCGAACGAGGTATGAAAAATATAGAAGGATGGGAAGATGGCTTTGAAAACGGCAAAAATCACCGGGATGCCGGGGCGACCAAAAGATCGTCTTCAAACATCCGGTGATTTTTGCCGTTTTGCGCCGGTCGAACGAATATGGGAGTTCGGAACCTGAACAGCCGTTCAGCTGAATCTAAAACGGAATATCGTCGTCGTTCGGGGCATTGGAGTTGACGGCGGGCGCCGGATTATTCTCCGGGGCAAAATCGTTAACTTGAGAAAACTCGTTCGCCGCCGTGGAACTGCCGCCGGAGAAACTTTCACCGCCGCCGCCGCTTAAAAACTGCATATCACTGGCGTTGACCTCTAAACTGTGTCGAATTTTCCCGTCACGGTCGGTATATTCCTCCATCCGTAAACGCCCTTCGATATAGACGGACTTCCCTTTTGAGAGATATTTTGAAGCGTTTTCCGCCTGTTTTCCCCAGGTCGTCACGCGAAACCAGGTGGTGACATCCTGCAGTTCGCCGCTTTTATCGCGCTTTTTCTCATTGGTGGCGATGGAAAAGTCGCACACCGCCGTTCCCTGCGGCGTGTAGCGCAACTCCGGGTCGCGTCCCAGATTACCGACGACAATAATTTTATTAAAAGACATTTTACAAATTTCTCCTGTTTTGAATAATTTTACCTGCGTGTATTAGAAAATTACGAAAATAAAAAATCGCTGCCGCCTTCGGAGGGCTTTTGAATTTTCTTTGTTTTTCGTAAATAATTATATCAACAATGCTTAACGGACGAAAATGCCAACCGCCGAAAACACTTTTTAATTTGACCGCGACCCTCTTGCTGCTGGGTGCCGCCGCCTTTTCCCAGGGACGGCAACGCCCTGCTCCGCCCGTCTCTCAAATAGACTCGCCGCTCAAAAACTGTTGGAATTTTGCGCCCACAAATGTTGACAGCAGTCAGGTCGCGTCTGATAATAAATCTTTATATCTTCCGCTCGACGGCGGTACATTAGTCGCCCTCGATTCTCAGACGGGGTTGCTGGTTTGGCAGACCGAACTCGGCGGGCAGGTGAAAAATACGCCCTCTCCGTTTGGAGACGATCTCTTCGTCGTCTCGGCGATGAAATCGGAAAATGCCGCGAACGTGGCGGTCACGGGTGACAAAAATGTTGCCAGGTTCACCGAAGACTATATCGTCCGCCGCCTTAATAAACGAACCGGCATCGTTCTCTGGCAGCAGAAGGTAACGGGGAAAACGTTGAGCGGCGGCGACCGCCGCACCACCCGATTCTACCTATATTTGAACGGTAATAAATTGTTGGCGGCAACCTCCGGCGGGGATTTCTACACTTTCGATGTTTTGGATGGAAAATTAGACGGCACGACATCTCTCCAGAGTGAACTCTCAGCAGCTCCCTTTTTTAAAGGCGAACAGGTATTTTTCGGCACCTCGGACAAACGAATTTTATCGCTTTCGCTGAACGATTTGAGTAGAGTGTTCGAGCGAAGCGTCTTGACGAGACCGACGACGATTGTCGTCATCGGAAATAACTTGGTTTGGGGTGATGCTCAAGGCGGGGTGACTTCGGAACGAATTTTTCGGAAATCACAAAGGAGAAACTGGAAGCTTCGGACGGGCGGGGAAATTCTGAACGTGACGGCGGTCAAGGAAAATCTTCTGATCGCCTCGCTCGATAACTACATCTATTCGGTAGAGGAAAAAAGCGGCAGAATTCTCTGGAAAAAAAGGCTGTCGAACAGACCGGCTTTTGCCGTCCTGATAATTGATGAAGCGGCGGTTTTAACCACGGTCGGAGATTTCTCGGCAATTATTGCGGAGACGAAATCGGGACGGACGATTAATAAAATAACCTTCGGTGAAAATGTTTTTTTTTCCGGGTCTCCGAAAAAAATTTCATCCATTATTATCTTCCCGACGACGGCGGGGGTTTTTGCCGTGACCACCGAAAAAAACTGCGGGTAACGGATTGCCGTTCAGCAAACTCAAATACCGGAAAAGGCTGCCGCATTTTTAGCATCAAAGGGGCAGGCGGCACAAAAAACCGAGTGCGGGTTCTTTGTGCCGCCTTTTTGCCCCTGTCATTCTAAACGAACTATTGTCCGCCGATTCCGCCTCTGAAAACCTTTTTTCCAACTCAATGAGCCACCGAATGTTCCTGCAGAATGGCGTGGATTTCATCTTTTACCAGAAGTTTTTTCTTTTTGAGCGTCGTCTCCTCAAGTAATTCGTCTTCGTTCGGGTAAGTCAACCCGCCCAGTTCCGTCAGCCGTTTTTCGTAGCTTTGATGTTTTTGAACCAGGTTCCTGAAACCCGGATTTTCTTTGATCAGCGCGTCGCGCACCGGATCGTTTACATTCATATCCATAGCTTTCTTTCCTTCCTCTCTGGCTTATTTTATACTTCTAACCCGACACTTCACGACCGCTGTCAAAAGTTTGCTTCGAGTTATTAAAGGTGATGATATATCAGAAACCGCGCTCGAATCAAATGTTCGCGGTTCGAGGGCGGCGGCTTTTTTTACATCCTTTTTAGAGTTGTTTTCCCTATTTCCAATTTCATCACCAGAGCATCCTCCGTCGGATTCGAGTAAAAATTCTTTCTCGCCTGGATAATTTGGAATTTTTTTTCCCGGTAAAATCTAATGGCATCATCATTGGAACGCCTGACTTCCAGCCATACAGCCCGCCCGCCTGCCTTCGAGAGTTCATTAACAAACTGCTCGAAAAGTTCTCTGCCGATTCCGTGTTTTCGGTAATCGTTTAAAACCCCCATATTTAACAGATCGGCTTCAACGACGATTGATCCGGTAATTCTCGCCACCAGAAAACCGACGCAGCCGTTCGCTGTTTCGGCGACCAAGAAAATGGAGTCCCGACGATTTGGTTCGTTTTGGTAATCTGTCTGCGACCATCTGGCGAGGCGGCAATCTTCCCCGATCTGCGAAATTTGTCGGGCTTCAGTCTCACTCAAAAGTTCGATCCGGCGATTTACTGGAAATGTATTCATTATCAAACCTGATTTTTGAGCTGTTTTGATTAATATATTCACTACATTTCTTCATTATCAGACGCGAATGTGCCGATCCAGACTGCCAGATTTTCTCCCAAATCAATCACCGGAAAATTCGCGCCGAGATTATAATCTCGAATAATTTTCCGGTGCGCGTATAATTTATCGTTTCGAAGTTCGCCCAGATCGTTTCCGAGTTTTTCCTGGTCCGTGGTTGACATCAATTCTATTTCCGAGGCGGTTTTTCGATTCCGCAATGTTCGACGGTAGAGAGTATTTTTGCCGCCGGGCAAAAGAACATTGACCGCTTCGTCCGAATCAGCCGTCAATGTTTCGGCGAGTGCCGTCCACAACGAAATCACCAGCCAATCGCAATCCAGAGCCTTTGCCAGCCCCTGTGCCGTCGCCGCACCGATTTTGAGTCCCGTCAAACTTCCCGCATCGCCGGAGACCGCCACTAATCCGATTTGCTCTCTCTTTAAATTATTCCTGCCCAACAACCCGGCGACTCCTTCAAGAATGTCTTCGGCTTTCGAGAGACCGCTCGTCCCGATCCAAAAATCTACTTCGGAACGCCCTTCAAAGATGGAGAGACTGCCGCCGTCAAACGCCGCTTCGATTGCCACGATCAGATTTCTCTCCGTATTTATCATTATTATTTCAGATATTCCGTTTGATGACTCCAGCCGATTTTCAGGATTGACGATTGTGGAGCTTGCCGCTTTTTAGCTTTGCGGCGATTCGCCTGACGGACGGCGGAAGCCGGTAGAGCAGATCGCCGATTTGATAAAAAATTCGCGGCTGATTATCGAATTCTCCCTCCATTTCGACCGTCGCCTGCACCGGATTAGGCGGAATTCTTTTTTTTATCTGCTGCCATAATTTTTTTCGGTCATGCAGCAGAAAATGAAGCGGGGTGATGGCAACGCCGCTCCGCCATTCTTTTTCGACGGCTTTGATCAGCCATCCGGGGATTTCCTGAACCCGCTCCGCAAACGGCAGTTCGCTGACATCCAAACCCAGGTAGGTTGCGGCTAACCCGATGGTGCAGAGAATCCACTTCCGGCGCGTCCGGCTGACGACGTTCAAACATTTGTCCCAATCGAAATCCGCCGGACGATTTTTTACCGCGTAGTAGATGTCCCGCAGTTTATCCTTTTTCGCGCCGCCGTCATTCAGCCAGTGAACGCACAAAACCCGCAGATGATCTTCGCGGCACAACACGCGCACGTCGGTTTTCCCGCAGCGTTTGATTTGTGAGTTTTGATAAAGGTATTCAAAAGGCGTGGTGTCGAGATGCCGCGTTCCCCGGTGCAAATCAATCGTGGCAGCAACCGGAAACTCCTCCAGAAACGTCTCGGCTCGATGGTAATCTTCCGGCGAAACCACGATGTCAACATCGGTGAACAGCCGGTCCGAAGGCGTGTCGTAGTATTGCGCCGCCGCCCAGCCTTTAATTAAAAGAGGCTTGAAACCGGCGTTTTCAAACCGTTTCCAAGCCTCTTCGATGCGATGTTCGTGAACTTTGTATTCGAGATATTTCAGACGCAGCAAATTTCGTTCGGCGGCTAAATTATCCATCGGGATTTTACTTCCTTCAATTGATTGATGAAAATTACGAAACCGTTCCCCTGGTAACGGAACCTTTTGAAGGAAAAGGAATTGGACCGCAGGCATTCGGATTCGTGCAAATCGTCTGCCCGGCACAACACAGTCCGCCGCAGCAAACGGCACCCGCTCCGCAGGACGTTCCGTTGGAAGCATTCACACAAGTCGCGGCTGAGACATTGGTCGGGGCGGCAAACGACGAGACGAGCGGGATGGCGATGACGGCTGCCAGCCCGATTTTTTTGATCACTTCACGGCGCGTCTGCCGGTTGAAATCGGCTTTGACCGGTTCAGCCAGCAGATTGTTATCATTTAACTGATCAATCGCCAGCCAGACTAAATCTTCCGGCACCGGCTTGCCGGATTGATTGCCGAACAGTCGGGCAATCTCCGAAACGGAATTCATTCCGTCGCAGGATTTCCAGACGAAAGCCGCCGTTTGATTCAAACAGTGAGCTTTATTGGTTTCCAGATCAAACACCAGAATTTCATCGGGCATTTCCTGGATGACCAGCCCATTCTGACGGGCGACCGGTTTTTGCGGGTTATTCATACTTTTCATTTTCTCCTGTGTATTTATTCGTTTGACGAAATAATAAATTAAAATTTTTTGCCTGTTCTTCAACATAGCCGAGCAGCAAATCGGCAAATTCGGCGGCTTCGCCTCTTACGGTTCTAACAATTGTGGCACGGTTCGTCAGTTTATTCAAGACTTCCAGCACAAATTTCGGTTTATTTAAAATCGGTATCGCGTGCGGCAAAATCTCCATCACGCCCATTCCCTGACTCAGTTTTTTCGGCTGCCACCGCTGCGGAATCGGTCTGCCTTTGCGGTATCTGGCGATCAGCACCAAACCCGCCGGAATCGTCTCAACGGCGGCGACTCCGCCGAACGATTCGACCGGGCAGTCCAACTGGGTGAAATCGTCAATAATTCCCCGCATCGAAAGCCATTTCGGAAACGGTTCGACGTTGCCTTCGGCATCCAGCACGGCGTATTCGTCCGAGTAATAATCCGCCCCCTTTTTAACCAGTTCCGCCACCAGCGTCGTTTTGCCCGAAAAACTTCGCGCCGGGATGATAATCGCTTTTCCTTTCCAGCCGACGACTCCGGCGTGAAGAAAAACTTTTCCGACGGCGAACCCGGCAATCGTCATCCGAATCCGGCTTTCCACCATATTGAAAAAGAGTTCCGGGCTGGGGCTGTCGAAAAGCTTTTCGCCGTTCATATAAAATTCCAGGCTGCTGCCGTCGGCGGCGGAGACGACCGCGCAGCGGTGTTCGATTTCCGGTGCGCGCGCCGGTTCCAGACCTTTCGGAAAAACTTTTTCCAAACCGGCGTAGATTTTAGACAGATGCCCGACCTCGGCCGCCTGAATTTCGATTTTGACTTCGTATTTCTGAAATCTCAGATACTTGCCGTCAACCAACATTTCCCGCGCCGCCGATCTGCTCATTTCGATTTGCCCCGTCGGATGGATTGTAAAACGACCAGCAGCCCGACCGTCTGGAGAATAAGAAAAAGCAGCAGCAAAAGAGGAAAAAGAAAAGAAGGAAATATCAATTCCCGATTGCGGCTCCCCAGAGAGAAAATCAGCAGTATCACGTTGAACATCGAAATTAGCGCGTATAAACCGCTGACGAACCGGTGCGAGTAACCGCCGCCGACCAATTTTTGATAGAGATGTCCGCGATGCGCTTCCCAAACTTTTTCCCCGTTCAGAATTCGCCTTCCCAAAGTCCAAAGCGGGTCGAAGGCGAACAGCCAGACTAAAATGACGGCAGCCGGCAGTAGAAACTTTTGATCGCCCGCCGCCGCTCCGCCTTCGTTTTTCGCCAGCAGCGGCAGCACGGCAAAACTGAAGCCGAGAAACGCGCTGCCGACATCGCCCATAAAAACTTTTGCCGGCTGCCAGTTGTGGAGCAGAAAGCCGAAACTCGCCGCCGCCAGCACTCCGCCGTAAAACCCGCTCGACGGCACGCCTAAAATACTTCCGACCAGAACCCAGCCGATGCCGGCGGTGACGGCTTGCGTTCCGGCGATGCCGTCAATGCCGTCCATAAAATTATAAGCGTTCGTCAGCCCGACGATCCAGAGCAGCGTCGGCAGAATTCCGGCGGAACCGAGATTGTAACTTCCCGGCAGCGGAATGTAAAACTCATCGAAGGAGCCGAGCGTCAGCACGATCAGCACGGCGGCACCGCTCTGAATCAGCAAACGCCAGGCGAAAGAAATCGTGTATAAATCGTCGAGCCAACTAATCAGGGCGATTGAAGACGCGCCGAGCAGATAACTCCAATGAAAATTCTCCGCCCGGAGCAAAGTCGCCGCCGCGTCAGCGGTCAGGCATACGAGAACGATGATCAAACCGCCGCCGCGCGGAGTCGGCACAGTGTGCGAACTGCGTTCGTTCGGCACGTCGAGCAGACGGCACCGCCAGCTCCATTGACGAAAAATTTTCACGCCGGCGAAGGTCAAGCCGAAAATTAAAACGTAGATCAGCAGTTCCGTCATTTGGATTTCAGATAACTTGCCACTTCCCGCGCGATGGCTTCGGAGATCGGCGTTTCGATTCGGAAGCGGTAGCGGCGATTGAATTTCTCTCCCGCGAAAATGTCGTCGGCAAGCCATTTTCGCACGGTTTCCGCCGTCGCGTCGAGTTTTTTGATGTTAAAAGTCCGGCGGTTGAGAGCAAATAATCCGTTCAAAATTACCGGCGAAATCGAAAAACGCGGATTGGCGCGCCCCAGCCGACGATGAATCTGTTCGACTATCTCCTTCATCGGCAGCGCGTCCGCCGTCACGTTGTAAATGCCCGGTGCGTCATTCCGTCCCAAAACTTTCAGACACGCCCTGGCGACATCCCCTTTGTAAATCAGGCTTTTGAGATTTCCCCCGTTTCCGATCCACCGGAATTTGCCCTGATCAATCGTTTTTATCAGACGGAAGACGTTGCCCCGTTCGTTTTCGCCGACGACGGTCGCCAGCCGCAGGATCACCAAATTCATTTTTTGGTGATCGCAAACCTGCCGCGCAGCCGTTTCGGATTCTAATTTCGACCGCGCGTAAATCCCGTCCGGGCGGCATTCGGCAGTTTCATCCAAACCCTGTGCGGCGGATAGATTTTTCTCGCCCGACCCTTTTTCCCGCCCGTCCGATTTCCCGTAGACGGACACCGAACTGATTAAAATAAATTGTTCAGCCGATTTTGCCGCCGCCAGTTCGGAGATGTTTTTCGTTCCCTCGACGTTGATTTCCCAAAAATCTTTTTCCTCTCGCCGTGTAAATTGATGCGCTAAACCGGCGCAGTGAATCACCGCGTTAATCTTTCCGGGAATCGGCAAATTTTTCAAAATCGATAAATCTCTGATGTCGGCTTTGACTACCGAACATTTTTTTCCAATCACGGATTTCTCATTGATTAAAGCGCAAACTTCGTAGTTATTCTTCAAAAGTTCGTCTATAATCGCGCCGCCGACCAAACCGCTGCCGCCCGTCACCAAAACTGTCATATTTATTCGGTTGCCCGCCAAGACCAATCGTTACCGCACTGCACCTTCATTCGTTATCAGACGCATTCAAATCAACGCTTTTCGATATTTTTCGACGGCGGTTTTCAAAGAGTATTTTAATAACGCCGAGCGACGCGAGTTCTCTCCCTTGCGGGCGATCCCGGCTGGTTGCCGGGCGATTTCCAAAATCACTCGCCGCAATTCGTCGGGATCCTCCGGCGGCACGATCCAGCCGGCGGAATCTTCCTCGATGACCCGTGCCACTTCGGAATCTTTTTCGGTCAAAGCCAGAATCGGTTTGCCGACCGCCAGGATATTATAGGTGCGGGACGGCATCGAAACGCCCTTCATTTTTTTGATGAGCGAGACGACGGCGACATCGCAGGCGTTGAGAAAATCATTCTGCTCGCTGCGCGGACGCGGTGCCAGCAGCGTGATATTCGCTGATTTCCCGCCCTCCACTGCGCCCTCCAGCCATTTTCTTTTAACGCCGGTGCCGAGAAATATAAAATGCACCTGCGGTTCGTCCCGCAACTGCGCGGCGCATTCGACGAGACTTTCCAAATCGTTCGGATGTCCCATATTGCCGGCGTACAAAAAAACGAATTTCTCCGTCAAACCGAGTTCGCTTAAAAGCCGGTTGTTCTTTCTCTCCGCCGGAGCCACCTGTTCGAGTTCCGCCCAATTCGGAATATATTCGATTGGCACGGACGAATTTCCGATCTTCTTTTCGACCAACTCCCGCATATCGCGCCCGACGACGATGATTTTGGCGGCGGAGCGGTAGAGCTTTCGATTAAAGTAATCCAGAATTTTGACGAACGCCGAGTTCGCCCGGGTTTTTCCGACCGCCACCAAAATTTCCGGGTAATTATCGTGAATCAAAAGCACATATTCCGCCCCGCGCAGAATCGCCGCCGCCGCCGTGATAAACGGCAAAACCGGCGGAGTCGTGACGACCAGCACACGCTGATTTTTTTGGAAATTAAACAGGGCTTTCCAAAAGATCGTCCCGCCGAGCGTCAGCATATTTAGAAGGCGGAACGGAATAATGTTTTTATCGAGCCGCGTTCCCCAGGCGCGGTGTATTTCCACGCCCCGGCGCGTCTCCCGCTTCGGCGAGCGGGTTCCGCGCCCGGAATAATTCGGCTGCCCGCACAAAGCCTTGACGCGGCAGTCGTCCGCCAGTCCCTCGGCGATTTTCGTCAGATAATAGCCGGTCGAAGTTTCTTCCGGGTAGTAGAGTTCGCTGACCACCCAGAGAGTTTTGCGGCTCGATACCGCTTTTTTCGCGTTCTTATTCATCGTCTCGAACGGCTGATTCCCGGTGTTTTCTGATGCTCGTGTAGCCTAAAACGATTTTGCTGACGATGTGCGCGACGTTCTCCGTCAGATATTCCTTCGGAGCCGTCCAGTTGACCGGCTGTGAAATCGCCATCTCGACCGCTTTGATGATCGCCCCGGTTTCCGCCCCGCTCAGAATGTTGCTGCCGCATTCGATGGTTTCCGGTCGTTCCGTGACATCGCGCAGGGTGACGTTCGGAACTCCGAAAATCGCGCATTCCTCCTGCACCGTGCCGCTGTCGGTCAAAACCGCGAGGGCGTTTTTTTCTAATTTCACGAAATCGAAAAAGCCGAGCGGCTCCAGCAGCACGATTTTATCCGAAGCGGTTTTCAAGCCGAACTTCTCAAGTTTCTCGGCGGTGCGCGGGTGAACGCTGACCAGCATTTTTTTATCAAACTGCCGCACTATCCGTTCAAAGGCTTCTAAAATCTTTCGCAGCCGGGCGACTCGATCCACGTTCTCCGAGCGGTGGAGCGTGACTAAAAAATAATCGAACTCGCCGACCTCATACTTTTTCAACGCCGGACTGTCGTTAATCGGTGCGGCGAATATATCCAGCACTTCCTTGATCGGGTTTCCCGTCACATAAATTCGCTCGCGGGCGATGCCTTCGCTCACCAGATTTTCTTTGCTGCGTTCGGTGTAGGGCAGCAGAATCGTGCTGGAATGGTCGATGATGCGGCGGTTGATTTCCTCCGGGACGCGATTGTCGAAACAGCGGTTGCCCGCCTCCATATGGAAAACCGGAATGCCGCGCCGCGCCGCGACAATCGCCGCCAAAGCACTGTTGGTATCGCCCAGAATCAAAACCTTATCCGGTTGATACCGTTCTAAAACTTCGTCCGTCCGGGCGAGAATCTGCCCGGCTTGGTCGCCGAAACTCGCGGACCTGATGCCCAAATGAACATCCGGCGGGCGCACTTCCAAATCCCTTATAAATATATCGCTGAGACTTTCGTGAAAATTCTGCCCGGTGTGAACCGTGGTGTGTTCGCAGTATTGATCGAGAATTTTCAGCACCGGACTCAAACGAATGATCTCCGGGCGCGTCCCGAAAATGGTCATTATCTTCATATTTTTTTCCGCCGTCTGCGTTCCTTTAATTTTACCGCCGGTAAACCGCGTTATCGCCCGCCATTCGTTCGATCATCGTTTCCCAATCGGGAAATTTCAAGCCGGTCGCCGCCCTGAACCGGCTCGAATCCAAACTTCGGTCAATCTCGAAATCGCCGAACGGTTCGATTTCGATGTCGGCGCGGTAGGCGGCGCGGATCAGTTCGAGCAATTCATATTTATTGATCGGTTCGCTCGACACCTGGTATAAACCGTCTAATTCGGGAAAATCGGTGAGCAGCCGCTCCAGAATCCCGGCGAAAATGAGCGTCGGAAAACCGCTGTAAATCGCCTTCGTGAACCCTCTGACGCGCTTGCCTTCGTTACTCAAAAACCACTCGACCAGGCTGTGCGCGGTTTTCAGCTCGCGCCCGATAATCGAAGTTCGCAGAGTCAGACAATTTTTACCCGTCACTTCGCCTAAATTTTTGCTTTTGCCGTATAAATCCGCCGCGTTCGGAAAATCCGCTTCGGTGTAGCCGCCCCGCCTCCCGTCGAAAACGCAGTCGGTGCCGATGTTTATCAAACGCGCTGCGTATTTTTGCGCCAGTTCCGCCAGTTGATGCGGGAAAACGGAATTTATTTGCAGCGTCCTGACGACGTTCTTCGCTGTCGGCAGTTGTTTGATAATCCCGACCGCGTTGACGATCACCTGCGGTTCCCAGTCGTGCGCTATTTTTTCAATCGAGCCGAAGTTTTCGACATTGATATGCTCAAAAACTTTTTCCCGCTCAAAAATTCCATACCGCTCATATTCTGAAAAACTGCTTCTTAAACTCGTCCTGACATCGTGTCGAGCCTGCCACATCTGGACTAATTTATGTCCGAGCATTCCGCCGCCGCCGATCACCAAAATTTTCATAATCTCAAGTAATTTATAATGGGTCGGCGATTCGACTGTTAAGCCGGTTTTTCGCCGCCTAAATCGTTCGTTTTCAGGAATTAGCGAACGATTGTTAAGTTCTCTTCCAGGCTGTAATTCAAGACATCCAGCGTGTCTGCTTCGACTTTCGGATCAAGTAGCCAGCGGGCGGCATATTCGCGGGCGTTTGCCGATAGTTTTGAATAATTTGCCTGATTTAAGTTAATGCAGTGGTTAATCGTTTCAAGCCACCGCTGCGGCTCTTCCAGCGGCAAGTCCCAGCCGACGTTTTTCTCTTCCAGTTCCAGCCACGGTGTGCGGTCGCTGATCACCAACGGGCAGCCGGCGGCGAGGGCTTCGATAAAAACGTGTCCGAAATTTTCGCCGACCGTCGGCAGCACGAAAAAGTGGTATTCAAAAAGTTTCCCCGGAACTTTATCGTATTCCAAAAGTCCTTTGTATTCGACTTTCACATTGGGCGGCAGTTTGGCAATCGCCCTTTTGGTCTGCTCCCAGTAAACTTCGTCTTCGATTGGTCCGTAAACGTCTATCGTCAGATCGCCGCCGAATCCAGCCAGTTTATCAACCAGCCACTTAAAGTTTTTCTTCCGCGCATATCTCGAAAGAAATATCATTTTCACTGCGCCCGAATGCTTTTCCGGCTTTAGTTCCTGCCGGTAATTTTGTAGAAGCTCGCGTGAAGGCAGGTTCGGAGCGACGAAAATCACGCCGCCGCGTCCTTTGAATTTTTTCGTCTCCTCTTTTTCGAGGTCGGCGGTCGTCTTCCAGATCAAATTTCGATACAGTCCGGCACCGGCTGCTAAAGCTGCGAACGGCTTTTTTTTGTATGATTTGAACATCAAAGCTCCGACCGACAATTCGCCCTCGGGTGCCAGAATCGTTTGAATCGAACGAATCAAACGCAGTTTTCGCAAAGTCAGATACAGAATTGTCAAAGTCGAAAAGACGCTGTTCAAATATATCGAACCCGGTTCGACCTCCGCGATAAGTTCACGCAATTTCGAGAAACCGACGTTATCTTTTGATAAATAATATACTTGCGCTCCTTGGATGTCGTTCCAATCATTTACTTTAATGTTCTCATACCGAACGCCGTCGCCGTCGTGGTCGCGCGTGATCACGCGAAAATCGAAGCGGTCGTGAAAGCGTTCGACCATATGGACGAGCGTTCGCAGTCCGCCGCCGCGTTTGTAACCGGGCAGATAGTAATTGCAAATTATTAAGATGCAGGGGTTTTTCGCCAAACCGTTTTTTTCCGACCGACCTGTCATTCGATTGTTTATTTTCGAGCGATTGAAAAGTGATTCTTGATAAATTGATATGTTTTAAACTTCGAAACACTCATCACCGCTAAATTTTGAAAAATTCGATTATAGCAAATAAAAAGTTGACGGATAAAATCAACGCATCAATTTATCCGTTCGGCTTTTGAAATGAGCCTTCGATTTGAACTTCAAAAGGCAATTCATTACAATCTAATGCTTTGTCGCCTTAATTTTTGACAATTACTCAACTGCGTAACTTCCAAAATTATAATAAGAGCTGCTATTTTTTTATTGCTATGGAGAAAAATGATTCAAATTCCCCACCGAAAAAACCGCGGGTGCTGGTATATTTATTCGGTTCGCTGGGCGATACGCTGGTGGCGATTCCGGCACTGCGCGCCATCCGCCGCCGTTTCCCGGCTGCCGAACTGATTTTGCTCCAGAATGTTCCGGCGAAAGAAAATATCGTCAAAGCCTCCCAGGTCATTCCCGCCGATTTGATTGACGGTTATCTGGAATACGCCAATCTGCCCGGAAAATTTAATCGGGTGTTCGACTTTTTTCGTTTGTGGCACGAGTTACGACGCTCCGATTTTCAAGCGGCGGTTTATCTGGTTGCCAGCGAACGCCCGCCGCGCTCGGTTTGGCGCGATATACTTTTTTTTCGTTCGACCGGCATTCTAAATCTTTTCGGCTTTCACGCTTTTTCCAAAGGCGAACTTTATCCGCTTGACGAAAAAGGCTCGCCCGCGCTCACGCCAAGCGAAGCCGTTCGTAAAACAACCCGTTTGAAAATTGACGGCATCGAATCCGCGCCGGCAGATTTTCGCCGTCCGTTTTTACATTTTTCGACGGCGGAAATTGAATATTTGAAAAATTGGCTGGCAGTCCGCCGAACCAACCCGGCGGCTCGTCTGATTTCGATTGCGCCCGGCTGCAAAACTCTCGCCAATCGGTGGTCCGACGAAAACTTCATCGAAATCGGACGGCGGCTGCTTGCCGAAGGCGATTGCGAACTGCTGGTGGTCGGCGGCAGAGCCGAGCGGGTAGCCGCTCAGAAACTGATTTCCGCCTGGGGCGCGGGAATTAACGCCGCCGGAGAGTTTTCCGTGCGCGAATCGGGCGCGGCACTTTCAATCTGTGATTTCCATTTCGGATTGGACACCGGCACGACGCATCTCGCCGCCGCCGTCGGAACGCCGTGTTTCGCCTTGTTTCACGGACGCGATAACCCCGGTCATTGGTTTCCGCAAGGCGGCGGGCATACGATTGTTTTTCATCCGGTTGCCTGCGCCGGTTGTCGCCTGTTCGTCTGTCCGGTTCCGAATCATCCTTGTATGAACAACATTTCCGTCGAAGCGGTTTGGGAAAACTTGCGGGATTTCGGGCGAAACTCGAATCATAAAATTGACTCTCCGACGCGGGTCATCGCCGTCTGAGATGTTTCAGCAAAACTGTTTTGAATCAAATCGAAAGGTCAACTAAACTTTAAAGATCAAATGAATCTTCAAAACAAACTTCGCGGTCTCAAAGAGATTTGGCAATTCGATAATCGGCTCTGGCTGATCTTTGCCAAATTTTTTTCCCCGCGCTCGCCGCTGCTGATTTATCAATTCAAAGGAATGGACATCTTAACCGACCAGTCCGCCGGCGATGCCAATGGAGCGCGGGAGATTCTGACTTCGCCGATGTATCGCCGGTTTCTCCCGCAGATGAAATTGGCAGGCGCGATCAACGTGTTGGATTTGGGTGCGAACAACGGCGGATTTCCGCTTTTGCTCCACGCCGCCGGAATTTCTCTGAAAAAGGTCGTCAGCATCGAATTGAATCCGAAAACTTTCACCCGTCTGCGTTTTAATCTCGAACGCAATCTACCGTGCCGGGTAATCGCTCTGAACGCCGCTCTCTGCGGCGAGTCGGGGTTTTTGAAAGTCGCGCTCGGCGCGGGCAGCGTCGCCGACAGCATCTATCAAAATGGCGAAACCGGCGAAACCGGCGACGCGCAGATTTATGAAGTCGAAGGCTTGACCTTCGATGAAATTTGGCAGCGGTATTTTACGGATGAGACGATTGATCTTTGCAAAATAGACGTGGAAGGCGCGGAGTTTGATGTTTTTCTCCGAGCGGAGCATCAAAAACTTCGCCATTGCCGCTATTTGATTATGGAGATTCACGAGCGCGACGGCAGACGCGCCGGGGAGATTTTACCCGCCATCGAGAGCTTGGGCTTGGTTCGCCAGCCGACCGCGCCCGATGCCGACCAAGCGGTGCATTTTTTTATCAACTCGCGGTTTGAATAATTAACCGTTGGCATAAGTTTTGTTAGCCCACGGAAGCAGCAGCACCGTGGTTTTTATTCGTGTTCACCCGGTCGCTTCCGGTTCTGACTTGTGCCGGAAATCTAATATAAATAGGACTTTCGCTTGAAAATATGTAACTACTTGAATCTAAAGCTGTTAGCTAAAAAGCCTTGTTTAGTATAAGTTCTTATATTTCAACAACTTAGAC
>JAYVKL010000257.1:0-2807 GCA_043768465.1 Pyrinomonadaceae bacterium
GACCGAAGTTCCCAGGCTGTTGTAAAACACGCCGTAGTTCGGGCTGGTCAGATTGGTCTGCACGTCACGCGGGTTGAAATGATCGGTTAGATTAAACAGTGCCACGCCGACGCGAATCCGTTTGTCCTTGAAGAAAATCGGTATTTTGAAACCCTTGGTCGCCTGCAAATCGAGCGATAGATACGTCGGCAAACGTCCCGTTTGATTTCTCGCGCCGACGAAATCGAGCCGTTCGTTGACGGCTGAAAACGGGAAGCCGCTGCGGGTTTCAAAAAGCGGCGCGATTTGAATATCACGCGGGGCGTAAATCGTTCCGGTCACTAATAGACGGTGCGGCGCGTCGAACGGCAAACGCCCGTTTTCGTTCGGGCGGACGACGAACGACGGATAATCGCCCAGAAATCTGTCCGCCGAATTCAGATCGCCGCGCGAGCGCGAGAAAACATACGAAGCCGTCATTTCGGCGAGCTTCGGCTTGGTATAATTCAGGATAAACTGCAATTCGGTGTAACGCGATTTCCCCGTGCTGCTCAATAACAGCGCGCCGGTATTGATGCCGGTGATGACGGGCTGAATCAGCAAATCGCCCGTCGTGAAACGCTGTAGAAATCCGACGCGGGCGATTAAATTCGTCGTAATTCCCTGGTCAACCTGAAAATTGTATCGAACGCTGCGCGGATTTTTCAGTTGTCCGGCAATTTGATTGAAAAATCGGCGCGGCGGCGCGCTAATGGTTGCGCCGTCAGCCGCGAAATCGGTGACGATTCTTTCGGGAAACTGCCCGGAATTTTGGTTTTGAGCGGCGAAATATCCGGCGGAGGCGAGCGTTTTATCGTAGAAAATGCCGGCTCCGCCGCGCAGAATCGTCCGTTGATTCTTAAACGGGGCGAACAGAAAAGAGAAGCGCGGCGCGAAGTTATGGCGGCGGGCGATTGAATCGCGGTCGTAGCGAATGCCGTATTCGAGCGTTAGTTTCGGATTGACGACGAACCGATCCTGCGCGAAAACGGCGAATTCGGTGTAACCGATTCGGACGCGGCTTGCCGGATTGACAAAGCCGATTTGCTGCGCGAGCGTGCCGTTGAACCGGCGGATAAAAATCGGGCTGAAACGAAAATTTCCGCCGACTTTGGTGCGGTTAAACTCGAAGCCGGTTTTTATCGAGTGTTCGCCGTAAAATTTCAGAGGGCGCGAGAAATAAACTTCGCGCAACTGCAATCGGCTGGTTTGGCGGCGCGTGTCGGCGAAATAGCCGCCCGCGTCGGCGTCGGGCGCGACGACGAACGGCAGATTCGATTTGGCGAAAACATCAACGTCGAAGGTTTTGTAATTTATCTCCGAAGACAAAAACGAGGCATCTCCGAAAACCGACTGCTCGGACACGGTGAAAAGCGTTCCGCGCTGTTTGTAGTTCGGGGTCGCCGCCGCCGGATTGAAAGTATCGAGATTGACGTTGCGAAGTTTCTGCGGAAAAACGGCGGCGTTGAATTTCAGCGAATTTCGGCTGTTGAGGTTCCAGTCAATCTGCGTAAAAGCGTTGAAGCCTTCGATGGTCGTGTTGTTATTGGGTTTCGGCTGGCTCGGAACCAGATCGCGGCGAAAGCGATACTCGAACGACTGCAAAAAATAAAGCCGCTTTTTAACCAGCGGACCGCTCAGCGTCAGGCGCGGGCGAAACGAGTCAATTTTGGTCGAGAAGACGTTTCGCAAGGTCGGAAAAAATCTGGCGGCGGAAATTTTAAACTTGTCCGTGCCGCCTTTGGTTTCCAGATTCGTCACGCCGCCGGTGAAACGTCCGAACTCGGCGGAATACGGATTTTCTTCGATTTTCACGCTGTTTGCCGCTTCGAGCGGAATTTCAAACGCCAGTTTTCCCGTCACCGGATCGGTGACATCCGCGCCGTTAACCGTGTAACTGCTCTGCCCGACGCGCGTTCCCTTCAGATAATCGTTGCCGTTCCCGTCGCGGACAACGCCGGGCGTGAGGGCAATCGCGCTCTGAAAATTGTCGTTGCGAAACGGCTCGTTTTTCAAAGTCTCGCTGCGGACGATGTTTGACGTGACCGTTTCCGAAGTGCTTAAAAGACCTTCTTCGGCGCGAATCGTTACCGATTCGCGGACCGTCGCCGCCAAATCAATGGCGAGATTGAGCGTCGCGCCCGATGTCAGAGTCAGATCGCGCGAAACGGTGGTCAAACCGTCGGCGGCGATGGTCAAATTATATTCGCCGGACGGCAGATTGCTGAAAATAAAATCGCCCGCGTCATTGGAAACGGTTTTTAGCGGCTGATCCGGCGTGGCTTTGTTAATCAAAGTCAGTTTGGCACCGGCGATAACGGCTGATTGACCGCCCGCCGCCACCGCCAGCACCGTGCCTTTGATCGTTCCGGCATCGGCGGCAAAGGCGATTTGCCCGCCGCTGATCGCCAGCAGCGCGGTCAACGCCCGGATAAGATTTATGAGCAATGTTTGAAAAGTGTTTTTTCGCTGCATAGTTTTTGCATTGTTCGGTTCGGGTTTCGGACGATTGTTTTCGGCAATCGTTGTGCCTTCGATAAAAGCCGTGTTTTTATCGGATCGGCGAAACTTTCGTGAAGCGGTGAATGAGGCAGTGCGCCGCCTGAATTCAGCGAACGGGCGGCAAATTGTCGCCCGCGCATCTTTCGCGTTTCAGCATGGTGCCGGCAAATTAAAAGCAACATTATCATAATACAGCCAAAAAATTGTCGTTAATTTTCCGCCGATTGATATGCGAATCAGCCGTTGAAAATTTTACTTGAGTCGTGAGCTGCAATGAGCAGGAAAAT
>JAYVKL010000258.1:0-9842 GCA_043768465.1 Pyrinomonadaceae bacterium
CAAACGATGAGCGTCGCTTTTTCCGTGTAAAATTGTGAGATGACGGCGGTGCGCCAGTCTTTTTTGGTGCGAATTAAAAGCCGTGCGCCAATCGGCAAATCGCGCAGAGTTAAGTTCGTTTCGGGAGTTTCCATTTAGTTTGAAATTTTTTGTAATCGTCTTTTGTGAGTTGAATCAAAACCGGATTTTTCTGCGGGTCAAGCCATGCCGCGACGATTTCGATATTCTTCCGTTCCATCGCCGTGCAGCCCGCCGTGCCGCTCGTTTCGTCTTTCCAAATGTGCAGGAAAATGCACGAACCCGCGCCTTTCTGCTTTTCGTAATTATGCTCGACGAAAACGCCCAAATCGTATTGCGGTTTGATTTCGAGCATTTTTTCCGACGACTTCCAATCGTAGTTGCCGACTTGATATTTATCAACGATGCGGTTGTAATGCGCTGATTTTACGTCGTCAACGCATTCGGTCGAGGCGGTTAATTTAAGAAACGGAAGTTTGATTTTGCCGGAATTTTCGAGCGTCCCGAAAACCGAAGTCAAACTAAAAATTCCCGCCGGAGATTTGCCGTCGCCTTCGGTTTTCATCAATAGTCTGCCGGTGTCGGACGGCAATTCGTTCAAACCGCCGCTCCACGCCAGCCCGTTTACGCCGACGACAATCGGAAAACTTGAGCCGACTTTTTTCCAATTCGATTTGATATTTTTGCGCTCGAAAAGCTGTGCCGTGCCGTTCGTCGCCGCCCAATTCGCCGTCGTAACGACGACGGCTTGCAGTGATTCGGAATACGGAACTTCAGGCGGCGGCGGCGAAACCGTTTTGATCTGTGCCGTTGCGCCGAGCAACGCAAATAAAATCAACAAAGGTAAAATTATTTTTGACATAGTTAAAAAGTTTGGATTTTCAAGCCGATATTGCCGCAAGTTCGTTTTCGTTCAGAGTCCAAACTTCAGTTTGTCTTCTCTGCCAGCGAAGCGCGACGGAAACACGCTCAAGCGTGGACTCTGAACGAAAACAACCGAGAATCTAAAAAAGTCAGTCGTAGCTTTCCAACGACTGACTTTTTTAGATTTTCACTTTTAACCTTTTTCACTTTTCAATCTTCAAACGGCAAATCGTGATTCGCCTTTTTCTGGCTGACGGCGTAAAGCCGCAGCCCGACGGAAATCATCAGCACGGAAATCGCCATCCAAATCAAAACCCAGACAATCGAAGGAATTCCCGTTGCGTTCGCCATATTCAGAGCGTCGGAACGCGCATCGCTCGTGGTCGTCGAGATGATAAATAAATCAACCAGACTGAACAGCGCGTTGAGCAGACATTGAACGGCGAGAAACGCGAGGCTGAAATTGAGCCATTTCGGATTGGCAAAACGCGCGACGGCGAACAGTCCGGCGGATAAAATCGCGCCCGACAGAACCGTGAAAACGATGCTGCCGACAGTTATCTGTAACGAAAAGACGTTCCAGATCGGCATTAAAAATCCGAACACGACGGTCATCACGCCGACGAAACCGGACGCGAAATAAAGCGCGGCTCTCGACGAATAGTTGTAGCGCATCCAGACGAGCAGCATCGTTCCGAAAGCGGTCGTGCCTAAATAGCCCGCGCTCGAAATCAAAAGCTGTGAAAACCAGCCGGAACTCTGCGACCAGACGACACCGCTCGTGTCCGGGGAAACCGTCAAACTCTGAACGGTGTTTCCCGTCATCACGGTCGCCAAAACGTGACTGCCTTCGTGAATGAAAGTCGCAAACAACTGAAGCGGATAAATCGCGTAATTAAACGACGGGAAAATGTAGCGGGAAACCAGCCACAGACCGATGCTGACGGCGGTCGCCAGCAGTAAAAGCGTCATCTGCGGTCGTGAATCTTCGGCAACTTTGTATCTCATACTTTTTGGGAAACTCCTTTTCAAAATACTCAAATCAATTACGTTTTATTTTACTCTATTGTTCGCCAATTGTTAAAGGTTATTTTTCGCCGACGGGCTGCCGACGGCGGTTTGTTAACATTTATTTAAGATGAAATTTACAACTTCTTAATCCGTTCTGCCTACTCTCTTTATTTGAAGACTAAACTAAACGACTTTTAATTTTTCGCTAAAGTGCCGTAATTCAACCCGTGATTTACTGCCTTTGCCCGAATTCTATTTTATCGGCAAGTGATTTAATCAACTCTTTACAGAGGTAAATTTTTATGAATCTATCAAATAACAAACGGCTTAACAGTATTTTCTCGGCTTTGACCTGCGCCTTTCTGCTGGCGATGACGGCGACTTTTGCCGCCGCGCAGTCCGAGCAGGGACGCATCGCCGGACAAATCGCCGACGCGAACGGCGCGGTCGTTCCCGGCGCAACGGTGACAGTTAAAAACGTCGGCACGAACGAAGTTCGCACGACGACGGCGAACGACGAAGGTTTCTATGTCGTGCCGTCGCTGCGAGCCGCCGTTTACACGGTTTCGGCGACCGGACAAAATTTCGCGGCGACCAATATCACCGACGTTCAATTGTCGGTCGGTCAGCAGTTCGATCTGCCGATTGTTTTAACGGCGCAGGGGCAAACCGTGACGGTTGATGTCGTCGGGTCGTCCGAGGCGGCGATTGACACGAGTTCGGCGCGGATCGGCGCGACGGTCAACCAGCGCGAAGTGCAGGATTTACCGCTCAACGGTCGCCAGCTTTCGCAGCTTTATTTGCAGGCTCCCGGCACGGTCAACAGCGGCACGGGAACATTCGGCGACATTCGCTTTTCGGGAGCCGCCAACCAGCAAAACATTATTCGTTACGACGGCGTGGAAGGCACGGGAATCATTGATGCCTCGCCGGGTAATTTGAACGGCGAAGTCGCGTCGCCTTTTCGCCTCCAATCGAGTCTGGAAAACGTGCAGGAATTTCGCGCCGATTCAAACAATTTTCCGGCGGAATTCGGCACGGGAACCGGCGGACAAATCAGCGTCGTCACCAAAACCGGAACCAACGATTTTCACGGTTCGTTATTTGAATACTTCCGCAACGAAAAACTCGATGCCCGCAATTTCTTCGACAACACGACGGCGGGAATTCCCAAAAGCATTCTGCGGCTCAATCAATTCGGCGGCAGTCTCGGCGGTCGTCTGATTAAGGATAAATTATTTTTCTTCAGTTCCTACGAAGGTTATCGGGTGCGCGCCGGAGTCAATTCGGTCGAAATTGTGCCGTATCTGAGTTTAGGAAGCGCGGGTTCGGTTATTCCGACTACCACTAATCCGACTGGCTTGCCAACCGTCGGGGCGACCGAGGTTAATGCCAATATCCGGCGATATATTGCCGGCTTTCGCTCACCGGGAGCAGTAGCCGTAGGCTACTCCGGCACACCAGGACTGGAAATCGTCCAACTGCAAAGCACCCAAATAACCAATGAAGACGCTTTCTTCGGACGTTTGGATTACAATTTCAACGCCAACAATACGTTTTACGTTCGCTATAACCGCGACAGCGGCAAAGACAGTTCGCCCGAAGGAGTTTCCGGGCGGCGCACTTTGATTACCGCCCGACCGCAGAACGCGGTTCTCGGCTACACGGGAATTTTCAATCGCCGCTTCGTCAACGAGTTTCGTCTGGGTTTCAACGGCGCGACGACGACGATTGACGGCGTGGCGGGAAGCCCGGAATATAACGGCATTACGATTAACGTCTCCGGCACGACCGCCAATTTGCCCAGCAACACGATTGCCGGGCAAGGGCAATCCGCCGGAATCTCCGTTCCCGGCTCACTGGTTCGCGCCAACAGCGCGACCAACGGACGCGGACAGCCTTACACGCCGTATTCCCTCAGTTTGATTGACAGTCTGAACTTCACGCAGGGCAATCACAACGTCAAGGTCGGCGGTGAAATTCGTCTGCTTCGTTTGAAGACCGACCGTTTAGGCGGCACGACTTACGTTTTTCAGAATTTTGGTTCATTCTTGAGCGGCAACTTGCAGTCAACTCAATATCTCGGCGATTTGAGCGCGGTCAGCCCGTTCACCGGCGCGAGCGGCAGGCGCACGGCGGAAGAAGAATTTTATATCGCTTTCGCGCAGGACGAGTGGAAAATTCGTCCGAATTTAACTTTGAACTACGGTTTGCGCTACGAATACTACACGCCTCTGCGCGAAAAAAACAACGCGCAGATTTTATTTAACATTGATAACGGAACATTCCGAGACCCGAAAGAACGCGCTTTCAAGAGTTCCAAGAACAATTTCGGTCCGCGCGTCGCCTTAACTTACTCGCCGCTTCCGAACGGCAGCGGATTTTTCGGCGGCAGCAAAACCGTTTTGCGCGGCGGTTTCGGAATCTACTACGGTCCGGGACAAATCGAAGATCAAATTCAGCCGATTGAAAGCGACCGCATTTCGTCAACTTTGGCGGGCGGCACTTTCTCCGGCAGTCCGACGACTGATGCCGCCGCGATTGCCGCGAGTTTTATCAACACTCCGCTCGATCGCCAGTATCAGCCGCGAGCTTACGCCACTAACTACACGGTTCCCGAACGGGTTTATCAATACAGCGTTTCCTACCAGCAGGAATTGCCGTATAACCTCGTCAGCACCGTCGCCTACGTCGGGCGCAAAGGAACGAATCTTTTCCTGCGAAGCGTCGCCAACCAGGTTCTGCCCGGCAGCGCGACCATCTTGAACGGCGCGAACTTACCGGCGGGTGTCGGCGTTATCAATCGCACGAACGCCGCCGGTCAAATTATCGCTGTCAACACGGTTCGGCAATTCGATATTTTGAACGGCGCAGGCAATCCGTTGCGTCCGTTTGCCGAAGTTGATTATAAAACCAGCGGCGGCAGCGATACTTACAATGCTCTGCAAACTTCGCTGTCGCGCCGGTTCAGCACCGGCTTGACGATGAACGCTCAATATACGTTTGCCAGCAGTCGCGGAACTTCCTCCGGTTCAAATGAAGCCCGCACATCGGCTCGGTTGAATAATTTTCAAGCCGATTTCGGACGCAATAACTTTGACGTTCGTCATACTTTTAACGTCAGCGCGTTATACGCTCTGCCATTCGGCAAAGGCAAGCAATTCGACATTGGCGGCATCGGCAACTATCTTCTGGGCGGCTTGGAAATCGGCGGAATCGTCAACGCCCGCAGCGGTTTGCCGATTGAAATCGGCATCGTCCGCAACGACATCGTCGCGGTTTGCGGTCAAGTCGGCGGTTGCACCGTCGGCACGACGCTTGTTCCGCAAGGATTCGTCGCTAACCTAGGAACCAACCCGACTACCGGAATTTCTCTTCCGACGGGATTTTCGGCGGCGGTCAACACGCCCGGCGGCGGCGCGTCGCGTAACATTCGTCGCCCGAATATAGTTGCCGGTCAATCGTTCTATCTGAACAACGACCGCAACATCATCAATCCGGCAGCATTTACGATTCCGACACCCGGAACTTTCGGCGATTTGCCGCGCAACGCTTTGATCGGTCCGATTTTCCGGCAGTTCGATTTAACCGTCAACAAGCGATTTCGCTTGACGGAACGAGCGAACATTCAGTTCCGAACGGAGATTTTCAATTTGTTCAATAACACGAACTTCGCTAATCCATCGGCTACCTTGAGCAATGCCCTTCCAAACTTGAGCGTCCCGACAAACGGCACGGCTTATAGGCTGAGTTCGACAAATATCCTGCAACCCGGACAGGCATTCACGCAAGCCGCCGCCGGCGGTGCGTTCGGAGAGGTTCGTTCGACGGTTGGGCGCACGGTCGGTTTGGGAACGAATCGGCAAATTCAATTCGCTTTGAGACTGAATTTCTAAATCGTTTTTCAATCAAACGCAAAAAAGGCGAGTCTGAACGACTCGCCTTTTTTATTCTTAACCCTTTACCTTTTACATTCATTTCGCCGCCGTCGTATTGGTTTTCTCACGCGGATCGAACGGCTGTGCCTGATATTTTTTCACCGCTTCCTGCGCGTTGTCGTAATCGTCGCCCAAATTTTGAGCGCGGGAATAAGCGGCGGTGGCGCGAACGCGGTCGCCTTTGGCATCGTAGGCGTTGCCCATTTTGATGTTCGACCAGACCGAAAGCCACGTCGGATTTAAAGTTCCGCCGAGTGCCGCTTTGAAATTGTCAATCGCCAAATCGTAATTTCGCTGCTCTAAAAACAGCAGTCCGAGATGATAATAAATCCACGAGTTCGAGCGGTCGAGTTTCAAAGCGGCTTCAAACTGTTGCTGCGCTTCGACGTAATTTCCGTCTTTGAACTGCTCGATGCCGCGCCGCGCAATCGAGGAGACGCGCAAATCTTCGGAGATTCGCAGCAGTTTGAAATTCGGGTCAATAATCACGCCAATCGGCTTGCCGTCCGATTCGATATTAAAGTCTGCACTCGCGTCTTCGATTTGAACGGTCACGGTTTTCAAACCGCCTTCGCCTTCGCTTTTCAATTGCAATTCGACCGGCAAACGGAGGTTGTCGTAATTCTGTTTGACCGTGCCGCGCGTCACGAATTTTCCGCCGCGTGTTCTGATAATTTGATAATCGGTCGTAAATTCGGGAACGCCCGTGCCTTCGACCCAGCGGGCGAAAAAGTAGCGCATCGGCTGACCGGCGATTTGCGTCGTCAGTTTCTCAAAATCGTCAATCGAAGCGTTTTTGCCGCGATACTGCTGCAAATAAGTCCGCAGTAATTGATTGAATTTCTCCGTGCCGAGCGTGTCGCGCAGCAGGCGGAAAACCGACGCGCCCTTGCCATACATAATGTATTGATAAGCGGTTGATTGGTCGTCCAGATTGGCGGGCGTTCTCGACAGCGAAGCGGTCTGCTCAAACGTCAGCGATTTTTCCAGCAATTCACGGCGCAGATTTTCAAGCTGCGCTCCCGACAAAGTGCTTTCGCGCAGAGCGAACGCGCTGTATTCGGCTAAACCCTGCGAAATCCAGGCATCGTCGAACGCTTTTAACCCGACGGTCAAACCCCACCATTGCAGCGCGGCTTCGCGCTGAAGACGTTCCTGCGTGACATCGCGCCCCTGCTCGGACAGGCGATTCGCCATAAAAATCGTTCCCTGCGTCGAATAAAAATCGAGACTTTCGTCGTCAATCTGGACGATTTGCAGACGTTTACCGCCCTGCGGTTCGCCGAATTGTTTCGTGTAGAATTCGAGCGCACGTCCTAAAGTTTCACCGTAGGAAGCGACGAGCGCGTCGTTGCCGACTCTGGTATAAAACTGCAATTCATACTCGCCGAAACGCAGGGTTTTCGCCGAGTATTTGGCGTAAGCGACGTTGCCGACGAGCGCGGGTTTAGTCTGCACGAAACGATATTTTCCGCCGCTGTTCGTCGCGGGCAAATCGGATGAGCCGACGACTTGAAAGCCGCCCGGAACGGAAATCGAAATGTCGGCAGTCGCTTCGTCAGCCGCGTAATTATGAAACGGAAACCAACGCGCCGCATATAATAAATAGCCGTCTTTCGCGCCGACATACGCCAGCCGCTTCGTTAAAAGCGGTCCGCCCGCCGCCGTCGCTAAAATGCCGCCGTATTTGAATCTCAGAGTTACCGGCGTTCCTTTTGTAGCCGTGTCGCCCAAATCAATCCGCACGCTCGGACCCAGATCCGAAACGCCCGTTTGATCCTGTACGAAAGTAATTTGATTGGATGTCGAAGATGAAGTAACGACGGCAGTCGGCGTTTTAGTCGCGGTCGCGCTTTTCGTTTTGATCGGCGAATTAACAGCGTTCGACGCGAACGAATTGAGGCGCGTGATACTCTCGATTTTCAGCGAACCGTTCAACTCAAAAGAGACCGTGCGCGTGTCGGCTTCCGGCGTAAAGCGAACGTCAACCGTCGCATTTAATTTATTTTCGTCAGGCGTAAGCTGCACGTCCATTCGGTAATCGTTCACGTCAAACGGCGCGCGCTGAACTTGCTGCTGCGCCGTCGCGCCGACTGAAAACAGAACGGCTGACAAACTCAGACCGAGTATCTTGAAAACCCCTTTTTTATAATTGTTCATTGTCTTTTCGCTTTGTAATTTTGTAAATCCGATTCGGAGTTTAAGATGACGGAGAATATCAAATCGTTGGCTTGCCAAATCCGTTCAAACATCCAAAGTTCAGAGTTCAAACCTCGGTTTGCTTTTCTTCGTTCAGAGTGCCAACTTTAGTTTGTCTTATCCGCCAGCGAAGCGCGGCGGAAAAACACGCTCAAGCGTGGACTCTGAACTTTGAACTCTAAACTTTGGACTCTGAGCTATCGAACGTAAATCGGATTGGAAATTATCCAAGGCATTTTGTCGAAAGGTGTTCCGAGCGAATCCAGATAAACTTCGGCGCGGTAAGTTCCCTTTTCTTTGACGGGAAAATTTATCTGCGCGACGTTCGCTTCTTCGGCAAACTTTTCGCCGTTTTTGAAGATGACGAAGCGAGCGTTTTGCGGTGCGGAAATCTTCAAATTCAAATCGCCCGTCAAAGCGATTTCGTCGCCCAGCATCCTGGTTTCTTTAGAGTTTTCCGCCGCGAAAAAAAATCCGCTCGTGTCGCTCAACGCATCGAGACCGATGAAAGACCTCCCGTTTTTTAAGGCTTGCAGCAGATTTTCCTGCGTCAGCGGTTTGTCTTTTTCGAGCGTCACGTGATTTCGCATCACGCGGAAAATCGTTTCGTAGCGGTCAATTTTGAGGTTGATAATTTTGTTGCCCGCGTCGTCGCCGAGCAGGTGAAAGCCGATGTTGGAATGCGCGTCCGTTCCGGCGATTAAAGTTGATTTCCGATTGAGCGTAACTTCGTCGAACTTTTTCAGATTATCGTCGGGACGCTGAAAATACTTTGCCAGCACGAGTTCGGGGTATGAGTAATATGACCAGAGCGCGTCGAAGAAGACGAGCAGCGGATTCATCTTTTTGGCGTTCGTGTTCAGCGAAAAAACTTCGATGCCGTCAAAATTTTCATTCCAATCCCGGTGCTTTTCCGGGTAAGCGATGAAGGCGAGTTTGTTTTGATTATGGATGATTTGCAGAAAATCATTTGCCGCGACGCGGCTCATTTTGCCCGCGTCCGGGCTGCCGTCGAGCAGTAAAAATCGGTCGGTCGCCGTTTCAACTTCCTGACCGCCCACGAACAAAGCATCGCCGATTTTCCCCTTCAAAGTCAGCGCGGAAGTGTCATATAAATCGGTTGTATGTTCGGTCATCACGACGAAATCAAGATTGTTTTTGTTCGCACCGTCAATCAGTTCGTCAAAACTTCCCGTGCTGTGTCCGCCGATGGAAGTGTGAACGTGAATAATTCCCTTGTAATCTTTGAAATTCGGATGAGAGTTTTCGATTCGCTCTGTTTGCAGTTTGGCGATTTTATCGTAAAGCTGCCCGAAACAATAACGATTATAAATAAACGGAAGCTGCGCCAGCAGAATGACGGCGAGCGTAACCAGCAAGATTTTTTTCCAAAGCCTCATAATCAGTTTTCTGCACGGGACAAAAACAGTGTTGAAAGATATTTGAAAATAGAAAGCGGATGTGTTTTCGAGCTAGCATAGCTCTTGAATATATGAAAAGAACACCTCCGAATGCTTTGCAGCATGACGAGCAAATTTATCATTAGACCGGCGCAGAGTCGAGTTGTTGGCGAGTTTTTTGATTGCGATGATCCGACAAAACACTTCAAATCTGGCGAGACTGGCAAATGTTTTAGACTTGTCAGCCAGGCGGGAATCCAAATATCGACGGCTTAAACGGTTTCTCAAAGACGCCTCGCTGGATTATGCGATTTTCGCCAGGCTAATGATTGCCATCCTTAAACCGGGCGGCAAGTATGTTTTGGCACCTGATCGCACCGAATGGAAATACGGCACAGTGTGGGTCAACATT